>CAZGUR010000140.1:0-8877 GCA_964529295.1 uncultured Rikenellaceae bacterium | reverse complement strand
AATGAGAACAGCTGCTGTGGGCGGCTTTGCGGTAAGACATCTTTCACCGCTTAATGCCTCCTCCCTCGGAGTTATCGGTCTGGGTACCCAGGGCCTTCACCAGGCTCTCTTTGCATGTTCAGAGAGAAAAATAAAGGAAATAACAGTTTTTGACTGCCGGGACGATTCCTGCAGGATGTTTACAAAAAGCTTCAGCATGGAATATCCTGATATAAAGATCAATATTGCGGGGAGCACAGAACAGGTCTGCAAAAAGTCAGATATAATAATAACCGCCACTAATTCAAAAGAACCTGTATTGCCCGATGATGAAGATATACTCAGGGGAAAAACATTTATCGGCATAGGTTCATATAAAAAGGATATGAGAGAATTTCCGGATGCACTCTTCAGGCTGGCAGGAAAAATATATACAGATACCTTACATGGATTAAAAGAGAGTGGTGACCTGATTTATCCCCTTGAAAACGGGATAATGGATAAATCTGCTTTCCTTGAAGCAGGCAGCTTGTTAAAAAACAAAGACTTACACGGTGCTACCAGGGTTTTTAAATCAGTTGGAATGGCATTGTTTGATCTCCTTACCTCTGTTCTTGTGTACGAAACAAGTATTAAGCCGGCACAGCGTCCTTAATAATCAAAGTGTTCTTTAAAAATGAAACTTAAAAAAGGAAGTAAGGAGGTCAGTTGAAGGTAAAACATTAATATCAGCACAAATATGCCGGAGGCCCTTAATAACGGCATAAGTAATAAAATTTCTTCCTTGCGGCTTTTTATTATGAAGAGGTATTGATATCTTTAAAATTAATGTTCCGGGGTTTTATATGAAATAATAACCTGAAGAAAAAGATGAAAGTACTTGTAACAGGAGCAAACGGTCTGCTGGGATCCAATATAATAAGACAACTTGAAAAAAGAAATATAAAAGCAAGAGCCCTTGTCAGGGAAAATGCAAGCTTACTTTCGCTGAAGGGTACCAGACCGGAGTATTTTTTTGGCAATCTTACTTCAAATGAAGAAATGCTTAAGGCATCATCAGGATGTGATTATATTATTCATACAGCAGCTATAACGGACCCTACCCTGCTTCGCCTTGAAAACTACCTTAAAGTTAATGTGGATGGTACAAAAAATATTATTGATGCCTGCATAAAAAATGGTATCAGGAGGCTGGTTTATATAAGCACCACTAATTCTATTGGTTATGGCAACAGGGAACATCCCGGCACAGAAGACAAACCTGCGATGAAGCCCTATACCAATTCATATTATGCAATAAGCAAATACAGGGCAGAGCAGGAAGTGCTGAAAGCAGAAAGTGAATCAGGACTAGAAGCGATAATACTGAATCCATCATTTATGATCGGTCCCTACGACTCAAAGCCCAGTTCAGGCAAACTGTTACTGATAGGCTACAGGGACAGGTTTGTCTTTATCACCCCGGGGGGCAGAAATTTTGTCCCTGTCAGGGATGTGGCACTTGCTTCCTGTGATGCACTGACAAAGGGAAGGTCAGGCGAAAAATACCTGCTTACCAATTCCAACCTGAGCTACAGTGAGTTTTATGATATTGTTGATGATATTACAGGCTTTAAAAGGATACAGGTAATAATACCGCCATGGCTGGTAAGGGGAACAGGATTACTGGGTTCGCTGGCAGCGCAGACAGGTAAGGCTGTCCTATTGAATAATAATAACTCCAGGATACTTACGGTTAAAAACTTTTACAGTGCGGATAAAGCAATAAAAGAGCTTAACTTCCCCCAATCTGATATCCGGGTGGCTGTTCGGGAAGCCCTGGACTGGTTCAGGAAAAATAATTATATAAAAAATTAGCCGCCTGATAGTATTTACTGATGATTAAAAATCACCCTCCAATAATACATACAAATGATAAAGTATAACTACCCGCTGAAAAAATATAATACTTTTGGGATTGATGTCCGTACAAAAAAGTTTATCAGCCTGGATAATGAGAAGCAGGCTACAGAGTTGTTTAAAAAAGGAAAGGCCTGTTCAGGCAGCTGCCTTATACTGGGGGGCGGCAGCAATATACTCTTCACCGGGAATTATGATGGCACCGTAATCCAGGCCCTCTTCAATGATATTGAGATACTCGAGATAAGCAGTAACAGTGCCATAGTAACAGTTGGTGCCGGACTGGATTGGGACAGGCTGGTTGAATGGACTGTTAGAAACGAGCTGGGAGGACTTGAGAATCTTTCAGGTATCCCCGGACATACAGGGGCAGCACCAATACAAAATATCGGAGCTTACGGGACAGAAGTATCGGAAATGATAAATGCCGTTCATACCGTTTCCCTTGATAACGGAGACGGAAGGGTTTTTGCCGCCGGGGAGTGCAGTTTCGGGTACCGCGACAGCATCTTCAAGAATGAGCTGAAAGGAAAATACCTTATCACCAGGGTCGAATTCAGGCTCACCAGGCCTCCCCATAAGTTTAAACTGTCATACGGCAATCTTGAACAGGAAATAAAAGGCAGGGGACAACCCACGCTTGCCACCGTAAGAGATGCAGTAATTAAAATACGCAATGACAAACTGCCTGATCCTTCAGTCACAGGAAATGCAGGCAGCTTTTTCAAGAATCCTGTCCTTGACACTGATCAGTTTACAAAACTGAAGGAAAAATTCAGTGATATACCCTCATGGGAACTGGGTAATGGCCTGTATAAGGTACCTGCCGCATGGCTTATCGAAAGAGCAGGATGGAAAGGCAGGAAGATGGGCAGAGCAGCTGTACATCACAGGCAGGCCCTTGTGCTGGTTAACCTTGGCGGCGCAGAAGGCAGTGAGATCCTGAAGCTGAGCCATCTGATTATGGAATCGGTACAGGAAATGTCAGGAATAAAACTCAGCATGGAAGTAAATATTATCTGATAATCACTTGTATATCTCGAGGCGGTCAAGTTCCAGCTGGTACTTATTGGCATAATTGATATGGTCACGCAGGTTGGTTGAGAAGTGATGGTAGCCCGAAAAATCATGGCGGGCAACAAAATAAAGGTAATTATGATTCTCTGCATTCAGTACCGCACTGATCCCTTCCCTGGATGCACAGCGTACAGGTCCGGGTGGTAAGCCTGTCCGGGTATAGGTATTATACGGTGATTCAACCTTGAGATGCTTATTGAGCACCCTGCGGATAGTGAAATCATTCAGCGCAAATTTTATGGTGGGACAGGCCTGCAATGGTATATTCCTCTTAAGCCTGTTCAGGTATACACCGGCAATCTTCGGCTTTTCATCAGCCTTCAGAACCTCATCATCCACAATTGAGGCCAGTATGCTTACCTCAACAGGATTTAGCCCCAGCTCCTCCGCCTTCTGCGTCCGCTCACCGTTCCAGTAAGTTCTGAACTCCCTTATCATCCTGGATATAAGGTCACGGGCTGTTAGAGTCCAGTAAACCTCGTATGTATCCGGTATAAAGGCTGCTATTATGGTCTCTTTAGTAAAACCTTCATCACTGTACAGAGAATCATTAATAAGCGCCTGATGTAAAGCCGCTGAATCAATAGCCAGCTGCTTTCCCAGGTTCCCCGATAGCCCTGCCAGTGTTCTGATATTATTGAATGTTATCCTTACCGGCGTCTGGCTGCCCGACCGCAAGAGGTTAACTATGTCATTATTATTCATATTATCTGTAATAACATAGTGACCCGGTTTTACATTGGACATATATCTTTTCCTCCTGGCGAGCAGATCAAAGGCAGGCTCATTAACCAGTATGCCGGCAGCCCTCAGGGAATCTTTTACATCTTCATAAACAGCATCCCCTGCAATATATATATCAATACCCTCCTCAGCCACCTCTACAGGAGAGAAAAATGACTTCCAGATAAATACTGCACCTGCCAGCGCAATAAATGCAATTATTATCAGCACCCATTTGAATAAGCTCCTTTTCTTCATTGTCTGGATTTTACGGAACAAAAATAATACAATTCCGAAAAATACAGGAATAACATGTAGCCGAAAGCCAGGAAAAGATAACTTATACCGGTGGTCAATGGGATTTATCAATTGCAGTTCACTGCCGAACAAAAATTATTTGTACCAGAAATTTAATCATCTGATTGAATATTAAGTAATAAAAATTAAATTTGTAATTAAGTACGGTTAATTAAAAATCTGAAATTTAACAGATTGAATATTATTGATAGTTTATATTTATTGCTGCTGTAATAACAATGAATATTCTTTCTCTACCAATAACATAATATGATATGATAAAGAAAAACGTAGCACTGATAATACTGGGTACGGGTTTAATAATAAGCCTGGTATCAGTCTCATGCAGTAAAATGACGACTGCGGGCTCTTCAAATGAGCAGAACCTGGAATACCTGTATACCGGGGATCAGGTATATCCTTACAATCAAACATCAAAGACAAACCAGACGGTTGTTTTTGGCGGTCAGGAGATAAGCACAATTATTAACTCAAACCTGGGCTTCACTGCTGCCGGCAAAGGAATCTCAAATGGCACCCTGATACTTGATGTAACAATTGACACTCTTGGAATAAAAATCAGTTCCATGCAGGGTAATATTACTGAGGACATCAGCAGCATGAAAGGCAAAAGTTTTATGATGAGCATGGACCAGGACGGGGATAATAAAGACCTGGATAATGCTGAGAGTCTGAGTTACACCATAGCAGGTTTGCAAACGGCGAATATGAAATCGAGCTTCGCCAATCTTTTTCCGGTGCTGCCCGGGGAAAACATACATATCGGTTATACCTGGCAGTATAGCGATACGATAAACATCAATACCGATACAGAAAATGCAGAAATGATCATAAGCAATGCCAGTACAGTCGAGTCGAAAGAGAATATATCAGGGTATGACTGTTATAAGATAAGTTACAGCATAAAAGGCACAAGGTCCGGCAGCAGCCAGACTCCCCAGGGAATGATAATTAGCAACGCTGATATCAGCGGTACCGGTTATTTCTATTTCGCTTTCAGGGAAGGTATTCTTGTTTCAGATCATACGGACATGAAGTCAGAGGGTTCAATGGTAATGCCCACGGGTGAATCATTGCCACTTTATATGACTTCAGTGTCAGATTTCAAACTGATGGAATAAGCAAGGGCCATCCCTTTCTTATTTTTTCCACTTTAAGTTGCAGCTTTTTACCCGGACTGTAATCACAGGGTACATGGACGTCGTGCTCCAGGCCATGCTTGTCGCTCACTATTAGCAGCTTGCCGCTGTCACCCGGTATATTGCTTTCTGAGACCAGGTCAAACTCATATACTTCACCGGGTTTATAATACGGGTTCAGCGGCTCAACCTTATGCTTACCTGCAGTGTGATAACTGATAAACCTGCCCCTGAAGGATTTTCCTGTCTCAAGACCGTAATAGGAGTACTGATCTGCAGGTATTATATGGTGTGAATTATTCTGATCACGGATAAGAAAATAATCCTTGCCATCCAGACCTTTCTTCCTGTCATATATAAAAAACTCATATAAACGATCTTCCTCAATACGCTCACCACCGGCCTTCTCAGATGAACCGGTTAAAATAATCCGTCCCTTATTTATCTTTTTTACAGGCAGACTAATATGATCAGTTTTCTCAGGATCATAATTACCGGCCTTATTGATTGGCACAATCAACTCATTACCGAATTTATCATCCAGCAGCAGAACGGGTGTCAGTTCACCTTCCTTATTAACCCGTACATCTCTTCCACTTATCTTAAAATCATACACCTTCCCCTCTTCATAAAAGGGATTGGCCGGCTCAAGGAATACCTCCCCCCGGCAGTTAATCTTATCAACGCGGCAGTTAAGGGTACTTTTTATCCTTATACCATAATGCTTGTAGTGTTTGCCTGCCAGTAAATATTTACCACCGTAAGGGTCTTTGAGAAGGTAATAATCATTCTCCCCCATCCTGACTGTTTTCTCAACCAGAAAATCATACCATTCACCTTCCTTCAGTTTCATAGCTTTAATCTTTTGTCACAAAACAGGAACTGTTCATAAAGACTGAAACACCTTAATAAGCGTGCTCACATACTTTTAAACTCCTCAATAAACATTTGTTCTCCTTTATAAAAATCAGCTGTTCAATATAAGGGTCCGAATATTCTGAACAGGCTCTCCTTATACTTTTCGCTTCTTCTCCTCCCTTCCCAGAGACCAGGTAATACCTCCTTGCTTTTACCCAGGTCGTCCATAAAAACCTCTTCCAGTTTAACTGCAAATTCCTTATCATATATCAGGGCCGTTATCTCAAAATTCATATCAAAGCTTCTCATATCTATATTCACAGAGCCCACAGACGAAAAGACACCATCAACCACAATATACTTGGAATGGTTAAATCCTGATACATAGAAATAAACCCTGATACCGGCATTGAGCAATTCTGAAACATAAGAGCGTGTATTCCAGTTGGCCACAAGTGAATCAGATTTTTCAGGGATAAGCAGCCGCACATCCTTACCACTGAGAGCTGCAGTCTTTAAAGCATTAAGTATGCTCTCATTGGGAGAGAAATAGGGGGTGCACAGATATACTTTCTCCCTGGCAGTTGCAATAGCATAGAAATAAGCCTGCATAATACTTGCCCAGTCGCTGTCAGGCCCGCTGCTTGCCAGCTGTATCCAGCTGTCTCCTTCCATTTCCTCCTGCACCGGAAAGTACTTTTTCTGTTTTACCAGTATCTCACCGCTCAGGAAATACCAGTCTGTTAAAAAAATTCTGTTCATGCCGGCCACTGCATCACCTCTTATCCGAAGATGGGTATCCCTCCATTTGCCAAGCCGGGGCAGACCATAAAGATATTTATCAGCTATATTCATCCCCCCGATAAAACCGGTTTTTCCATCCACCACCAGTACCTTCCTGTGATTTCGATAATTAATCTTGCTTGCCAGCAAGGGAAAGCGTACCGGAAAGAAAGGAAAGATCTGCACCCCGGCCATGCGCATTTTTTCTATATGACTATTCTTAAATGACCAGCTGCCTACATCATCAATTATTATACGCACCTCAACACCTTCGGATACTTTTTGAACCAGCAGGTCTAAAAACTCATTGCCGGTGCTGTCTGGCTCAAACCTGTAAACCTGCAGATGTATATGATGTCTGGCCTCTCTTATTTCTTCAAGCATGGACGAATATGTCTCCCCGGCGTTTTTCAGAAGGCTTATACTATTATTATCAGTTAGCACCGATTTTTCATTATTCAGCATAAGTGTCATCAGGTGCCTTCTCGATTTTATCTCATCCGGTTTAGTCTCAAGACGTGTATCAAGTGATTCAATCTGCTTGATGGCAGCCATATGAAGATAATCAGTGTCGACCACACCTTTCGAGGAGAATATCTTACGCTTACGGTAGTTCTGGCCAAAGAAGATATATATCAGGATACCTATAAAGGGTACAAGGGCAATAACCAGCACCCAGGACAGTGTTTTTACGGGGGCCCTGTTCTCAAAAATTATTAACAGGCATACAAAAATAACTGTTATAAGGTATAGTATTGACAATATGACCTGCAGGGAAAAAAAGCCGCTACCTGGATCAGCATTCATAAATTAATAATTACAACGAGTAAAATAAAAAAAACTCTCCTGGAAAACAAGAGAGTTTATTGTCTGTAAATAACTGATATTAAAACATTATTCCTGCGCTTACAAGAATTGCATTGCTCCTGCCATCAAGTGTAACAGTCTCGGTACCTACCTGGACTTCATCTCCAAAAGTATTGAGTCCGCCCTCGTACCTTACATCAATGGTTATCTTCTTCAGCAGGTCAATTCCCACACCGGCCTGGTAACCAAAGGTAGCTGCATTATACAGGTCTTCAGCATCGGCAAAAAAGTCACTGTCAGAACTGAGCATCACTGAGGCGGCCGGACCCGCCATCAAACGCATGGGTCCCAGCTTAATACCAAGCATAATAGGCACATCCAGTTTACTGAACTTCTGGCTCTTCAAGTCTCCGACTCCGTCTTCGGTGACAATCATATTATTTTCAGCCATAGAAAATAACAGCTCGGGCTGAACCATTAATCCCAGCGCGGATATCCTGACAAAAGCACCTCCGTGAAAGCCCCATGATGCACTCTCAGCAGTTGAGATTGTCTGCTGCGCGGTAATATTAACAGGATCTTCAAGTTTAAAATTATTTGATGTGGCTCCTGCTTTTAAGCCCCAGCTGAACTGTGCAAAAGCCCCTGATGAAATTATTGCGGCAAAAAGGATAAGAACTAGTTTTTTCATAATCGTTGTATTTTTTGGTTATTTCCTGTTTTATCAGTACAGGTTTATACTAATTGACAGTTTAAAGATACAAAAGGTTGCGTTAAATCACGCTCATTCGATTATCTTATAACCCACTCCTTTGATTGTTTGTATAATATTTTCACCTACCTTCTCCCTGAGTTTTCTGATATGCACGTCTATAGTTCTGTCTCCTACAATGATATCCTCACCCCACACTTTTTTGAATATTTCCGGTCTGGTAAAAACCTTGCCCGGCTTTGTCAGCAATAAAGACATTAGTTCAAATTCCTTTCTGGGCAAAAAGACATCCCTGTCATCATGATGCAGTATAAACCTTTCCCTGTCCAGGCTCAATGTTCCTGAACTCAGTATACGCGGACCGTCATCTGTGCTCTCTTTACCGGACCTGTACCGCCTCAGCAATGCCTTCACCCTGCTTACCAGCACCTTTGGCCTGACAGGTTTAATAATATAATCATCACCACCTGCCTCAAATCCTGCTATCTGCGAATAATCTTCACTGCGGGCAGTAAGGAAACATATTATTACGGGATTCATTTCAGGATCGGACCTTATCTGCTGGCATGCATCAATACCGTC
>CAZGUR010000139.1:0-8906 GCA_964529295.1 uncultured Rikenellaceae bacterium | reverse complement strand
CATTACCGCTTCGCTCTGCACGTAGGTATGGCATGTGATAAAGCTCCTCTCCTCCAGCACATCAACCAGCGCCTCCAGCTCGAGGTCGCGGCGCGGCGGAATAAGCTTCCCCCTCTCACTGCCACCCGCGGCATTATACCTTTCCCATTCCGACCTGTAGTCGAGGGCCCTCTGGTAAGCGTCACGTATGATATGCTCTGCACCCATCCTTGAGTTGGGGTACCTGTTTGTTGACCTCTTCACGTTCTCACCAAGGGCATGCTTCAGGAAGCCCACCTGGCCTTCCACCTTCATATCCTCTGCCGGTGAACCCCAGCGGTGCTTTATTATCACCGACTGTCCGCCTATGGGGTTGGCTGATCCGTGCAGCAGGTGGGCAGCCGTAACACCACCCGACAGCTGCCGGTATATACTTATATCAGAGGGATCGATAATATCTCCCACACGCACCTCCGATGTTATGGCCTGGCCTGTCTCGTTGGATGATGCCATGGCTATATGTGAATGCTCATCAATAATACCAGGGCTGAGATGCATGCCTGTGGCATCGATCACCCTGGCACCCCTGCTGTTAATGTCATTGCCCACACTCACTATCTTTCCACCTTCAACAAGCACATCCGCTCCTTCTATCCTGCCGTTCTCATCGAGTGTCCACACAGTGGCATTCCGGAATAATATTTTCTCCTGTTCCGGCTCTTTTTCTAAACCATAGGCCACAAAGGGATATATTACCCTGGCCTCTGATAAGCTGCCAGCTGCCTTATCTGCCTTTCCCCTTCCGGCCCCTTTTTCCCCACCGGAAGATCCAGGCTCAGCATCCTTTTTATCTTTATTTCCATCTTCACCTTCACCTTCATCTTCACCAGCATCTTGACCTTCACCTTCATCGCCATCCCCCCCTCCGGGTTTGGCCTCAACAGCCTCCCATTTACATATACTGCCATCGGCAAGCGTACCGTCACCCTTAAGGCTGCCGTCATAGTAAGCACCTGAGAGAGCAATGATGCCCTCGTCTGTTGTAATAGTTATGTTCACCAGCTCATTTTTCCAGCTGATAGCCGATTTAATATCTTCTTCACCTGATTTGATCTTTATTGAAGGCTTATCAGGCTTACCTGTGATATTCATATCAAAGCTCTGGTCTCCTGCCACAAGACTGTAGCTACCCAGGATACTTGTCATCTCAGGATCAACAAAGCTGTAAGGACTGCCCTGTATCCAGTTCACATGGATCACACAGTCCTTGTCGAAAATATCACCCGAGCAAACCAGCATATTGGCAAGCATACCTTCCCTTATTGCTCCCAGCATGTTTTCCGCTCCTATCATTTTAGCAGGTGTGTATGTCAGTGCTTTCAATGCCTGTTTTTTATCGAGTCCCGCTTCAACCGCCTTCCTAAGCTTTTCCGGAAAATCGCCGGGTTTGGACAGCTCATCTGCAGTAAGTGCAAATTCAATACCCGCTTCACTGATCATCCCTGCATTGGCCGGAGCCATCTCCCAGTGCATCAGTTCGCTCAACGGCACTGTGGCTGCCTCATATGGATCCTTCACATCCGGAGCCTCAGGAAAATCAAGCGGCACTATCAATGACACACCCGCTTTCTTTATTTCATCAAGCATCTGGTAGTCGTTGCCACCACTCCTTATTATATACTGTATGCCAAACTCATCAGCTATGGCATCGGCCCTCATTATCTCGTACTTATCGCTCACCTCGAATATTTTAGGCATGGACCTGTTGTCTGCCAGTGCCTCAAGGGAAGCATCATAGAAGTACCCTTCCGGCAGCTTTTCATACCATTGACCATCGAGGTAAAACTGTCTCAGCAGCGCTATGGCCCCGTACTGTGCAGTGGGATACCTGTCTTCTGATGATCCCCTGTTGAATGAATAGTTGACGCTGGCACTTGCTTTCAGCACCAGCTTGCCTGCCTTCTCATCAGCCAGGCTCACCAGGGCTGTCCGTCCCCTGGCTATACCGTCATCCCCTGATGTCACAACAGCCCCGAAGCCTGCTTTACGGTAAGCTTCAGCCTTTTCATTGTCGGCTTTAAACTCACTCAGCACATCATAGCTCTCATGTATACCCTGGTTCCAGTAATCGGCCACCCTGGGTTTCTCCTCCGATGGCCCGCCCCTTTGCATCTGCCTCATATAGGCAGCTGCCGGATTGCCGGTCTCACTCTTTTCCCGGGGCACACCGTAACTGGTGTGTATATCTATAAATGATGGGTAGATGATTTTTCCTTCAAGGTCAAGGACAGTAGTGCCCTCCGGGACATCAATATCCTTACCCAGGGCTTTGATCCTTCCGTTGACCACCAGTATATCTTTTTTGACCGGATCTGCATCATAAGAGCTTATAACGCTGGCCCCCCTGAGAACAAAGATACCCGGCCTGTTATCACTAATACCCACCACCGGATGATTATCCTGTGCCAGGGCAAGTCCCGCTGAAAGAAGCAGTCCTGCCAAAACTAAAAAGGTTTTTTTCATAGCTTAATTTTTATTCTTTAAGAAATCGCATATTTAAATTCTTTCCCGTCTTACAGATATTGGATATAAGTCTTAACGATCTTAGATATAAGCATACCGGGATGTTTTAATAAAAGGCAATCAGGCTTATAACGGAGCCGGTGCGAATACGGGTACGATTCAGCCAGCTAATCTTTCTTTAAATAATCTTCCAGGTAACTGTATCTGCCGGTAATTTTCCCATCCTCACAAATAGTGGCCCTGTACAGCATCTCCGACTTCTTCCGCCCCAGAAGGTCATCCATAATATTATCCATCAGCTGGCCACCAAAATCCGATGAGGCATCGCGGGGCAGCTCGCCCGGCAGGTTATCCACTGCCATTACCGTTATATTATCAGGTTTTTTGAATGGCCTTTCCTCTTCACCTGTATGCGGGTTAAAGCCATAACAGGGATCGGCAATGGTGGTAGCCCTTATTGTTGAAGGTATGGGTCCGTTGATATCACAACTTATATCCGCTATCACCGAAATGTTAAAATCAGGTTTTCTCATATCCTCAAGGGTAAAGAAGGCCGGCGACTCAGGATCCCAGAAATGGGCGGCTACAAATATATCGGTCACCCTGGTATAGGGCTCAAAGGCAGATTCATATTCACCCGGGTTCTTTACAAAATGATCAAAGCTGAATTCTTTTCCGTCTTTCCTTTTTGTATAGTGCTGCGGGCCTATCTGGCACACCACCGGCACATCAAACTGCTTATTCAGGAAGTCATCGGGACTAACCACAACAGCATTGGTATTGGCCAGGGTTTCCATAGCACCGCCTGCCACCCTGCCCTCGCCTGTAACAAGAATTTTGAGTCCGGGTATCAGGTCTATCATTTTCAGTCCGGCCCAAACCTCGTCCAGGTCGCGACATTCATAACATGGTTTCAGATGAAACCTGTCGGTACGTATACCCCGGGCTCTTAGACCATTATAGGCACCCACTATCCCCGCCCACCGTCCGAAGGCAACTACACGCTCACCATTTTCCCTGGTCAGGTATTCATAATCAATCAGTCGTATGCTTTTCTCCACCATTGTCCTGAACATCTCCCTGTTATATGGCTGCTCCTTGGCCACATGGGCAAAGAAAAGGTATGTCTTTCCCGGTATAAAAGTTGATTTATCGACCTCCTTCACCCCGAGAAGTATGTCGCAATCACCCAGGTCTTCACGGACAGGTATTTTAAGGTATTTATATTCATCATCCGAATAGCATCGAAAATCACTTGGCTGCACATAGAACTCGGCATCGGGATATCTTATCTGAAGGTCCACTATCTGTGCAGGGGTCAGGGGTACACGCTTATCGGGCGGATTCTTCGTTTCTCTCAGTATACCTACTTTTACACTTTTCTCCATAGACAAAAATTTCAATATTATTATTATTAGAGTGTTGTGAATTTACGAATTTCGGCCCAGTTATTGTTTTCTTAACGGGTTTTATTTGACTGATGTGAATTTACGAATTTCGGCCCAGTTTTTGCAGTATCTTAAGGGGTATTATTTAACATATTTTTATTATATCTTTGCAGAGGCAAAAAGCTGCCTGTCCGGCAGCGGCTTAAAGTCTTATGGCATATGCAGCTGCGTTTATCCGGACAAAGGCACAGCCCGGAGCTTAAAGCTTCTTTGCCTGCAGACGTTCTTTAACATTAATACCAAATATGGGGCTGACATGGTTTCGACAGCAAGATGAGGTGGTATGTAAGCATGCAGAGTGTGGTAACGCAGCTCTTAAAAACTGTGTTGCGAACTTTACAAATGGCGAAAATAATTTTGCTCTCGCCGCGTAACCGAATAACAGTACGTTACGCTTGATCCCGGTACCAGGTATCGGGACGAGACGTCTCCCGGGCGGTTCGGCCCTGAGCCAACCCGATATGGAGGCGCACGGAAATCAGGGATAGCCTGAGGAGTTCTCCGCTCCGATGGTGAAATAACAGGAGATAAGGATTAATCCGGTTGTTCTGCACCTTATTAATCCCGACAATCAAGCAAAACTAAGCATGTAGAAAGCATATGGTCTCCTTGACTGGACGCGGGTTCGAATCCCGCCAGCTCCACGATCAAGCAAATGCTGCCACCTTCGCGAGAAGGTGGTTTTTGTTTTTATAGGAACATGAAAGCTTGCTTTCAGGAGTGACTATAAAAATCAAAATACCATGCGCCGTAAGGCGGATGGCAGCATTTATTTGCAGTACTGAAGCTAAGGGATCGCCGCCCCGGGCAATCGGGCGAGGCAACATTTCCCCCGCCTTATCTATAATATATTACTGATGCCTTTCTTCAATTTATTCTATCTAATTCATTATTAAACTAACTTGAGAAAGACAAATCTCCAGACACACTGGATGGAACACTACCATCATTTTATGTTATTACTATTTGTATGATTTATGCAATACTATCCCCGCCAGGAAAAGAAAAAGGGTGACGCATATTTAATGTCTTGCTGCGTGGCCGCGTAAAATACGGTAAAAGAAATAAATCAATCATCCCGTACACAACGAACAGAGAAACCCCATTCCTTATTGCGGAAGTCCCTGTAGACATGGCTGAAATTACAGTCCAAATGCCGATACCATGCTTGATCGTTATCGTATTTTGTAGCAGTCCACCACTTACCTGATTCCCCAATGCTGAAGAAACCATTGGTGTTAAGATGGCCACCCGGAAGAGCTGTAAAACCACTTTCATTGCTTGCTCCGATATTTGGACTAAGCCAATGGCTTGTGCCTGCTTCTTTTAGTTTACCTCCTTCATCGGTCTTTCTATTACCTACATAATCAGCCCCTGCCTGACTCATACCTAAATGCATTTCCAGTGTTTTCCACTCTTCATCTGTAGGCAAATGCCAGCCCGTGGGGCAAACGTTTTTAGCAGTTTCCCAGTCGTACAGATAACCGTACTTAGCCACGTTTTTTTGGTCGTTATCGTATGCCCAGTATTTGCTTTCCGTTGGCTTATAGGCAAGATTTTCTGCCATCCAGACCTGGTCTCCAATCCTTACCCAGTTGTAATTGGTCGTGTCTCGTTTGTCAGTTAAGGTTCCTGTCTTGTCACCTTCAATGCTTTTATTGTTTTGAGTTTTATTATTGTTTTGACAGCTTACAACTGCTGTTAATAAAGTCAGCAAAACAGCAGACTTAATAATTCTTTTCATAATAGCAATTTTGGGATTCAATATAAAGATATCCAATATATTTAGATTAAGAAAAAAGTTTTTTTCAGAGCTTCATAATTCTCATAAAAAAACGTCCGGTTGTTCCTGTGGTATTTTGAACTTTGCTAATAGATTCCTGGTATGCTTAATTGGGTTTATTACTAATTGTTTGATCGGTTTTATGATTAACAAATTCAATCGCTCCCTTTTCGGTTACTGCACTTAATCAGGTTGACGTATATCGCTGTATATCTGTGCTTTAATAAATTCATTCGCGGGTCGCCATTCGAATGGGATTGTATATTTTCAGGACTGAAGCCCAGGGTACAAAATCCGGTCTCCCTGACCACCCAAAACCGGACATGCTGACCAGCTTCCTTTTTTAGTCTTTCACATACTGTCCCAGGTCCATCCAGCGGTTTAGTTTTGATTCGATAAGATCAATTATTTCTGCTGCTCTCTTTGATTTTTCTTCGAGTATCTCATAAGGCAGTCCCCTCGTGCTGAGCTCTGCTTCAAGTGATGATTTTTCATTTTCCAGCTCCTCAATATCAGCCTCCAGTTGCTCATACTCCTGCTGCTCGCTGAAGGTGAGCTTTGTTTTAATGGCCGGCTTCTTCCTCCTGTCAGCATTGCGATTTTTGCCGGTATTTTCTTTAATCTCTCCCCTCACCCGGGATGGCCGATAACTGGAATATGTTCCGTAGTGATCCTTTATTTCGCCCCCTCCCTCGAATATAAAGATGTGATCGGTGAGTTTATCAAGAAAATACCTGTCGTGTGATACAATAACAAGACAGCCCTTGAACGAAAGTAAAAACTCCTCAAGCCTGTTAAGTGCAAACAGGTCGAGGTCGTTGGTGGGCTCATCAAGGATTAAAAAATTAGGATTTTTTATCAGCACTGTCAGGAGGTGCAGCCTGCGCAGCTCTCCTCCGCTCAGTTTGGAGATCATTTTATACTGCGCCTCAGGAGTAAACATAAAGTGTTCAAGAAACCGGGATGCAGATATTGTTTTGCCATCTTCTATTGATACTACTTCAGCAATATCCTTTACTGCGTCAATCACTCTCTGATCATCTCTCCACTCCATTCCCATCTGGCGGTAATAGCCTATCTCAATCGTTTTGCCCCTTTCAATCGTGCCCTGATCCTTTCCTGCTACCCCGGAGATAACATCCAGGAAAGCTGTTTTGCCTGTCCCGTTCCTTCCTATTATGCCAAGCCTCTCTCCCTTTGCAAATTTGTAGCTGAAATGATCAAGTATCTTTGTACTGCCATATGCCTTACCGACATTATCTATCTCCAGTATCTTTGTGCCGAGCCGTGGTGACTTTACACGCAGTGTCAGTTCACCCTCGTCGGTAAGCATATTAGCCCGCTCCTTTATTCCGTCAAAAGCACCAATCCTTGCTTTTGATTTACCTGTGCGTGCCTTAGGCATCCTGTTAAGCCACTCAAGCTCCTTTTTCATTAGCTGGCCGGCCTTCACTGATTCCACCCTGGTGATCTCCTCCCTTTCAGCCCGTTTCTGTAGAAACAGTCCATAATTACCGTGGTACTGATACATCTTTCCCAGGCTTATCTCGATAATACGGTTGCAAACCCTGTCGAGGAAATAGCGATCGTGCGTCACCATCAGGAGAGTTAGTGCAGTCTGTGACAGGTACTGTTCGAGCCATTCGATCATCTGGATATCGAGGTGGTTGGTTGGCTCATCAAGGATAAGAATATCGGGCTTATCGAGCAGGATCATTGCCAGTGCCAGCCTTTTCTTCTCCCCTCCTGACAATTCAGACACCTTTTGTGTTGTGTTGCTTACCCTGAACAGGTCGAGTAACTGTTTTAAACGCCTTTCATAATCCCATGCATCAACCTGGTCCATCTTGTTTGTGGCAAGCTGAAGGTTTTTATCAGAAGCACTGTTCTGATGTTTTGCATGCTTATCCAGTGCTTTTTCATAAGACCTTATTACTGCAAGGACAGGTGTATTGGTCGTTGCTATAAGCTGATCAATAGTTAATGAACCATCAAGATCGGGAGCCTGCTCGAGGAAGGCGCTCTTTAAACCACTGCGAAAAGTATACTCGCCGGTGTCCGGATCCATCTTACCCATCAGTATCCTGAGCAGCGTTGTCTTGCCAGCACCGTTGCGAGCGACAAGAGCTACTTTATCTCCACGAGAAAGTCCGAATGAAAGCCCTTCAAAAAGGATTTGATCACCAAATGATTTTGAAAGATTCTCCGCAGAAAAATAGTTCATCTCTAAATTTCAATTTCCGCGAAGTTAATACTTCTAAGATTATGCGATCAGGTATCATGGGATAAGTTGTTATTTTTCGGTAAAAGGCTGGCAAAAGCGCAACCATTAGATGCCATAAATAATACATTTATCCAACCTGGTTTTCAAAAACATATATGTTTATATATCAATAATAAGTGAATTGCTGATTCTACTGAAAACCGACTGCTCACTGGAAGAAGTATATTTTGCTTGAAATTATAGTTCTTAAAGACTACCTTTGTTTTAGAAGTTTGCATACCTCAATTTACTAAAATTGAGCTTACTGGAGGGGGAGGCATCCCCCTTCTTTATTAACAATCAGTTAATTGTTATCACCAACGATCCTTCACCCTAAGAACAAAAAGAAGGCTGCCCTTTTGAGACGGCCTCTTTTTTTTAAGGGCTACCGTTGGGAGCCTGGGTTCTGTCGCACCTGTTGTGAAGGATTGAGAATTAAATTAGAACAAACTGTTTTTTGTGCCAGAAAAGCTGAAGTATCACAGTTCTTAAAGATTATTTTTAAAACTGTTTATTAAATCATAAATAGTTATCTTCAACAACTAATACCAGGACATCATATACCTGTTGAGCGAATAAACTGTTGAGAAAAAATTTATAAATACACTTTAATATTTATTATAAAAATGAACAAACTAAACCTCAGATTAACGGTAATCAGCGTATTATTAATACTTACTATAATCCCCTCGAATGCACAGGACATTATATATGTAAGAAAACAGCTCGATCGCTTATGTAGTCCCGATTTTTTTGGCCGGGCCTATTACAACAGGGGTGATAAGCTGGCAGCTGATTATCTCGCTGATCAGTTTACTGATATTGGACTGAGCCCATTTGGGAAAGACTATTTTCAACATTATTCCTTTAATGTTAATAGCCTGGAAGAGGTCTCGGTAAAAATAAACGG
>CAZGUR010000138.1:0-8915 GCA_964529295.1 uncultured Rikenellaceae bacterium | reverse complement strand
ACAAAAGCTTTATCTATTTGTCAATCAGTGTTATACACAATTTATGAACATCCCTATGTCTTTTTGCGATAATAAACAATCAGGTTGGCCTGTTGTTTTACCAGGTCAATCCGGCCTGTCTTTATCCTTATGATATCCAGACCTGTCAGCTCCCTGAGTATACCGGCAAGATGCTTCTCCCCCTTGTAAACATCTTCCAGCTTATCGTATATTATCTCCTTCTGCATATGCCTGTTGGTACACAGGAATATCTCAAGTATCCAGACAGGAATTATAATAAGGGTATTATACAGTATTATACCATTTACAGGATCAGAGAAATTAACGAGTGAATTAATCATTGACACCCCGATAACAAGGAACAGGTAGGTCATTTCCCGCACAGGAATACTCTGGGTCCGGAACCTTAGAATACCAAACAGGGCAAACAGTCCAAGTGCAAAACCCAGCTGAATATCAACCATATCCAGAGCCGTGCATATCATAAAGACTATCACCCCCAGAAGGAAAAAGGAGAACAGGTATTCAGGAATACCTTCCTTCCTGTATTCGTAATACAGGAACCTGACAAGGATTACCAGCGTTATCATGTTAAGGGCAAACCTTATAAGGAATATTTTTGTTTCATCCAGATCTATTGCCCCTATGGCAGGTAATATCAAATCAATCATCCGGAAATTTATTTATTATTACAAGTCTTCATATAGCTGTCTATGATCTTATCTTTCCTGTAAAGCCTGTAAAAACTCCTGATATACCTGATAAGATCTCTTCTGTTACGGCTCTCAAGGTACTTAAATTCTTTGATGGTGTCAATAAAAATATCTTTCTTTTCCATATAATAATCAAGGACATCCCTGTACTCCTGTTCACTGCGGCAGGGTCCGAGATAAGCCCTGTCGCGGATATCCTCCAGTCCCATGTCCTCCCGTACAACCGCATAATCGGCATTTACCCAGCCTGTGAAATCAAAATCATAAGGCACGGCTATCAGGTCACCAGGCGATTCTTCATCACCGAATACTTTCAGGTTATGCATAATGTCAACAAGCCAGTCCGAATTGGCAATAATATGCTGAAATACTGATAGTTCCAATAACACCCCTTCTTCAACAGCATCGTTGCTTATCCTGATATCCTCTAACTCATCCATTCCGAACCTGTCCTCCAGCATGCTTACCGGTTCAAGGAGAAAGCCGGTTTTGACGGCATACAGTGTATCATGGTTAATATCATAATAGCTGATATTAAGCAGGCGCACCCTGAAACTGTAGTCGGTGACAATATTATATATCTTATAGGCCAGGTATTCTCTTAACACATAGGTCTTATAATCCGCATCCGGCATGCAATGGCTTACCAGTTTGACTTTTTTCAACGCATCTATATCAGGATAACCCGTCTCAGCGTCCTTAAAGTTCAACATCAGAGGCGGAAAGTCACAATTGCGACGCCTGAAATTTCCCCTGGCGGTAACTTTAATATCAGCTGCTATGGTATCAGCTCCCTCAGTGCATATCATAATGAAGGCATCAAGATGTTCATCTTCAGGCTTATCCCTCATAAATGCAGCTATATCAAAACTTAGAGAAACATTGAGCCTCTCCTCATCTTCAAACAGCCCGAATGGTCTATCCTTATCTTCACCGGCTCTCAGTTGCAGTGATAACAAACTGGCAAACAGCAATAGCGGTATAACAGTTTTCATCTTCAATAAGCTCATATAATTCACAATTTAAAAAATTCCCGTACTACACGGCACATTCAATTTTTATCATAATACTATTTGCATGGACTTGCTGTTATATCTGCACGCAGCACACTATCTTATACATCACACCTACTGCTCCAGGCATGTCATATTCAGCATATCAATTATCCAATCACGCTCATATAATTTAAAGAAGCTATCAAGATACCTTACTATATAGTTCTTTGTTTTATCATCCAGCACACTGCATTTGTCTATCTCCTCATAAAAGTTCTCTTTATTATCCATAAACTCTTTAAGTATCCTCAAATATGTTGAATCGGGACGGCATGCACCCTGGAAAACCCTCTGCCTGACATTCTCTATATTCAGAGCCTCTGCGGGCAGGGCATAGGATGTATTTACAAACCCGGAATAATCAAAGTCATAGGGAACGGCTACACCTTTTCGTTGATACCTGTTCTTCACAATCTTTATATTATGGTATGAGGCAACCTGCCAGTCGGGGTTACCAACCATAAACTGGAAGATGGCCATCCTGTCGAGAACATCAGGCTCCAGGTCAGAGTACCTGAGCGGAACATTCTCTATCTCAAAAACATCCATACGCTGTTCCAGCAGGTCAAGGGGCTCAATTAAAAAACCGTATTTACTGTAAAACCTTCCCCTGTTACCCGTATCTATATATTTCACTCTGAGCAATCGCACCCTGAAACTGTAATCGGTCACCAGATTATATAGTTTATATACAAGGTATTCCTTTAATACATAATCCTCATAAGGGTGAGCCGGATTGCAATGGGTAACCATCTTGATGTTTTTCATACTGTCTATATCACCATAAACGGTGCGGGTATCCTTAAAATTAAGTCTGATTGGCGGAAAAGAACACAACTTACGCCTGGAAACGCCCCTTGCCCTGAGCTTAATATCATAGCTCACTGAATCATCGGCACTGTTATATATGGTGATCACTGCATCCATATATTCTTTATCAGACTTTTTGCGCATAAACTCAGTGATGTCGAAGCGGAGACTGATATCCAGTATCTCTTCGCTTTCAAATATCCCTGGTACTGCATCAAGGCTAAGGGTCAAAGTATCGCTCAAGGAACCTTTATTGGCCATCGCCGGGCAGTATTCCGTCAAAAAAAGCATTAAAAGGATTAACAAAGCCGATTTTTTTATCATATCATTTTTTTTGATTATTGGTTTTCCATACTTTCACTGTCACTTTCTTCTCCATAATCCACTCCTGCATCATCATCCTCTTCGTAATACCAGTCGGGCAGCTTACGCTGTGGCCCTTCCTTCCTGTACAGTATAGCCAGTATCAGTCCCGCCCCCGCTCCCAGCATATGTGATTCCCACGACACATGTATATCCACAAAGGGGAACATACCCCATACCATTGAACCATACAGGAACACAACAAGTAAGGACAATGCTATCAGCCGGAAATGCTTCCGTAAAAACCCACTGAAAAAAAGAAAGGCAGCGAGTGAATATACCAGTCCGCTCGCACCAACATGCCATGCCTCCCTTCCCGCTATCCACACAAATAAACCCGTGAGCAGCCATGAGTAAACAGTTACACGGATAGCCAGCTCCGAGTAAAAAAAGAAAACAGCGGTGCCAAGAACGAAAAGAGGAATACTGTTATTAAAAAGATGTTCACTGTCGCTGTGAATAAAAGGAGATGTAATTATACCATGCAGACCTTCTGCTTCCAGGGGGTATATCCCCAGGTAATACAAGCCGGATTCGAGTTGCGACTGCAGGAACAGGATCAGCCATAAGAGGACTATAAACCCCCCCGGTAAAATCATACTCAGCAGCAGTTTTTTCCTGAAGAGCCTGTCGGTCGTTATTTCATCTGCCTGTATACTCATATATTTTATTCATGGTGAAAATCCACCAGGTAACCTCCGTATTTCCTTATATTAAGAACAAATCCCCCCTCAAAGATCAGGTACTGCCCTTTTATACCATCCAGCACTGCCTCAATAAGCCTGTCCTTTTCAAGGTTCAGTGTTCTGACCTTAACAGGGTATTCCCTTACGGGGTATTCAAATCTATAAATCTTATTATCATCACAATAATATTTTTGCATCTCTCCAGGCAGTAATTCATATGCCCTTCTTTTTTCCTTAACAAGATCTGCAGCCTTATAGTTCAGTCCTGTTAGCATATGTCTCCAGTTTGTTTTATCCGAAAGGTTTTTCTTCAGCTCAACCTCCAGGAGTCCGGCTGTATAACGGTTGGGCGTAAGCGCCAGCTTTATTGTCTCACTGGCTCCCTGGTCTATCCATCTTACAGGCACCTGCGTCTGACGCGTCACCCCCACTTTTAATCCGGGGCTCAGGGCAAGGTAGACATAATGATCCTGCAGGCAGTTTTTCTCAGACCATTCCATATCACGCGATATACCCAGGTGGGCCTGGCATTTCTCAGGATGCAGCATGCAGGCTTCAGTCTGCGGCAGACTGATAAAACAGGGATAGCAATAACCCTGTGCAAATGTTTTCTTTATCTCCCTGCCACAATTAATACAGTTGATCTTTCCAAGGTATTCCATCCTCACCCTTGTCCCGGCAAGACTGTTCATAGGTATATTATCACTGCCCACAGGCAGGGTATAACTCACCGGCAGTGATGGATCGTTACTGGTATAGCCTGCTTTCATCTTTCTGAGGTTTCCCCTGCTATTCATCCGTTCAAATATTATTCACTTTATTCATGAGCCCGCTTCGCCGGGTTCATGTCCATGCAAAATATCTTATTTTCAGGCGGGTATATTATACCTGCCTTCTTTCGTATCCTGTCGAGCGTAGCCAGCAGATCGCGGCTGAAAGAATGGGGCACTATGGCACTCTCTTTCAGTCCCCTGTCAATACATTCCATTACCTCTGCCGCCTCATAATGGAAACCCATACCCTCAGGCCTGTAAGTAAATTCTTCTATATTGCCGCCGGCATATTCAATCTTCACATGCTGGGTCATGTCCCGGCTCCTGCTAAGTAAGATAAGGGCTTTCTCACATATTATCTCGGTACTAATACCACCGTCATTCCCAAAGGAGCTGTACAGCGATGCCCCCCGCCCGTCTTTATAAGCAAATAAGATGCCTATGGACTCATCAACACCGGTGCCGGCAAAAACAGTGCTCGTCTCTATACTGTCAGGTATACCAATAAACCGTAATGCATCCATAACAGGATATATGCCTATATCCAGCAGGGAACCACCTGCCAGCTCCGGGTTAAAGGCCCTCCCTTCAGGCTCATAGGGTGCCTTAAAAGAAAATTTTGAAATAATATACTGTACCTTTCCTGTCCGCCCCTCCATTATCACTTCACGTGCTTTGATATAGGAAGGCTGGAATGGGGGCCAAAGGGCCTCCATCAGGAACAGCCTGTTCTCCATGGCAGTATTGATAATTTCATCAAGCTGCAGGCTGTTAAGGGCAAAAGGCTTTTCGCAGAGCACGGCCTTACCGTTTCTGAGACACAGCAGGCTGTGCTCATGATGATGTGAGTGAGGCGTTGCCACATATACTATATCCAGCTCAGGATCAGAGGCAAAAGCATGATAATCACCATATGCCTTGCTGTAGCCCTGTTCTGCGGCAAAGGCTTCTGCTCTCTCCGCGCTCCTTGATACAACCGAATACAGTTTTGCATTCTCCAGCTGCTTTAAGCCGGCAGTGAATTTGTGCGCTATGCGTCCCGGACCGATAATTCCCCAGTTATATCTTTTCATAGTCATAATTTTTACCCTTATAAGCCCTAAAGATAATAAATACAAATATTGTTCAGGATAATATCATAATACAATAAGTAATCCCTGTAAACAGTAAAACAATATCTGAGCTCAGGGGATGTTCCGAAAGTACTGTGGTTCTTCGCCGTTTATAATAAGCGCACAACGATTTAGCTGTAATTAAGTCATAGAAAAAACAGGAAAAAGCCATAAACTTATAGGAAAACAAAGAATAATTTAAAAACCCATATTTTTTTATTGTCTATATAACACTGTCTTACAACACATAATGAATTTTTTTCAAAAAATATATGATTTTTTTAGTACTATGTATTGCATAGTATTTATTTTTTTACATATCTTTGTCCCCAACACTACAATGTTCAAAAAGGTATTATAGAAATGAAACGGACATTAACTTTTTTAATCAAAATTTCGCAAAAGGAAATGATTAAAAAAGTTAATGGGAGAGCGAAGCGGTTACAGAGTGAAGAAAATAAAAATTTTTAAAGGGATGAAAATTACAGTTAGCATAAACATCGGCGGAATGGCATTTCATATTGATGAAGATGCCTACACTGAATTAAAGGTTTACCTGCGGAGCCTTGACAGGTATTTTGCCAGGGAGACAAGCTCGGCAGAGATAATGTCGGATATAGAGGCCAGGATAGCTGACCTCTTAAAGACCAGATTAAATGATTACAAGCAGGTGATCACAATAGAGGATGTAAGGGAAGTAATAAGTATTCTCGGTACGCCTGAAGATATTCGCGACGACAGCGGTGCGGGACAGGAAAGTACAGCCAGCAGTCCTTACAGGAGGATGTATCGTGATCCGGACAACAGGATCATTGCCGGTGTATGTTCGGGCATGGCGGCCTACTGGAGGATAGATCCATGGCTGGTAAGGGTGATATTCATTGTGATAAGCCTGCCCGGCGGACTTGGTATACTTATCTATCTGATATTGTGGATCGTCCTGCCGGAAGCCAGAACAACGGCACAGAAAATAGAGATGAAAGGTGATCCTGTCAATATACATAATATCAAAGATTCTGTCAGGCAGGAGTTTGATAATGTCAAAGATAAAATGAACCTATAAACAACACCGGAACCTGGCATTTTTAATAATCAGGTAACAGTTAATATCAAATATCATGAATATTGAGAATAATAAAGCACAGATGCGGAAAGGAATACTCGAATATTGCATATTGCTTGTAATATCGAATAATTCCAGCTATGCCAGTGATATAATAAACAGGCTAAAGGAAGCCAGGGTAATAATAGTTGAAGGCACCCTTTACCCCCTTCTTACAAGGCAGAAAAATGCCGGACTCTTAAGCTATCGCTGGGAGGAGTCGTCACAGGGACCTCCAAGGAAGTACTATGAGTTAACTGATAAAGGCCGTGAATACCTGGCCGAGCTGGATAAGTCGTGGGACGAGCTGGTTAAATCAGTGAAATATATTAGAAACAAATAAAGCTTATCGTAAAAGATCATATCAAAAATGGAAAAATCGATAAAAATAAATATTGCGGGTATAGTCTTTCAGATCAGCGACAATGCTTATGAAATGTTGCGCGATTACCTTCAGTCAGTTACAAACAGGCTATCCGGTATGCCCGGCGGAAGTGAGATGGTCGATGATATTGAAGCCCGTATAGCAGAGCTTTTTCAGTCGCGCCCATCATGGCAAACAGCCGTTATATCAAAAGAGGAGGTTGAAGAAATGATATCAACCATGGGTACGGCAGAGGAGATAGCAGGCGACCTGGAGTCTGAAACGGCAGAAGGCTATCATCACAGACCCCAAAAGAAACTGTACCGTAAAACAGGCAACTCGGTCTTTGGAGGTGTCTGCAGCGGCATTGCCGACTATACAGGTATAGATGCTGTATGGATACGCATACTCTTTGTCCTTTTCACCCTGGCATATTTTGTCGGAGCGCTGGTATATATAATATTATGGATCGCCCTTCCCACATCCACAGGTTTATCCCGCTCCGGGCAAAACAGAGCGTCAGCCGGGCAGGCTCCGCAAACAGGTGCAGCTGCACCGGCGGGTGAAGCTGCGGCCGGGGTTGGTAATGCCTTTAATGAGATATTCAGGGCTTTCGGTAAATTTTTTATTATACTTTTCAGGGTTGTACTGGCAATAATCGGGGTAGCCCTTATCATCGGCGGCTTTTCGGCTCTATTCAGCTTTATCTTTTTTACAATTTTCAGCTCCTCCCTTTTCATGCCCGGCTTTATGGAATCATCGATCCTTTACCTGCCTGAATTCCTGTTATTCATAACAGAGCCACCCATGGCTGTATGGATGACTATTCTTGTCAGCCTGGTCATAGGCCTGCCCCTGCTGGCCCTTATCTACTGGGGTATAAGAATGGTATTCCAGTTCAGGGTAAGGGACCTGGCGCTGAATCTGTCCATGCTTTTAATCTGGGTACTCAGCTGCACAGCACTGGCTATCATTCTCTTCACTCAAGGCATAGGCTTCTCAAGCTCGGGCAGAACAACAGAACATATTCAGCTACCCGCAAGTGACACCCTGTATGTAAGCCTTGACAACAGGGTGGCAGAGCTGGATTACGACAAAAAAGTTAAAATCCCCTTTGAAAAATTCAGCCTGTTCTTTGAAGAGGATGAAAAAGTTATCTACGGCACACCTGAAATAAATATTTATCACACCGAAGAGGAGGCTCATATAAAGGTGGTGAGATATTCAAACGGCGGTACACATTCAGATGCAAAAGCGAAAGCAAATAGCCTGATATATAATATTAATATAGAAGATAATATAATAGTTGCAGATGAATATTTCACCGTCCCGCCCGGTAATAAATGGTCCGGCGGATTTGTTAAGATCAGGCTTTATATCCCTGACAACCTTACGGTATTCTTTGATGAAGACCTTGAAGACATTATGCGTGATGATTATTTCGGTTGCGGCCTCCAGTCATGGGAAGCGGGAGGCAGGTACTGGAAGATGAAAGAGGGACAGCTAACAGATACTGATTAATACCTGGTTTAAACCTGACACGTTAGACCTGATGGCGTGGGCCCTGCGGCCCATGCCATTTTTTTTATATTAACAAAAAAATAACATAGCTGTAAAGTAATGTTTATTAAATAATTAATACATTAGCGTTTAAATCACAAATTACCTGCCATAACCAAACAACCACACAGCCATGAGAAGAGCAGCATTATTCATCTGCATACTGGCAATCTCAGTATCATTATATGCCCAGGAAGAAGCAAATAAATCTGACAGCCTCAGAAAAGATGCTTTAAATGTCTATATGGATGCCTCCAGCTACCTCAAAGAACATATTCCCTTTATCAATTATGTACGCGACCGCAAGGTGGCAGACCTGATTATTATCAGCACCTCAGAATCAAGCGGTTCCGGTGGAAGACAGTATTCCCTTTTCC
>CAZGUR010000137.1:0-8947 GCA_964529295.1 uncultured Rikenellaceae bacterium | reverse complement strand
AGTTCCCATAAAGATTTTTTTCAGAAAAAAATAACTATTTTGGTTTAATTTTTGATGCCCGGGATAAGTATGAAGAAGTTAGTTCCATCATTATTTGTTTTAATCCTTTTGCTACCCCTCTTTCAGGGCTGTGAAAAAATAAGGCAGCTGCCCCCGGAGCCGGCTGTTGAATTCAGGCAGTTTATAATGTATGACACTGTTGATATGCTTGGTAATCCTGCAAAAGCGGGCCGACTGGAATTTTATTTTGAGGACGGGGACGGGGATATAGGACTTGAACAGCCCGGTGAAGAACAGACAGATACCACCAACCTGTTCTTTACACTCCTGAAAAAAGATAATAATGAATTCAGAGAGGTTGACGAGTCTGATCCCAACAATCCCCCGGCATACAGGATACCATTCATTGAGAGGGAGGGACAGAACAGGGTTTTGCAGGGTACGGTGGAGATCACTTTCCTGTATTTTTTCTATGACATAAGCGACACCATAAGGTATGATTTCTATATTAAAGACAGGGCGGGACATGAAAGCAATATTGCCAGCAGCTGCGAGATACCTTTCAGTCTCGAAGGACCATGTATCATCGAATAGTGTTCCTTGCTTAAAGTTTATACTTTAATAGCCATCAACAGCACATCATCAACCTGTTCAAGATCACCTTTCCATTCATCAAAATAATCACTGACCCTCTTATGCTGTTCTGCCATACTGAGATCTCTTATATCCTCCAGAAGTCTCTTAAGCCTTACCATCTTAAGCTTCTTACCGTCAGGTCCACCAAACTGGTCAGGATAACCATCTGAGAATATATATACAATATCATTTTCCTTCAGGTAATATTCCTGGTCATCAAAATATTTTTCGCCCAGGTATTCACCCCCCACCGAACTCTTATTGCCCCTGATATAGTACTGCTCTCCATCCATAACAATTATAACAGGTCTGAGGGCAGAAGCAAACCTTAGGAGACGTGTTTTGGGATTAAACTCACACACCACCATATCCATTCCGTCATTTGATTTATCATCACCTGTCTGGTTCAGTGTTGTGCTTATCTCCCTGTCCAGTGTTTTAAGTATCTCCGAAGGCCTTGTTATCTCTTTCCTGTTAATAATCTCCTGCAGTAAGGCTGAGCCTATCATCGACATAAAAGCCCCGGGCACCCCGTGACCGGTGGAGTCGGCACAAACAATAATTATCTTATCCTCACTGAGCATGTCAAACCAGTAAAAATCACCGCTTACTATGTCACGCGGACGGTAGAAAACAAAAGCTCCCTTAAAAATATCATCCAGCTTTTTGACCGGTGGCAGCAGGCTGGCCTGTATGCGCTGTGCATAATTAATACTGTCTGTTATCTCCCGGTTCTGGTATTCTATCTCATCTTTTTGGGAGATAACCTCCCTGGTACGTTCAGCAAGTTCATCTTCAAGGTATTTCTTCACTCTTGCCTGTGATCTCTCCCTTACCTTAATAATAACAGTAACAATACCAATAAGCAAAATAAGTCCTGATGAGAGAAACCACCATGTTCTCCAGAAGGGTTTCCTGATATTTACAACAAAGCTTTCTATCTGGTTATCAGAGATCCCGTCATAGCTGTATGCCAGTAAATTAAAACGATAGCTGCCATCGTTCAGTACATAAGTGACAGTCCGGGAGTAGGTGGGATCGGACCACTGGATATCATAATTCTCCATACTGTACCTGTAGTACACTTTATCAGGATCAGAATAGTTCAACCCGACATAATCGATCTTTACAGTGTAGCGCGAACTGTAAGGAAGGTTATATTCATCCTTCACCGGCATCTTTTTATCATTTATGCTTACGGACAGAATATTGGTCCTTGGCGGATAAATCTTCGACTTGTCCTTATCCGGATCGTAAACCATAAACCCTTCCGTTGTACCAATAAGAACATAGCCCTCAGATGTCTCATATATTGCATTATCATTACAATCAGCCCCGGAGCTGAATATATCCACGAATGTCCTTATCACATCCAGTTCCTGGTTATGAAAGGAAATACCTCCCTGGTGGCCTATCCATACATTATTATTACGATCACATAAGAGACTGTAACAGTTATTTGAATAAAGGCCGCTGCGCTCTGTAATACCCCACACCGAATCATTTTCGAAGCAATAAACTCCGGTTGTTTTTGTGGCCCCCCATATCTTTCCCCGCCCGTCAATATCAAAGGACTGGAATACAGTTCTCATGCCACCATGGATAATTGCTTTACCTGTTGATATACCCTCACCGGGATTTATAAAATACAGCCTGTCCGCTTCAGTGGCTATAATAACGTTCCCCTTCCCGTCAGGCACCAGCTGCTTGATATTATTATGAGGCAGCTGTTCGGATGTGGTATAACGCCGGCTGTTTCCCGTCTGCTTGTCAATAATTATTATACCGCTACGTGTTCCCAGCCATATATAAGCACCCTCATCAATTATATCAGAAATATAATTCTCAAGGTTGTTTCGCGACCTGAAGTAGACCTCTGTGCGACCCTGCCGGCTTCGCCTGTAGACACCCTGTCCCTCTGTCCCTATCAGCATTGACCCGTCATCGTTAATAAGGTAATCTGTTATACTTGCCATATCCACCTGGCGGCTCAGCTCGGTATAGCCCCGTATTTCTTCCTGCTCCAGGTCAAAGAGGTAAAATCCTGATTCTGTCCCGGCAAAAGCATTGCCCTGGTATTCACCTACATATATAATATCATTTTCAATACCTTCCTTACCCGGCCTGTAGAATTTATATGCATCAGAGCTTAATATAGATACACCATTTCCAAAATGACCAATCCATATATTACCCCAGTCATCTTCATAGCTTATCTTTACATCATTGCCGCTAAGGCCCGAGCTCCTGTCAAACATCTCATATTCCAGCATGCCTGCATTTATGCTGTCTGTCACAACCTTCAGCAGTCCGTTACCAAATGTGGACATCCATAATGTCCCGGACTTATCAAGCGCCAGCGACTGTATTCTCGACCTTGTAAAAATACTTTCTTCGCTTACCCTGCCCGTAATAATAGTGCCATTACTGCAGTCCGCCAGGTACAAACCGTTATCCTCTGTGCCGATAAAAAAAAGCTCCGGGTTAACACTCTGTCTTATGGCCTGCACCTTGTAATATGTCAGCCCGGGAGCTTCTGTTATAAGCTCCAGTTCACCACTGTTATACGAGCATAAGGCAAGCCCGTTCTGAGTGCCCAGCAACATATTGCCATCAGGGGTAAAAGCAGCACTGTACAGAAATTCATCAACAGGGTTGTCCAGCGCAATTGTTTCATCCGGCTTTTCCGGGCTGAAAAAATAAACTCCCTTGCTCTGACTTATAATGAATATCTCTGACTCACCGTTCTCAACAATATCATTCACCCGCACAGCATCAATGCCCGGCATTTTTTTTAATCCACCCTTATCGGTATAATGAACCGATCCATCATTAAACCCAAAGTATATTACACCTCCGTCTGTCTCATATGAGGACACAGGAAAAGTTGTTTCCATTGAGTCGGATACATATGACATATGAAAGTCATATCCGTCGAAACGGCACAGACCGTCACCGGTGCCAAGCCATATAAAGCCTTTATCATCCTGGTTAACCGTATAAATAAAAGGATGAGGAAGTCCTTCGTTAACACCATGATTCTTAAACTGGTAAGTCTGTGCCAGGGATAAGAGAGTTATAAACGACAACAGAAGGGATATTATCGTACTTTTTAACAGAAGCTTCCGGATCATTAACCTGCTATTTTTCTAATTTATTTACTATTACACTGGGATTATACACAGGAACCCCCCCGATGGGGACAGTAAAAAACTCAAGGTATTCACCATACTGGTTCTCAACTGATATAACCACATTATTATTTCTTACCAGTGGTGATTTCCGCTTGATAAACTGAAAATCCAGTGAGGAATTTATTTCTTCCGCATCTATCTTTATCTTGCTATTCGCCCAGTTGTCTTCTCCCGATATATCAGCCAGCAGTCCGCGCCTTACACGCGAAACAACCCTGATATAACCATCACTGTCCCAATCAAAATTAACCTGCTTGACAAATATTGTTGCCGTGTCAATATATGGGTAAATATGTGAGATATTATCTGAATTATTCCACATACGGAAAGAGTATTCATAGGTAAAGGCATTGCCATCCTCAATGGCCCTGTTCTCATCACTCTCCGTACTGAGGAAATACCTGTAAAGATTACCATCATCACCTGATAGCCCGTCACATATCACTTTGAATATATAACCGTCAAATTCCTCAACCAGCTCACCTTCGGTTGGATTAAAAGGGCCGAAGGTATACCAGTCGTCATCATACCTGTTGTCCTCACCAAATATTCTGGAAGCCAGCAGTGTGCCGCTGTCATAATTACCTGTAGGCTGTATTCCCTTTGCATCATCATGACTCCAGGCCTCATCGCCCCCGTAAACAGAATACTGCATCCTGGTATCCCACACGCCGTTAATCTCATCAACATCCCCTCCTATATCAGGATCATACACCCTTATATAAAAGGGACTTGAATATGTTCTTGGGATCTTAAAGAAGAAGGTCTGCGAAAAATCATCGTCGCCCCATGATGTCTCACCGTCACCACCAAAGGTCATAAGGTAGGGTATATTCTCGTCAGCTGCAGGCACAGGCTGTGACAGGCCTGTTATCGTTATCATTGATAAACAGACCGTAAGCAGTAAGCTGTATATATTTTTTACATCCCTCATAGACATTGCAAAAATAGTATAATTAGTCAAATCATCTTTCCCTCACAACTATATCTTTGGACACACATGCTTCCCTTACATTCCCTTCATCATCAGGATAGGTGCTGACTATTAACTGTATATTATAAGAGCCTGCGCTCAGGTAAGTCTTTTCAATATTCATGCCGGTATCCGCCGTGCCATCATCAAAATTCCAGTAATACTCAGCGATATCCCATCCGGGCAGGTATGTCTGTGAAGCATCCATACTAAATGTCTCACCCGCATAGCAGGTATCAGGGGCATTGAAAAATGCCTGCTCCGTCCTTTCTATCTGCAGCAGGTGACTTACCTCGTTATACTGCACCTCACCCGTTATCATATCCACTACGTTAAGCTTAACAACATATGTGCCAGGTTCTTCAAAACAATGTTCTGCCCTCATCCCGCTGGCCTTATGGCCATCATCAAAATCCCATTCATATCTGAAGGGCAGGGAATCAAATTTCATGGCGTTCTCTTCAATAAATTCATAACAGTAACTATCATATACCATCTCACTACAAGCGCTTTTCCTTTTCAGCAGGGATGAATACATATAAATATCATCCGTTTTATCCCTGTTTGAAGCGAAGAAACCCATACCCTGACCGGCACCCATGAAAAAACTAAAATCATCAGCCGGTGAATTAAGTGGTTCAGGCATCAGCACGGGTGTGGTCCATCCGCTGTTATTCATCCGCGAACTGTAAATATCAAGACCGCCAATACCGCCACCCCGGTCAGACGCAAAAAACAGCTCGCCGGCATTGCTGAAAAAAGGATACAGCTCGGCAGCGGGACTGTTTATTCCCGGACCAAGATTGGATGGTTCAGACCAACTGCCATTTTCCCACACACACATATACAGGTCAGAACCACCCTGTCCGCCCGGCATGTCTGAGGAAAAAAACAGGTACTGCCCATCACTGCTGATAAAGGGATGTCCAAGGTTCCATAAGGGATCATTATACCCGAAAGCCGTGGGATCAGACCACTGGCCGGCCTTCTTTTCGGCAATAAATATACCGCTCCTGTTCGTAAAACCTCTTTTAAAAGCCCTCTTCCCTCTTTCAATATCACCCGTAAAATAGATCTGCTGTCCGTCCGGATTGAAGCAGAACGGACCCTGGTTAAATATTGTTTTCAGTTCCCTGGAATAAATCTCTGACCGTCCCCAGTCCATGCTGTCCTTACGTGGGGCATAATATATATTGTACAACCTGTCATCATCGAATGTTTTATTATTCACCACGCCTGATGTGCGCCTGTCTGAACAGAAAACAATGCCGCCCTCCAGTAGTACAGGTGCCATTTCATTAAACTGCCCTGTGTTAAAAGGCAGCTTCCTTATCTTTATCATATCACTTTCCTGTGCCTGTATCACCGGCAGTGACAGCAAAAATATTATTAGCGATATGTATGTATTGTACTGTTTTCTCATCTTAAAAATAGCGTGGATTTGAAGCGCTTACTGTCTTACCGAATTCAAACCTAAGGGCCACCTCGTGCGTGCCACCAACAAAAGTACTTATCTCACCAAGATTATATTCATATGCATATCCCAGCTTCAGCTGCTGGTTCAGCTGCAGCTCTATGATACCTACCAGCACCTCTTCGCCAAGCCTCCATGATGCTCCCAGCCAGAAGAGGTCCGATATTATAAAGTTACCGTTCAGATCTATTAACAGGGGGTTACTGAGTGAATACCTAAGCAATGCCGATGGCTTGAACCTGAAACCATCCGTAAAACTTATCAGTCCCCCGGCCGTAGCCATAAAATAATAATTCTCATAATCATGGTAAAATTCATAGCCACTTGCTGTGCTGTTTTCACGGTAACTGAACATCTCGGGCACTGCAGCCCCTGCGAAAAAAACATCTGAGCTGTAATAAACACCCACACCTACATTGGGCAAGGTATAGGAAGACACTGCTTCGGTAAATGCCGGATCGGGCTCTACTGTTGAGACTCCGGAATAATTATTATTCACCATATCGGCTCCCGCCTTAATTCCCAGCGACCACCTTCCCTTACCGGTTTTAATATGAAAGGCATACTGACCGAAGATGCTGGCTTTGGTTGTCACACCATAGGTCTGGTAATGAGACATAATACCCAGGGCTATACGGTCATTCTTCAAAGGTGAATGGAGGGAGAATGTGCCCATTGCCGGGTAGCCTTCGATATTCATTGATTTACGTCTGAGGGACAGCGAGGCGGTAAGCACCTCCCGTGTACCGGTATATGCCGGGTTTATAACCAGCCCGTCCAGCAGGTACTGGCTGTAAACAGGGTAGTTCTGCGCCCTTATTGCAGGCACTGCAATTAATAATAACACAGTTATATATAATAATCTCCTCATCTATCTCTTTATAACCACGTAGCCGCTATAGCTCTCGTTAACAGGCGACCTTATGGTAAGAAAATAATAATATGTTCCTTCCGGCAGTTCTCCGCCATCCACTCCTGTCCCTCTCCAGTCATTCCTGTAATTAGCTGTCCTGTAAACCACAGCACCAGCCATATTGGTAATAACCAGCGTGTTTTCAGTATTATCAATCCCGGCGATCACAAACTCCTCATTAATACCATCCCCGTCAGGAGAAAAGCCGCCGGGTATAAACACCATTGGCACATACAGTTTTACCTGGTCTGCTGTGGCAGGACAGCTGCCGTTAACTATGGTCCACTCAAAAATATTATCACCATGCACAAGGTCAGAGACTGTTGATTTGGCATAATTCTCATCGTAAAAAACCGGGCCACTACCAGGCTGTATAAGAGTCCAGGTACCTGTGCCGGCTGTTGGCTCAGCAGCATCAAGTGTAAACTCGGTCTGGTAAGGTTTAAGTGTGGTATCCCTTCCTGCATCTGCAGGTTCAGGCTCCTCCCAGAAAGTTATGCTGACGGATGCCGAATCTACACACTGCCAGTTTGTTTCCTTCCACCAGAAGGTGTGCGCACTGTAGCTTCCAACCGTAACTTCTGTGGCGGGACTGGTAGCATCCACTATATTATCAATGGCTCCTTCAAAATTGCTCCATAATCCCTTGCCTGCGCTTGGACTGGCCTGCAGATTATAATCAGGTCCGCATACTTCATCATCCATACCTGCATCTGCAAGGGGCACCTCATAAACAATAACTTTTCTTGAGCCGCTCATTGAGGTGGCAAGGCAGGAGTTGTTATCAACTATTGACACAAAAGTGTAGTCACTGGTAGAATCAGGTGCATGTGTATAGTCATAATTTGCAGTCCCGGCTGTAAAAGAAGGAATATCAGTGCTGCCGTCATTAAGAGTGATGGTCCAGGGAGCAGCACCTGTCAGGGTCATGGACACTGTTATGGGGGATCCGGCACAGCTGGTATCCTGTGCAGCTGTGATGGTTCCTGTCGGGAGCGGATAGATACCTATATCCCTTACATTGCTTGTATCCCTGCAGCAATCGGCCAATCCTGAAAACACAATGCGCCGGTACCAGGTCTTATCTGTCAGAACACCGGGCTGGTAATCTTTTTCGCTATTGGTCTCTGCCGCAGCGGTCCAGGTGATATTATCATCACTCTGCTCCCAGAGGTAGGTATAGGAGCCGTCACCTCCCGCCGGTTCAGATCCTTCAAGAAGTGCAGGTTGAGTATTATAGCATATCATCTGGTCCGGGCTTATGGAATTGCCTGTAATAAGCGGCAGAACTGTTATCTTAATCTCGTTACTCACTGTTTCACATGCACCTGAGAACACCAGCCGGCGATACCAGGTAGTGTCTGTCAATGAAGGAGGATTATAGTCGGGCTGGTCAGAGGTGCCAGGGGCAGTACTCCAGCTGAGACCATCGCTGCTGTGCTGCCATTCATAATTATAAGAACCATCCCCACCCGAGGGTATTTCCCCTTTTAACTGCAGGGGTGTCTGTCCGTAACATATTATGGTGTCTGCTGCACCTGATAATGTACTTATCGTATTATCCATTATTGCAGGGTTCACGTTTACCACCACAACATTACTTGTATCGTCACATGCCGATGACACTATTATGCGTCTGTACCATGTTGTATCAGTAAGGGCGGGGGGCTGATAGTCCTTGTCCCCGGCCCCGGTAATCACCGACCACGACAATGACCTGGTGCTGTCTTCCCATATATATGTATAGTTACTTCCGT
>CAZGUR010000136.1:0-8975 GCA_964529295.1 uncultured Rikenellaceae bacterium | reverse complement strand
ATACACTGAAAACTCATATCAGGAAGATATCCGGGCCGGTGCTTATGCTGGCAGCAGCCATGATTGCCCTTGTAATCATATCATATACCGGGCTTAGACTGCTTCTGCCGGAGGAAGGTGATATAAGAAAGGCCGCAGGCAGGGATGGACAGCAGGAGGTTTTTGAAAAGGGGCACACAGAATTTATTGATGCTGAAAGAATTGCATACTTTACCAGGACAGTGAATCTGAGTACAGGGGAAGCAGAGCAATTCTGGCCTGTATATAATGAATTCGCTGATAAAAGGGATAAGATAAGGGAAGAGAGAAATGATATTATGGAGCGTGCAGGTCAGTATCGAAGGGATAAAACAGGCGTGGAGCCCGTGGGACTGGCTGACAGGCTTATAAGCCTTGAGATGGAGGAAGCTGCACTGAAAGCAGAATATCATATAAAGTACAAACAGCTACTGTCACCCCGGAAGCTTATCATGATATACTATGCCGAAGAAAGCTTTAAGGATTATATGCTGGAGCGTTTGCGCAGCCGCCAGGAATAAATGATGAAAAAGGTGAACGGTGATCCGGGGGAAAGAACAGTTTATTGAAAGTCTATATTCTGAGAAACCGAATCTGTGTATAAACTTATAGCATATCTTAAACTGAAAAATCAAAACTGCGTATAAAGCTTATTGCCTTGCTTATCTCTGTATACAGTACACGGTCATTTTCAATAAATGAAATATCTTCCCTGAATGCTGAGATAATACTTTCTATATAATCCGATGATCTCAGTGGCCGCCTGAATTCCAGGGCCTGACTGGCACTGAGCAACTCAATAGCCAGCACTTTCTCCAGGTTCTCCGTCACAGTAAGCAGCTTGGTGGCAGCATTGGCGCCCATGCTCACATGGTCCTCCTGCTCATTGGAGGAGGGTATGGAATCCACCGAGGCAGGGGTGGCCAGCTGCTTATTCTGGCTGACAATAGATGCAGCTGTATACTGTGGCATCATAAAGCCGCTGTTGAGTCCGGGGTTAGCCACCAGGAACTCGGGCAGGTTACGCTGACCGGATATAAGCCTGTAGACACGTCTCTCTGATATATTACCCAGCTCGGCCAGGGCTATAGCCAGGTAATCAAAGACAAGGGCCAGGGGCTGTCCGTGGAAATTACCCCCCGAGATAACAAGATCTTCGTCAGGAAATACCGTTGGGTTATCAGTAACGGAGTTAATCTCGGTCATTATAGTCTGGGATGCATGTTCAATGGCATCAGAGCTTGCGCCGTGCACCTGTGGTATGCAGCGGAAGGAGTAAGGATCCTGTACATGCTTCTTGGGCCTTATAATAATCTCACTCCCCTCCACCGCCTTCCTTATAAATGATGCCACGTATTGCTGACCTTTATGCGGACGTATATCATGCAGATTTTTAAGAAAGGGCTCATACCTGCCATCAAAGGCTTCGAGTGAAATGGCAGACACTGCATTGGCTATCTGCAGCAGGCGACGGGCTTTCCTTATTACGTAAAAACCATGGGCACTCATAAACTGTGTGCCATTAAGCAGTGCCAGTCCTTCTTTGGACTGCAGCTCAACAACAGGCCATCCCATCTTTTTATTTATCTCCTCAGAGCTGTATATCCTGTTTTTATACCTCACCTCACCCAGGCCGATCAATGGCAGAACAAGGTGTGCCAGCGGTGCCAGGTCGCCAGAGGCGCCCAGTGAGCCCTGCTCAAAAACAACAGGCCATACACCGGCATTATACATATCTATCAGTCTCTCAACAGTGCCGGTCTGCACACCCGATTTACCCAGTGCCAGTGCATGTATCTTAAAGAGGAGCATTAATCTCACTATCTCATCCCTCACCTCCTTACCGGTGCCACAGGCATGAGACATCACCAGGTTTTTCTGCAGCTGGTTAAGCTGATCGGGACTTATAATACGGTCATGCAAAGCCCCGAAGCCGGTTGTCACTCCATAAAGCGGGGTCTTGCTATGCTTTATTCTTTTATCCAGGTATTGCCTGCAGGCATTAGTAATCCCTGCAGAATGATCTGATAAGGCAAGGCCGTAATTATTATCCAGTATCTCTTCAATACCGGTTTCGTCAAATGGGCGGGATGTAATATCAAATATCCTGTTCATTATTCTCCCTTACTTAAGTCGTTAAGAAAACCAATAAGCATATCTTTTTCTATCAGCTGCTGCTCGCCCGTGATCATATCCCTGACCGCCACCTTTCCGCTTTCAATCTCCTCCTCACCTGCTATGACAACCTGTGGTATATTCCTGTTATTGGCATATGCCATCTGCTTCTTAAGCTTCACCGGGGAAGGGAATAATTCAGAGGCTATGCCTGCTTTCCTGAGGCTGTCCAGCAGCGGTATGCAATATTTCTCCTCTTTCTCCCCGAAATTAATAAACAGCACTTTTGTATCCTGTTCCGTGTGCAGGGGAAAAAGGTCCAGCCTGCTCATCACATCATATATCCTGTCTGCCCCGAAAGAGACCCCCACACCTGATACACCTTCCATTCCGAAAATACCGGTAAGATCATCATACCTTCCCCCGCCGCATATGCTTCCTATCTCTGTATCCAGCGACTTAACCTCTATTATTGTCCCGGTATAATAATCGAGTCCCCGGGCCAGGGTTAGGTCAAAATCCAGTTCCGATGAAAGTGTATCATCCCGGAGGTAAGCCATTAATATCCTCATCTCCTGCAAACCTTTCATCCCTGCAACTGAGCCCGCAAGTATTTTCTCCAGCTCATCTAGCTTTACTTCTGCCGGTCCTTCCAGAAAAAGAATAGGCTGCAGCCTGTTGATTGATTCAGAAGACAGGCCTTTCTCTGCCAGTTCACTGTTTACATTATCAATGCCTGTCTTATCCATCTTATCTATGGCAACGGTAATATCTGTTATCTTTTCTTGCTGTCCCACACTCTCTGCAATGCCTGCCAGTATTTTCCTGTTATTAAGCTTTATCCTGTTTTTGACTGAGAGGCGTGAAAAGACATCATCAATAATTTTTATCAGCTCATATTCATTAAACAGCGAATCATCGCCGATAACATCAACATCACACTGGTAAAACTCACGGTACCTCCCTTTTTGCGGTCTGTCAGCCCTCCAGACGGGCTGTATCTGGTATCTTTTAAAAGGGAAATTTATTTCATTGCGATGCTGCACCACATAACGGGCAAAGGGCACAGTGAGATCGTAGCGCAAACCTTTTTCCGCTATCATTGATGACAGCTCCGCCGGTGATAAGTCAATAAGTTCCTGATCACTCAGCTTTGCCCTGAAGTCGCCCGAATTAAGCACCCTGAACAGCAGCCTATCTCCTTCATCACCATATTTACCGGTGAGGGTGGACAGGTTTTCCATTGCAGGTGTCTCTACGGGCTGGTAACCATAGAGGCGGAATACTGTACGTATGGTGTTGAAAATATAATTCCTTCTGACCATCACGGATGGACCAAAATCTCTTGTTCCTTTAGGAATACCCGGGCCTTTTGCCATTAATACCACAAATTTGATTAAGGCGTAAAATTAAGAAAAAACACGCTAAAAAAGGAATATAAGACTGCTTCACCCGCCACGGAACTATTTAACCACCATTGCCTGTGAGATTTCTGACAGGAAACAGAACTTTTTAACCACCTTCTTATATGAAATTTCTGACTAAAAAAAAGCCGGTCGCCATGTTCATAAGAACACTGCGTACCGGCATATTTATCTTATAATCTATCTTATTGTATAAAAGGTATTGAGAGCGGGTATTTATAGAGCTCACCCTGGGCTCCCTTAATGCTCGCAATTATTACGCATACCAGTTCAAGCAGCAACAGCCCGACCAGCAATACAATACCAATGACAATAAACATAAGAGGTATACATATAATAGTATATAGCAGCATTGACAGCTGGAAATTAAGGGCCTGCTTTCCGTTCTGGTCCACGAATACCGACTCATGCCTTTTTGTGGACCAGCAGATAAGCGGACCTATAATGCCGCCAAAGGGTATTATCGTACCTGCAAAAGTGCTCAGGTGACAGAACATAGCCCAGTTTCTTTCCTTTTCAGTTAAAACCCGTATTTCTTTTACCTCTTGATTCATATCTTCATTCATGTCTTCAGTTTTTTAAAAGACGTCAAAAAACATCTCCTGTTGCATCATCAGAACCGGGCCATACGCTTCAGGTCATTTACAAGCAGACCATTTGGTCTTCTGTTTGATATCTTATGCTCGCCATAGAAATACATCCTGGCATCATCAGTACCCAGCAGCATCTTAAAGCATAACCCTCCTTTACCTGTACTTTCAGGTCCCACCTTATGCAGGACAAGCGTGTTCTCAGCCTCACTGAGGATAGCCTCATCCACCTCCTCATCACTTACTATCTTCATATCATAGGGATAATACTGTTCTATTGCCTCCTGTGACCTCAGGTCGGGTTCAAGGTCCGAACCCGCCACAAGTATTGTTTTGGTGCTTATCCCGGGGATAAATTTATTATAATACTTCAGGTATTGTTTACCTTTCAGCGAAGGGTCCTCCCTTATATGATCAACATGAGCCTGCATGAATCTTATTACCATTCCCAGCTTATGAGAATACCCGGCATCCTCTGCACCCTGTATTGAAAGGGGAATAGCGCAAAATTCAGGCATCTCTTCAATACGCCGCACATCCTTGCCCAGCAGGAGATTGATAAAATTAAAAACCGAGCCCGAATTATCCTTGTCAAACCTTGTGCCGGTCAGGACAATAAATGAAGCGCCCGGGTCCGATCTTTTCTCATTGAATTCCGCAGTATTGATAAATTCATAATCCGTCAGTTTCCAGTAATCCTCAACAGCTTTCTTTATCAGGGCATTATAGGTGGAGAACATATTATCCTCCAGGACAACATATGTTGTGGTATTATAAAACCCTTCAACCTCTTCAGGTTCAGGAAAGGGAGCCTGTGCAAAAAGGACATTACCGGCAAACAAAAGCGCGAGGAAGATCATTAATCTGTTCATCATAAAATTATTTAGGTAAATATAAAGGATGTTTTTCATTATACTTTCTCAGGTAAAGAAACATCATCTGTTTCTTTTTTTTCCTTCTGAGCTTTATAAACTCATCATATAACTCCGGGTCTTTGGACAGTATTACCTCCACGTTCTTAAGCTCATACTCTATAAGATTTCCTGTTTCAAAATCAATCATATACTGTACCAGCTCATTCCTGGAAACAGTTGTAGGCCTGTAAGGCATATAATACGGGCTATAGTAGGAACTATATGAATAAGGCGAATAGTAAGGATCATAATAATTATACGGCGAACCGTAATACCGCCTGTCATATGATGTTATATCGGCAACAAAATGGCAGATATTGCCTACATAGGTTATCCTGTTAAATCCACCCTGCACCTGTATATATAAAATGCCGTTTCGTGAATAACCCCAGATGTCTTCCTTGCTGACCTCCTGTCGTATACCCATGGCATTATAATAATATATCTTATCATTCTCAAAAACCTTTTTAAAGAAGTCGCGGTCATTATAATCAGCAGAGGTTAAAATTTTAGCCTTAGACACCGGGTCATTGGCCCGGACCTGTTCGAAGGAAAAAAATATACCATCATTAAACCTGAAATCAGGTGTAAACTCAACCATTTCCTTCTCCTGAGCCCTGGCAGTCATGCCACCGGATAAAACCGCAATAATAAACAGAAATATTCCTCTCCTCATGATATATAAATTTTTCCCTCCATAATCCCTCAAATTTCGTACCGCACAAACAAAATTAAGCTTTTCAAAGAAAGGTAAAAAAGAATTTTCATATCTTTACATGTATCAAAATAATTCCGCACCTCACGATGGGAATGAAAACTGTCAAGGAAAACAATCCCGAAAGCATGAATTTATTTTCCCTTATAAAGAAAAGGGTCAATAAAAACTCCTCATACTGGCTTGTTTTAATCTTTCTTTTTTTACTTTTCTCAATTGCAGCAATAGTCCTTAAGTTCTGGTTAACCGGACTTATATTAATTACTGCAGCCCTGCTGACCACAGTATTTGCATTTATACTGCTCAGGAATTCAATAAAAAAGTCGGGGGCTGAGGTAAAGGAGCTGCAGGACCAGATGGAAACAAAGGATAATTATATCTCAGATTTCTCACACAGGATAAGGACACCGCTAAATAACCTGCCTCTTATCAATGATCTTTTAAGTGAGCTCAGTGTACATATGGAGCAGCAAGAATTGCTGGACACCCTTGTTTCCTCCACGAATAATATGATATCAGCCCTTAACGAGCTGACAATGAGGTCGGCCGGGGAAATATCCATTAAGCCACGCTCAAATATCAGGTTTGAACTGAGAAAAACCATTGATAACACAATGGAATTGCTGGACCTTGAATCAGCCATCAATATTAAACTGAATATATCATGGGATGATAATATCAGCCGTGAATACCTGGGTGACCCTGTGGCAATTAAACAGATCCTCATTGACATTTTCAGTATCTGGTCATCAATACCTGAATCTGAGAAGCTTGAGGTAGATATAAGCCTCAGCAGGATATCAAGCCAGGATATGTCAGATATAATAGGCTTCACTATTGAAACACAGACTGCAGATAAGGAAAGAAACATTTACCTTGATAATAGTGTTGTTAATAAGAGTCTGGCTGCCAGGATAATAAACATTATGGACGGACAATATTCATATGAAGTAAAAGATAACAAGTCAATATTCAGCTTTTCAGTTCCAATGATCAGGGTGAGTGATGACAGGAAAGTTTCTGCGGTGGGTGAAAGGATCAGGCAGCTTAATATTGTGTCAGGAAAAAAGAAAAAATTAAGTGATGCATCCATTCTCCTTGTTGAGGATAATATTGCCAACCAGAAGATAGTCACCATATCACTTGGTTCAAAGGTTAAGAATATTGACACCGCCACAAACGGCAAGTCAGCACTTGATATGTTTGGCAAATCAAATTATGACATTATACTGATGGATATACAACTGCCTGTGATGGACGGCATAACGGCGAGCAGTAAGATAAGGGAGATAGAGGCAAGCACCAACAGGCATACACCGATAATTGCCATTACCGCCAATGCTATGATAGGGGATAAGGAGAAATGCCTGGCCGCAGGCATAGACGATTATCTGAGCAAGCCATTTCAGCCGGGCAAACTGCTTGCAATGATAAATAAATACCTTACAGCCCCGGAGCAGGATTAAAAGATGGCCTGATTCCGATAACTATCATATCATCGACCTGTTCGCTCTCTCTCCTCCATGTTTCTATTGAATCCTGGATAATGATCTTCTGCTCATCCATTGGAAATCTATGGATAGTCAGAAGAAGGTGCCTGAAGCGCCTGTACATAAACTTCTTATTATTGGGCCCTCCAAACTGGTCGGCATAGCCGTCCGAAAACATGTAGATAATATCACCGGGCTCCATCTTCATTGTCTTATTGGTGAATGACAGCTCCCCGGGTACACCCACGCTCATCCTGTCGCCTTTTATCTCGGTAAGCTTATTATCACGGATAATATACATCGGGAAAAAAGCACCTGAGTATTGTATCTCCGCTTTCTTCTCATCAATAGCACATAAGCCGATATCCATACCATCCTTAAGCAATGTGCTTTTATCATAATTCTCGCTGCCAAATGTTCTTGCTATTCCTTTACCCAGTATTCCCAGTATCTCAGAGGGCTGCATGATATCCTGGTCGAGTATAAGCTTATTCAGCAGTTCCACCCCTATCATCGACATTAAGGCTCCAGGCACTCCGTGACCGGTACAATCGGCAGCCACAACAAAAATTCTATCATCTTTTTTTGTTATCCAGTAAAAGTCGCCACTGACAATATCCTTTGGTTTAAAGAAAATAAAGGAATCCGGTATAATACTCTTAAAAAAATCTTCAGAAGGCAATAATGCCTGCTGCATGTAGCTTGCATATACAAGGCTGTCGGTGATATTCCTGTTCTTAAGCTCCAGCTCCTCACGCTGCCTGGTAATCTTTTCATATGCCTTTTCCTTTTCACGCAGCAACCGCCTGGTCTTGACAAGTGTGCTTGTCTGGTAACGAACTACCAGGTAGACAATAAACACCACCAACACAAAATAGATAATATAATGGTATATGCTGGTACCCAGCAGACTAATATCCCGGAACAAGAGATTGTTTTTTATAGCCAGTTCAACCAGAACCATGTATTATGATTTACAGAACAATAATATACTAAATATACTCGTGCCGCAGTAGTTTATTTATCAAAAATACAAAAATCTGCCGGTAAATTCATTTCCGGGCACTATCCACAGAGGCCCCGCCCCCCATATCCAGACCTTTCACTTTAAGTGAGGGTGATCTGTATGAGGTGCCGCGACTGATCCTGTGCACTATATTATCCACTGCACTTATGACTGCATCATCCGATATCACCACATTGGGCCAGTCCCGTTGAAAATTATCCGATGGATGGCTCTTTGATGTTGAGTCAATAAAGACATTGCCGTCAAGCATAATGATATCCCTCTGCGGATCGGTGTTTGACAGTACCTGCCAGGCCAGAAGATCATTATCTTTTAAATCAACTGTACTGTCCACTACGATTGCAACAAGTCCGCCGCCGTAATACTTGAGTTTTATAATGTCGCTGAATCTTGCTGATTCCTTTGAAAGTCCGACTATTACCAGTGGCACGTCAGGCAGGGGCGTAATGAATTTCAGCTTATGGCTCATTTTTTTAAAGACGGTAAGCGGTTCACCCGGTTCAAGCATGGTATGTTCCTGTTTTTCAACTTCTCCCGGCAACTTAACACTTGCATCAATACCTGTTTTCCCTCCATGGGCAAATGTATCGGAGGAATGGTCGAGCACATCGAGCGGGCCACGGCCTTTCATAATATCATAATCAAAACGAGTGTTTGCAAAAACCTGTCCGGCCACGGCCCT
>CAZGUR010000135.1:0-9069 GCA_964529295.1 uncultured Rikenellaceae bacterium | reverse complement strand
AGTTAAACTTCAGTCCGGCCTTAAGCCTCACCGCTGCCTTGAACAGAATACCGTAATCGGAATAGATCCTCACATCTTTAGTGCCGTTATCGGTGGTGTTAAGGGTGAAGGTGAAAATTAGTTCGTCGGCCTCCTGCGCGGCATCAAGAAAGCTGCGTGTAAACTCTATATCTGCCGTACCCGTGGCCGGTCCGGTAACCCTGCCCTCAGCATCCACAGGGGCAGCAGTGAACAGTTCACCCGTATCAATGATCTCCAGCACTGCCATCGAGGTAGAGTCGTACAACTCCAGCATCACCGATACACCAAGCGGAAAGCCATTCTCCATGTAAAGACTGAACTCCAGCTCCTCCAGGTCCTGCAGCGGATCATCATCCCCTGGCTCAGTCGCCATGAAGTTATCCACCGTATCCGAAAGCTGCAGGCTGGCTATCCTGAACTCCATGGGCACCTCCACCTCCACGCCGGCAATAAAGCGGCTGTTGTGGAAAATTATATTGTCAAAGGTCTCGCCATCCGGATTAACAGCGGCGGAACCGTAAAACTCAATCTCGTAAGGCAGCATGGATATAAGCTCCGGCAGGCTTGAATTATCCCTGTCAATAATAAAGGATGAGCTTACCTCCCTGCTGTCGGGACCCGTAGGATGATCAATGTCTACCGGATCCCTCTCAAGCGACACCTCACCGTCATCATTCATACCATTCACCTCGGCATTGATCCTCATGGGCATACCAAAAGAATTGAGGTAGTTAACAGTGATGGACGGATCGGAGATATGTATTGAGCCGCTCAGCCTGGAGAAGAGATCCTCCATACCCAGGTCAAGGGTGTCGCGCTCCATCTCCTCGGTGTAATCACCGAAATAGCCTGTTAAATAATCAAAATCCGGCTCTTCAAACTCAACAAAGATCCTGACACTGTCTGACGGGTTATAGCCTGCAGGCTCTCCCGACACCACTATCTCATACTGTAGCGGAAGGCTGTTATATGGCTGGTCCTGGTCAGCATCGAAAGAAATAAGGGCATCGTCAAGGTCAATAACCCCGCTGGTCACATCGTCAGCAGCTATGTCTATCGTTACCTCCAGCGGCGCGCCACCTGTGACAACACCGGGAGCGCTCAGGTTTATCTGCGTATCAAAGGAGCACCATGAGGTAAAGGTGTAGGATACCTGTCCCCCGTTCACTTTCATATTCTTCAGCTTTATATCCTCACCCGGGTCTATATCCAGGGTATCATATATCATGGGTATGGCATGTGATATTACCGGCACTGTATTCTCAAAGCTTGCACCCGGGAAGGAGGTATAAAAATCATCCAGCCCGAAATTAATAAGCGAATCTTCCCTGAACACCAGCTTCAGCAGCTCATTATCAAAAACAAGTGTATCGTTGGGCTCAACGATATCGCTGAGTGTTACCTCTCCTTTCACCGCACTGATCACCAGTCCGGGATTAAGAGCTGTCTCTCCCGACAGCCTGTCCATATCATATGTCTCTTTGACACATGAGGACAGCAACAGGAAAGAAAGCAATACAATAGTTACTGTTTTGCGTCTCATCTTTTTGTCCTTTCTTTATCTTGTAAGCTCATAATTATATAAAAAACTGTCACTGCCGCCTGTTACCAGGTTATAACTCCCTTCACTCCCCAGCCTTCCTACCGAGAAAGGTGTGGTACCACTGAGCGGAAAGCCTTTCAGATCCCTGCCCCTCTCATCCACTATATGTACAGTGGCTGAAGAAGGGTCAACAAAGCCTATCTTTTTATCAACAGAAGAAAATTCCAGCCCGTAAGGACCCAGGATATTACTTCCGCCGGTGCTTATGCTGAACATGCGACTCCTGTCATTATCATATGCATATATCTTACCGCCGTCAAAAAAGATATATTCACCCAGACCGTCAGCATCAAGGTCAAAATATTCAAAAACGGGGTTAGCAGAAAAATCATTAAGGCTGTATGTGCTTACCTCACCGCTGAAGCTAACAATCTTTACCGAGCCGTCAGCGGAGGCCAGCACCATCTCGGGACTGGTACCAGTGGTGAGCCTGAGGCTCGAATTAAGCGACCTTGACACCTGCTCCTTCATATCAACCCTCACATCGCCCCGCCTGTTAAGTATATACATATTATTATCGTCATTAACAACCAGGTAGTCCTTACCCGATACCCTGAAGAACTCAAGCTCATTCTGTACAGTACCCGTGGTCCTGAACTGGTTCCAGCCCTTCACCGTGCTGCCCGTCTTGTCATAGGCATACACCTTATGGTCGCTGCCACAGATAAACAGGCGATAATCCTTATTGTTCTCATAGTCAAAAACAGCCAGTCCGTTGGTGGCGGGTGAGCGGAGCTGAACAGGATACCTCTCAACATAATTACCGTTACGGTCAAGCAGGTGCAGGTAATTCTCCGTGGCAAAAAGTATCTGCAGCTTACCGTTCCTATAATAATCAACCACCCATGCATTGCCCTTTATAGCCTCATCAGCCGGCCTCTTCCACAATATACGTCCGGCCGAGTTGATAAGGTAAAGGTTTTCATTAAGGTCCTGTATGAAAATCTCACTGCCCCCCGTATAATGGTTGGTGAAGAACAGGGGTTTTGAATAAGCCACCGTATCCAGCAGGCTCTCCCATACGGCCCTGGCCTCTTCCCTCACCTCCGGCCTGTACATCACAGACAGGGTGTTGTACAGCATATCATTGCTGGAGACAAACTGGTATCCCACAGCCTGCAGCTTGCGCAGCGATTCATTATTTTTTTCCAGTCCTTTCACTATCCCGTCCTTTAACAATCCTTCAAGCAGGGGTATTATCTTTGATGGTACACAGTAAAAATAATAACCTGCACTGCTCGGCATGGTGCTCTCAAACTCGCGGTATAACAGGTCGTTGGCCAGGGTCCTGTTAAGGATATTATCATAGATAAATTTTGAAAGGGCACCTTCCGTACTGCTTAAGACGAACAGACCATCATAAAAGGTTGCATAGCGGCTCTCCAGAAAATCGCCAAAGCTGCCTCCCAGTATGGCTCCCATATCTTCCTCCGGCAGTCGGTATATGATGTATTCAGTCTCAGCATCAGGCTTATAGCTTATAATATGCTTCCCGGACCCCTGTCCCTGGCGACTGTAATAAGCGGTAAGCTCCTCCGCAAAAGCCTTCTCCGTGGCGTTGCTGCCCCTGAGGTCAAAAAGCATCAGCTTATTATCCCCTGCCTCCTGTCCCTGTATATGGAGGTACACCCTTGCCATCTCACCCCTCAACTGACTCCTGAGTATATCGCTTATATATCTTGTCTCCCCACCGGCACTCACAGCACCCACACCGGTTCCCCCCGTCATTATCTCAAACATGGCCGCACCTGACGGTATATACCTGTATATATCAAATGAGCCCGGCTCCTGCTCCCTGTACCTGTATAATGACTGCTCCGGGTCATCCGCCTCTATGTAACCACTAAGCACAAAGCCTTCCTTCTTCAGGTACAGGTCAGCCTCAAGACATGATGCCAGTCCGGACACCGACGATGCCATTCCTTCACTGCTGCCGGTCAGCAGCGACACTATCCTTGGTATGTTTTCAAAGACAAGGAAGAGCTTGTTCTCATTCCTGCCGGCGGCAGCCGCCACCTGCTCAAAGCCCTGCAGATCGCGGATACCAACTTCCTGGGACATCTGCCTTATGCCGGCCTCAACCAGTATGTGGGAGGGACTGACCATAATAATGCCCCGGATAAGGGATATGTATAAAACCGGACCCTTATCAGCGGCATCGAATGAACCAGCGGAGCCAGCAGCGCCAACGGCATCAGATGCACCAGCAGCATCAGAGGCGCCAGCTGAACCAAATGCGTCAGTCCTTAACTCATAAACATTACTGCCCTCATATTCTTTTACCGCATACCCGTATCCCGGTATCTCCTCCAGCATGGACCGTATATGCTTGTCACGTATCTCCGGTGAAGCGGCAAAGGAAAAGAAAGAAGTGAGCCTGTCGCGTCCCAGCAGGTGAATGGATATAAGAACGGGATTATTACCTGCCAGCTGTCTCAGTCCGCGGTTGTGAGCCAGGGAGTCGACCAGGTCTATAGCAGAGGTGAAGCCGCGCAGCTCGGGTATATCCGACATGCCATCTATCAGCTCGTTATCGCGCGACAGCGAAGCAAAGAGTCCGGGCATATCCACAGCCTCAATGATAATGCCTGCATCAAGGGGTATGCTGTTGTATGGACTGGCCACCCATGCCCTCTGCCTTTGCTGCAGGAACCAGGCAAGAGCAGCCATCCCGGCAAATAATAAAGCTATTATTATTATAGTCCATCGTCTCGACACCTGCGCTGCTTTTTTTTTACTTTCTTTTCAACGCACCAAAAATAATAAATAATTCATGACTTACCATATAGCATCGGCAGTAGCTGAGGAATGAAAAAGATAATAAGCATTCTGAAAAAACAAACCCGCTTTCATAGCCCCTGACAGATCAGGCAGGCATATAGTTCTGAAACAGGTCTTACCCTTTATGGATCCGCTGCCGGTATCTAAAGGTTTGTAAAACATTCTGTTTCAGAACATATCCCTCTTCTTTAACAGTGGTACGGTTTTTGTTTTTATCAAGTTTACATTATTACAGTCCGGATATGAGAAAAATTTTCCTGTCACTTATTATTATAATAGGTGCAACAAGCCTGTTGCATGCACAAATAATAAAAGTCATCGATGCCGAAGACAGGAAGCCGGTGAAGAATGTGGCAGTTTTTAATGAGAACAAGAACCGCTTTGGCTATACTGACCTTTCGGGCGAATTCATGATTGATGCCTTCCGCCGGTCTGATAAGATAAATTTCCAGCACCCCTCATACGAGAATATTGTCCTTACATTGGAGCAGCTTGAGGCTATGGACTATACCGTTATGCTGCAGTACAAGACCTTTGAGATAGATGAGTTTGTCGTTTCAGCCAGCCGCTGGGAGCAGGATAAGAATGAGGTCCCCAATAAGATAAGCCCCATCAGGAATGCCACCGTTGAGTTTGTTAACCCGCAGACGGCAGCCGACCTGCTGGGTATATCCGGCGAGGTGTATGTGCAGAAGAGCCAGCTGGGAGGGGGCAGTCCAATGATAAGAGGCTTTGCCACAAACAGGGTGCTGCTGGTGGTTGACGGCGTGCGCATGAATAATGCCATCTTCAGGGAAGGGAACCTGCAGAACGTAATATCTGTCGATCCCAATATTATAGATAATACCGAGATAGTGTTCGGTCCGGGTGCCGTAATGTACGGCAGCGATGCCATCGGCGGCGTTATGGACTTCCACTCAAAGAAAGCACTGCTATCAACAGGCGATAAGGTCAATATTAAAGCCGATGCCCTGGCCAGGGTGTCAACAGCCAATAATGAAAAGACACTGCATGCCGATATCAATGTGGGAGGCATGAAGATGGCCATGCTGGCCAGCTATACCTTCTCCGGCTATGACGACCTCAGGATGGGCAGAGTGGGTAATGACAGCTACCAGCGTACATATTACCAGACAAGGTCAGGCAATACAGATATGATGTTGACTAACCGTAGCCCCAACCTGCAGAAACCATCAGGATATACACAGCATAATATATCGGCTAAAATAAGGTTTCAGCCAACAGAGAACCTGAATATCAACCTTATAAACCATACCGGCATATCATCTGACATACCTCGCTATGACAGGCTGACACAGTATGCTGACAGCGAACTGCGCTATGGCGACTGGTACTACGGGCCGCAAAAATGGATAATGAATAATGTAACGGTGGAATGGAAGCCGGAAAAAAGACTCTTCGATGCCATGAAGGTGGTGGCTGCTCATCAGGACTTTGCCGAGAGCCGTCACGACCGGAAATTCAATAATGACAATATACGCGAACGCTATGAGGAGGTGACAGCCTTCTCCCTGAGCGCCGACTTCGAAAAAGAGCTGGGCAGGAAGCTGCTGTTCTACGGACTCGAAGCAGTGACCAATGATGTTAACTCAACAGGACACAGCCGTAATATAATAAGCGGTGATATAACACCCGCAGCCAGCCGCTATCCCGATGGCGATAACCGCTATAATTCTTTCGCAGCCTACAGCGGCTTTAAGTATTCAGCCTCGGAAAAGGTGTTTATTAACGGCGGACTGAGATATAACTACACCACCCTGCACTCAACATTCGAAGATCTCAGCTTCTATAACTTCCCCTTTGATGAGATAAACATAAATAACGGAGCCCTCACCGGCTCCCTGGGCGCAGTGTGGCAGGCCAATGAAAAAACAAAGCTCAATGCCAATGCCTCAACAGGATACAGGGCACCCAATGTGGACGATGCCGCAAAGGTGTTCGACTCGGAGCCGGGGTTTGTAACCGTGCCCAATCCCGGACTCAGATCGGAATATGCCTGGAATATAGATATGGGGCTGACACGTGAACTGTTCGATATACTGCACCTTGAGCTGACAGGCTTCGTCACATGGCTCGACAATGCCATGGTGCGTCGTGAATATACCTTTAACGGTGCCGACTCCATTGAATACCAGGGCGAGATGAGCAGGGTGCTGGCCATAGTCAATGCCGGCAGCGCCACCGTCTGGGGCGGACATATAAGCATGCAGCTGTCGCCTGTAAGAAACCTGAGGATAAAGTCAAACCTGAACATAACAAAGGGGACGGATAATGAAGGAGTGCCCTTCAGGCATGTTCCGCCAACATTCGGGTCAACACATATAATATATGAGAACAAGGAGGTAAAGATAGACCTCTATGCCGTCTATAACGGCGAAATGTCATACGAGGATATGGCTCCCTCGGAGATAAGCAAAACACATATGTACGCCAGCGATGCTAATGGCAATCCATACTCACCCTCATGGTTCACCTTTAATATGAAGGCCTCATACCAGATAGGCAGCGCAGTCATTATCAATGCAGGCATAGAAAATATCCTTGACCACAGGTACCGCCCCTATGCATCGGGCATAGCTGCACCCGGACGCAACCTGGTTATTGCACTCAGACTGAAAATATAATTGCTATATTTAGCAAAATTTTTTTACAGTATGAAAAAGATCACCCTTAGTATTACGGCAACAGCCTTATCATTATTGTTAATCATATCATGCACCGGGCCTGACAGCGAAAGCAGCAGCACGGTCGATACCTCGCTTACGAGGGGACCTGAAAAAGGATCGCTGGTGATAGTGGGCGGGGCCATGCGCGACACCGCCATCACCGACCGCTTTATTGAGCTGGCCGGGGGACCAGGGGCAGCCATAGTGGTGGTGCCCACAGCCTCGGGGGCCGAGGAGATTAATGAAGAGAGCTACACACGCTTCCTTACCTCGCGCGGGGCAAGCGATGTTACGGTGCTGCATACCTACGACTCGCTGGAAGCCTGCGAACCCGGATTCTCAGATCCGCTGAAGAGGGCATCGGGACTCTGGTTCACAGGGGGCAGGCAGTGGCGTATAGTGGATGCATACCAGGGCACACCGGTGCAGGAAGAGATGGAGAAGGTGCTGGAGCGCGGCGGCGTCATAGGCGGATCATCGGCCGGGGCAACCATACAGGGCAGCTACCTGGCCAGGGGCGATACAAAAACCAATACCATAATGATGGGAGACCATGAAGAGGGCTTCGGCTACCTTAGCTCCTCGGCAATAGACCAGCACCTGCTGGTGCGCAACAGGCAGCACGACCTGGTGGAGGTCATTGAAGCACACCCTGAGCTGCTGGGCATAGGTCTGGATGAGAACACAGCCGTAATAGTGCAGGGCGATGAGATGGAGGTAATGGGCAAGAGCTTTGTGGCTGTTTATGACTACAAGCTGTGGACTGATAATGGGGAATCCTTACCCAATGACGGGAAATTTTTCCTGCTCAGGGCCGGCGACAGGTATAATGTGCATACCCGTGAGGTGACAAAATGGAGAGGAGGCAGGAGCCGTGACATATTTGCACAACCCGATACAACAGACAATGGGGGATGGTGATCAGCGTCACCATAAAGGTATGATAAATATTACCCTTTGAAATGAGCTAAAACACTGTTATAATTTGCTAAATGTTTAAAATACACCTATTTTTACATCAAACATAAAGCCGTGCCAAAAGGCCGGCAGGGATGACATCTTGACCATGTTATTCCGGAAGTATAGGGGGAAGGCGGTCAATGGTTCTTTACAAGAGTTAGGTTTATTTCTAAATGGATTCCAAATCCATTTCATTTCCATTCGACAGTCTGGTTGTTAGGGTTTGCGACCGCCTTTCTTTCTTTTAAAAATTTGAATATCTGTAAAAAGATAGGGGTTAATAATTACTAAAAAGAGCAAATAGATGTTTGGCACACTATTTGCTCTTTTATTTGTACACAGGCAATCTTCAATATATACCTCGAAAAAAAGGGCAGCCAGGTAACTAAAAACTACCTGGCTTTTATTTTTTATGCCACTCAGGAAGGGACATCTGCAGGCAGTTGCCAGTCCAGGGCTGGCATAAGCGGCATAAATTGTATAAGCTGTTATAGGAATAGCGGTCTTTGCAAGCAGAGGCATGTAGCCCTGTTGCAAGTGATCTGAATGGCTGAATGACTGAATGGCTGAATGGTCAGAATAATCAGAACGGGCGGTAACCAATAATCTCCCTTACATCCCTGAGGGTGCGCCCTGCACTCTCACGTGCCTTATCAGCCCCTTCCCTGACAACCTTGCCAAGATAAATATCATCTGACAAAATTTCATTGATCCTCTCCCTTATGGGAGCCGTAAACGCTATAATATCTTCGGCCAGCTGCTTCTTCAGATCGCCATAGCGTATTTCGCAGTTTGCATACTGCTCCCTGAACTTAGCCGTAACGGAAGGCTCTGACATAACATCCATCAGTGTAAAAAGATTTTTGACAGCCTCCGTTGGTTCCTGTCCGGGCTTATCCGGTCCCGCATCAGTAACCGCCCTCATAACCTTCTTGCGTATGGTCTCCGAATCATCCGACAGGTAAATGCCGTTACCCTCACTCTTACCCATCTTGCCGCTGCCATCGAGTCCGGGTA
>CAZGUR010000134.1:0-9134 GCA_964529295.1 uncultured Rikenellaceae bacterium | reverse complement strand
GCATCCTCCTTTTTTTCTTCAGCTTCAGTTTTTTCTTTATTAGTTTCGGCAGATTCATTTTCTGCATCGAATTGTTCATCACGAACAGAGTCATCCGGATCCATAACAGTCATAATTAATCCTTTTATATGAGCACATTGCCAGATTTTTAATTACTTAAATCTGAGAACTATCAAGGTTACGAAAATATTGAATTATTTAGAAAAACTCAAAGAATATCAGTTTTAATAATTTAGCGCTGATCATCAGCCACTTAATCATAGCTATTATTTTCAATCCTGAGGGCTTTTTAGATCGTTTAGTTCTCTAAATCAGTCCTTCAGTAAACACTTTATAAGTTACTGTTCTTGTTCAGTAAATATTTAAACGGATACAGCGCTCTCTCTATCAGCCTCATATCCCCTGTTATTATCTCAGCCCTGCCCTCCATATTATGGCTTAATTCCAGATTTTTTCCATAGAAAGTAGACAGTCCGTCGGGCAGCCTGACATCAAGGACATACATGTTTTCATGAGGCACCAGTGAACGTCTGTGAATAACACCCCTTACCATACCATATTCCAGGTAAGGATATCCCTTGAGTTGAATATTCACCTTCTGTCCTTCTTTTACCTTTCCGGAACCGGTCATGGGTATTCTTATCCTGGCAATTATCTCATTCTGTCCTTCAGGCACTACTGTCATCACGGTTTCACCTTCCTGAACAGACTGGTTTTCTGCCCAGTAGCGTGTAAATGTCACATAACCGTCAAGTGGAGAAACAAGGAGGTGGTTCTGTATCCACCAGTCCAGCCTTGATTTAAGACGCATAAGCTCATCATCAAGAACAGACCTGTACTTTTGTTTTTCCTCCTCACCGGCGGCAACAAGATCCTGGAGGCTTTGTTTCTTTGATGCCATATCTATACGCCTGGAAGCTTCATCCAGTATTACCTGCACCAGTTCAATTTTTAAGGAATAATACTTTTGTTTGGAATTTTCAAATTCCGCATCGGGCAGCAGTTCCTGGTCATTAAGCAGAGAATCCCTGAGGTATTTCTTTTTTTCAAGTTTCAGTCTTGATGAAATCAGGTCTTCTTTACCTTTTAGTTTTTCAATATAGTCTTCAATACTCTTTATCTCCTCTCTTACGGCTTCTGTTTTCTTACCGTAATAATCTATTTGAATATGGTTGAGATAATCAAAATAGCTTTTCCTGAAAGAGGAATACCGGTCCTGTATCTCGCCCAGATCAGGATTATCGGGTAGTTGCCGGGATATACCCCCGGCTGAGGGTGTTATTTCTGCTGAATTGATTGTGTCGAGCAAAGAGCTAAGCCATTGAACACTCCGGTATGAGGCGCTTGTTTCAAGGACTCCCAGCACAGATCCCTGCATAATATTCTGTCCGTCAGAAACAAAGAGTTGCTCAATATCTCCGGACACCCTTGCCACTATATTCGCCGGTGGCTTTTCTGTTGTTATAACAGCATCAGCCCGGATTATATATGGATACTTAATCAGCCATGAAATAAGTAACAGCATGAATATTATGACGCCCACAACAGCCGTGCCCCATCGAATTGCCGAAGACGGAGGAGTATTCATTATATCCTCAACAGGCCTGGAGTATCTTATTTCATGAGACAGCTTTTTCACAGCTTAAAATATTTATGACATAAAATAATTATTAATACCATTTTGTCGCATAATATGACTGTTTCATTTAATTATCTATCAACTACCCAGTTCAAGCTGGTCCCGTACAAGATTATAATATGCTCCCTGTTTCCTGATTAACTCTTCGTGGTTACCTGTTTCCTTTATTTTGCCTTTATCCAGCACTACAATATTATCGGCTGTCCTCACCGTACTCAAGCGGTGTGCAATAACCATCACTGTTTTTCCTGAAAAAAACTCATTCAGGTTTGTAACTATCCTTTTTTCATTTGCTGCATCGAGCGAATTTGTTGCTTCATCGAAAAACAGATAATCCGGATCCTTATATACCGCCCTGGCAATAAGTATTCTTTGTTTCTGTCCCTGGCTCAGTCCCTGCCCGTTCTGGCCTATCCTGGTATTTATTCCAAGTGGAAGGGCATCAACAAAATCATTGATATTGGCAATTGAGATCGCCCTCAGAAGCCTGTCCCGATCAATAATATCGAGTCCGGGAGCAATATTATTGGCAATTGAATCGGGAAAGATATAGCCATCCTGCATAACCACTCCCACCCTGCTACGCCACAATTTAAGGCTAAGGTTCCTCAGGTTTGTATCACCCACCAGCAGACCCCCCTCAACAGGGTCATAGAATCCCAGTATCATCTTGAGCAGGGTCGTTTTACCGCTTCCGCTGGTACCAACCAGTGCTGTCACTTTATTCTCAGGAATAACAATACTTACATCTTTTAACACGTATGGTGAGCGGGGACCCTCATACTGGAAAGAGAGATTATTGACATAGATACTTTTATTTTGGGGCAGGTTTTTCACCTTCATATCCCCCTCTGACTCTTCGGAGTTGCTTGCCTGCACCTCCGACAGGCGGTCCAGGCTCATCCTTGCATCCTGTGCTGTCCTGAAAAACACCACCATCTGGTTAACCGGTATATTGAGCTGTCCTATTATAAACTGTACTGCAAGCATCATACCGAGGGTCATACTCCCTGACAGCACAGCTGTTGCTGCAATAATTGTAATTACCACATTTGATGCTTCATTTATCAGGCGGCCGCCGGCAAGCTGGTATTGCGACAGGCTCATTGCTTTAACCCTGGTTTTAAACAAAGATGCCTGTATGTTTTCCCATTCCCATCTTTTGCTAGTCTCACTTTGTGCAAGTTTTATTTCCTGCATGCCGGTGATTATATCAATCAGCCTGGCGTTATTATCAGATAACTGTTTGAACCGTTTATGATCCAGCCTGGCACGTGAGCGCATAAACACAGAAACCCATGCAATATAAAGTGTTGTTCCGGCAATAAAAATCAGCAGTATAGATAAATTATAGATTGCAAGCACTATGCCGAACACAAGCAGGTTGACAAATGAAAACAGTACATTGAGGGAGGTATTGCTGAGGAAGGATTCAATACGCTGGTTGTCTTCTATCCTCTGCAATATATCACCACTTAGCTTCTTGTCAAAATATGATACAGGCAGGGACATCATTTTATATAAAAATCCGGATACAATAGCAAGGTTTACCCTTGTGCTTATATGTAATAACAGCCAGCCCCTTACAAACTCAACTGACATTCTTCCTATTACTAATGCCAGCTGGGCAAAGAGAATAAGATAGATAAAATTCAGGTCGCCGGTATTAATACCTATATCAATAACCGACTGGGTAAGGAAAGGAAATATTAACTGTATAATGCTGCCTATCAGCAATCCCAGGAAGATCTGGAAAAAGTATTTTTTATACATTTTAATATAGCTCAGCAAAAAACGGAAACCTCTCTTCACCTCCCTGTCCTCATCCTGCTCATAGAAATCAGGTGTGGGCTGCAGTATCATTACCAGCCCAACCTTCTCATCATCAAGCTTTGTTGTGGCCCAGTTATGCTCAAATTCTTTCCTGCTGAACTTTACCTTCCCCTTTGCAGGGTCAGCTACATATATTATGTCTTTCTTAATCCTGTATACTACTACAAAATGTTTTTGTCTCCAGTGCACTATACATGGTAATGGGGTTTCTCCGGCAAGCTTTTCAAATGGTATACGCACTCCGAGGGTTCTGAGACCTATTGATTCGGCAGCCTCTGATACACCCAGGAAAGACACACCCTCACGTGTGATATAACTGCGCTCCCTCAGCTCCGGGAGACTGAATTCTTTTCCATGGAAACGGGCAACCATCTTCAGACAGCTTGGGCCACAGTCCATAGCATCTGCTTGCCTTTCGAAAGGGAATGACATACCGGTTTAATAATTAAAGACTGTAAATATATCCATTATTTGACTCTATTCAAACACAGATGGAGGTAGCTTAATGCTATGGATTCATTCAATATATTATTCGGGAAATACTATATTTGCTCCAAATACCAGTTCGATGTGTTAAAAAAACACTCTGATAAAAAATTAATAGAGGGAATACGGAAGGGGAGTGATGAATCTGTAAATTACCTCTATGACTCATTTTTTGATATCGTCAAATCATACGTACTTAAAAATTCAGGTACTGTTGATGATGCCTATGATATATTTCAGGATTCCCTTATGGTACTGTTCAAAAAGACACAGTCCAACCATATTGAACCCGGCACAGATATAAAACGATATATTATTGGGGTATCCAGAAACCTATGGCATGAACAATTAAGAAAGAGAAAAAAAGATGAGAATATTGAGCCTGAGCTGACAGATGAATTTAATCCTTTTGATTTACTTGACACCCCACTTGAGCAGATAGTGCAGCGATCCTTCCTGAAGTTAAAGCCTGAATGCCGCAAAGTGCTGGAAATGTCTATTATGGATAAAGATTATTCAGATATAGCCAGGGCCATGGATTATAAATCCGGGGAATACGCGCGGCGCAAGAAATACCTCTGCAAGGAGGCCTTACTGAAAATTATCAAATCGGATCCTGAATACTGAATGTTTTGCTGTTTTCCCGTAAAAGGCGTAAGTATTCCCTGGTTTATGCTGAGCCCGATTTGTAATGATACTTTTTAATAAGGAAAAAAAGCAGGGCAAAAATTAAAACAAGGCCAATAATATATTTATGAAAATTTGAATATATAGGAGAATCATCTCCCATTATCACCAGCGTGCCCCAGAAGTAGGGATGTGATCTCATCTGATCAGCCTCCTTAAGATACTCCATCCGTGCCTTCCGCAGAGAATGGCTCTTTGATAATCCTTTTCTTATATTACGGTAAAAATCCTTAACGATTGCACTTCCCGATCGGTCATCCACCTCCCATAAGGACATAATTACGCATGGACTGCCTGAATAGAAAAATCCCCTGGCAAGGCTCATCACTCCTTCACCTGACTGGAGATAACCGCTTCCCGTATTACATGAACTGAGGAAAACCATTTTTGCGTTTAGATCAAGGTTATAAACCTCATAGGTATTCAGCATTCCATCCTCGGCCGCTTCAGGCTCAGTACTGAAAACCATTCTCGAATACATAGGGTCGGTATCATTCAGCAGGGTATGCATTGCCATATGCACTATATCACTATCAACAGCATTTCTTTTAAAACTGCTTTCAGTAGCCTGTGAGTCCATATACAACTTACCGCCAATAAGCTTATTAATAAAAACAGCTTCTTCCCTGGCACCTGGAATGTTGTTTAGCATATCGCGACCTGACTGCCTTGTCTTCATTATATCATCAACATCCATTCCTTCACTGTAATCAGGGGCAAAACTGACAACACTATTCCTTATGCCGGTCTTCGGTGATGGGGTCTCGGTCATCAGCGTCCCTGAATATTCATAGACTATTTCATATTCATTAAGAAGGTAATCCAGTCCGCGGTAATTTATTTCATCTGAATCAGGAACCGAAGCAATAAGGGTTTCAAAAGGTATATAGTACAACAAGCCATCCGGAGAGATCACCAGCCTGTCTGATATAAGGTGATCTTTTACCGGAAGAATAAACATTTTATATAAATCATATGACAGTGAAAGATAATCATTATACTGTGCCCTTGCACCCCCGTTTATTGCCGGGTTAAGCAGTATATTCCTGAGTCCGAGTATCTTCTCCCTGAAATTATCAGGCAGGGCCACTTTCTCAAACAGGGAAGTATCATCGTTTACAAGGTTTATATATAAGAGGCTGTCAGACATATAATACTCAATAAAATCGCATGATCTTCCTATTTCTCTTTTTATATCATCAGAGCTGCTTACTCCGGTGTTGTACTTCAGGTTATAGTAACGAGGATAATCTTCTTTAAAAACCTGCACCAGCGAATCATAACATGTACTGGATTTGAAGCTTAACAATTTATAATGATCAATCACTTCCGGGTCAGGTTCCGGTTTAACCAGTTCTGTATATACCACTTCATTATAGTCACGTATATCCGAAAGCAGTTGTTTTTCCATTTCTGCCAGCTCCTGGGGAAGCCGAAAATTCATTGAACGGTTATTCCTTGTAGCTGCCAGCAATCCCGCTGCCTTTGATTTTTCCGATATTATCAATGATCGTTCGCGATATGCCCGGTCACCTGTCAGCTTATACAGCTCGTAAAGTACCGACATGCCCTTATCATAGACATCTTTAAACCTTCCGGATATCCTGTTGCGACTTTCGTCCTCTCGAATCTCGAGCCTTGTCCTTTCAATAATCCCGATAGCCTCTTGGACAGCTGACAGTGATCCTTCCAGTTCCTTTATCCCACCACCCTTGTCATACATTTTATGCAGTGCCCTGCTTTTCTGAACCAGGATCCTCACCATGTAACTTGACGAAATATTCAGTGAATCATCCAGCACTTTATTAACATAATCCAGGGATTCGCTTATCCTGCCAGTTTCATACATCAGCTTTGACAGATACAGGTATGTCTCCGCTTTCACCCGGCTGTCCTGATAATTAGCTTCTGTATAAGGCACTATTTCAGACAATACTCCCTCTGCCTTTTCATAATCCTTAATGTGCTCCAGAAGGAAAAAGGAATAGCTCAGCAGATTTAGAACATGATCCCTGCTCCCTTTGCCATATTGCATCCGGGCATCCTCAACGGACATCAGTAAATAATTTCCTGCTCTATCATATATACTGTCTTCCAGCAGGTAAAAAGCATAATTTTCATAAACAGCCCCAACCGTTCTCCCGGTGAAATCTTCACTGGCTATCATTTCGAGGGCATTTTGAAAATAACTATCAGCCTCTTCCCTGTTCCCTAGCTGGACATTGGTCACTGCCAGTGAATTATAAATTTTTAGTATTATGCTCTTATCTGTGGTACCTGTACTTACAAATGAAAGGGCTATTTCTGAATTTCTCCTGGCCCGGCTGAAATCCAGCTGTTCTTTATAGGCCACACTTGCATTATAGTACAGCTTTAATACTGTTTCACTGTCCACCTGCCCGGTGGCACTTTTCTCTGCTATCTGTATTCCCCGGAGTGATGCGGACAAAGCTTTGCCGGACATATTCATCTCTGTGTAAACAGCGGAAAGGTTAAGCAGTGTTCTCAGCAGGGCCGGCGAATCCTTGCCGTATGTTGCTTCACGCAGGCGAAGGGCTGTCTCGAGGTTTTCCCTTGCCTTTTCGTTAATACCCTCATACATATATGAAAGTCCGAGGTTGGCCCTGGCTTTGTAATAAACATCATCAGTGCAGCCGGCTTCAAGCCTGTAGCGGACCGATTTCTCAAGCAGGCTAATTGCTTCAGCGTATGAGTGCCCGATATAGTTGTATGTGCCCGTGTAATAATACATATCCGATATCAACATGCTGTCCTTTACCTTTCCTGAGTTAAGGTATTCCTGTACCAGTTCGTAATAATAAGCTGCAGCAGGACTTTTATTCTGCATTGACAACCTGAAGCTGTCAAGCCTCTCCCTTATTATTGTGTCATCCTGTACCTGTGGTGTAATAACCGACGCCTGTATTCCCTGGCAGGTATACAGGATTAAAATAAGGAACATGAATATATCCAGGGTTTTTGATCTCATTTTAAAAAAAAGAAGCCTTTAAGGAAAGCAAATATCATTATTTGAGGTTAAAAGGCCAAAAAATATTTATGTTTTAAAACACTGAATGCCTGACAACTACGATTAATGTGAAAAAAAAGTTGATTTTTTTTTGTCACAAAAGGGGTAAAAGCGACATGTATATATAGAAGACAGTGTTAAAACCCGATTAATTAAACAATAGTGTAACCAATTAAAAAATTAAACAATGAAAACTTTTAACCAGGAGCAATTTGAAAACTTCAGTGATTTTTTACTTTCAGACGAAGAAATGATAAATGTACGCGGCGGTGACAATGATGGAAAAGGAGAGGTGACTCCCCCAATAACTGAACCGGAAATTTAGTAACTGTTTGAAGGAACAGCTTTCGGTAAAAAAATTAACTGCATAAAAAGACAGCTTTTTTTGCGCACATAGGAATGAGCTCCATTGCTTTAATGTGAAATGATGAATAGTCCGGCGAAGTTGCCGGACAGTGAGCCCCTGCTGAATAATAATGTATCTGCATTATTCGGTACAAATAAGGCAGGAGCAGTCTGAACTGAGTTCGAAAGAATGAAGATGCATAGGAAATAATACAATAGTGCACGGTGCATTGAAGTATTATAGCGGCAAAGAAGATGGATGATTATAAGAACACACAGCTGCGCTGTGATGTAACTTAAAATTATGTGAAACGACATTATAAATTCTTGAAATACAACAGATTATGAAAAAGATTGAGTTCGCTCGTTTTATCGAAAGATATCTTGACGGCAGCATGCAGAATGCCGAAAAGAAATGGTTCGAAGCTGAGCTTGAGGGTAATCCGGGTTTGCAGAAAGAGCTTGAGCTGCGCAGGAAGGTGAATAAGCATACGGCTAACCAGGAGGCTATTGCTTTCAGGCAGACACTGATAAATGCAGAAACAAGGCACAGACAGGCAGCAGGATCAAGCCGTGGCAAGGCCAGGAAGCTTGCCCGTTATGCTGCAATATTTGCCGGACTGATGCTACTGGGAAGTGTTAGCTTATACCTGGTACAGGACAGCGGTAATATTGACTATGCAGATAAATATGCACCGGAATATACACCCCTATCGGTGTCACGTTCACTGTCCGCTGAAATGGATGAGGCATATATAAAAGCTACCAGCTTATACCAGGCCGGTGATTATTCAGAAGCCATCAGGTGGTTTAACATGATTGTGGATGAAGATATGCAGGTTGAATATATGAAAGGGACATCGCATATGCACATAGAACAGTATAAAGAAGCTATTGGTTCCTTTAGCATGGTTGTAAACAATAATGACAACCTTTTCCTGGAAGATGCAAAATTTTACCTGGGTATATGTTATCTCCAGACAGGTCAGGAAATAAAAGCAAAACCTGTTCTTGAGAGCATCTCCAATTCGGACAACAGGCACAGCAAGAATGCCAGGAAGCTGCTAAGGAAGATCAATTAACAACTAAATACAATTTACTGATAAGGATGTTTAT
>CAZGUR010000133.1:0-9153 GCA_964529295.1 uncultured Rikenellaceae bacterium | reverse complement strand
CCGGTATCCCAATGATGTTGAATAAGCCCCTGAAGCAGATGCTGTATTACCTATTGCCACTGCATAATCATTATCAGCCAGAGAGTTGACTCCCATGGCTATTGAACCAATGTTCAACGATTGAGTACCCATTCCCATTGCCAGTGAGTAGTTGCCGAATGCTTTTGTGGGCGTTGTATTTGGGGTGCCATCGGGATTCAATCCAACCGTTCCGATTGCAAAGGATTTTTCTCCCAGGGCTTCTGACTGTGAGCCGAATGAGTAAGAATCGATGCCGCTGGCTTTTGCCCTGTAGCCTATGGCAGTTGAGTATTCATTTGATGCGTTGGGATTATATCCTATTGCAGTTGAATAAATATTGGTAGACTGTGCATTATAACCAATAGCCACGGAATAGTTTTGTGTTGCATCGCTTGAATACCCTAGACTTAAAGAGTATTGACCGTCAGCATTTGCAAATGCACCAAGGGCTGATGCTCTCCTCTCTGAGGCATCTGACCTGTAACCTATCGCTATAGAATAATCCCCTCCGGCTGTACTGCTGTAACCAAGGCTGGCAGATGAAAATCCACTCGACTCTGCACCTACTCCAAATGCCATAGATCCCTTATTCAATGATTGGGCACCCATTCCAAAGGCAACTGAATAGTTTCCTGTTGCACTTGTTGGGGTTCCCGTTGGATTACCATCTTCATCCAGTCCAACTGATCCGAAGGCAAAAGATCTTTCACCGGTAGCTTCAGCACCTGAACCAAAGGCATAAGAGTCGGGACCAGAAGCAACGGCACTGTAACCTATAGCGGTGGTATTATTGGCAAGGGCCTTGGTGGAATTACCAAATGCCTGTGAAAAATCACCCATGGCTATGGAATGATAACCAAGGGCAGTTGAGTTCTGACCTACGCTGTCGGGACTGCCAATATGAACCCTGCCGGCAAGAAAGGCTTCCTTAAGGGGGTACCAGAGTATACGGGGTGATGATTCATATGTATCCGCATCTGCCTTGCCCGATACATTGAAATAGAGTTCTTCTGTTCCCTTGGATGCATCAAAGCCGCCTATGGCAAAACCTCCCTTGCTTCCGGGACCTTTAATTGCAGGATTACTTGGCATAAACATCCTTATACTGTCAGGTGAGATAATCATAAAATCCTGGATTATTCCCTTGCCCTGGTCAAAACCACCAATGGCAAATCCGCCTTTTGGTCCTTTGCTTCCAACATCATCAACAAACACTTTTACCCCGTTGGGGTAGACAGAAAAAACGGGCTGCCCGTCATCCCTTCTTACCTCAAAAAGAGCATCGGAAGAAGCATCGTCAGTACTTATCACAGCCAGGTTATCGGTGTATTCGGACATATCAACCTGTCCCCCTTCACTAAGCACCAGGGTGTTACCTGATTTTGTCAGCTGTTGCTTGGATACAACATCTTTGGCCAGGAGAGAATAGGGAACAGAAAGCATTCCCGACGGATCCATCTCCTGCCAGCTGCCACCTTCTTCCCTTACGGATGTGCGTAATGCCAGAATCTGGGCTCCCCAGTCTATATCAGTAAAACTTGCCATGGTACCGCCTGTTCTTGTACCATCCATACCGATCTTTATCGTGAACAGCCCGTAAGCATTGCTTGTTACCTGGTGTTCCTCTTCCCACAAAACGGTGGGTGTGGCTTCATCTGTAAGAACAGCTATGCGTACATCAAGAACGGCATCAGACACCGGGTTCCCGGAAGCATCCCTGGCAATGGCCTGGTATGAAAACCCTTCCGGCACCTGTGAATACACACTTGTTGCGAAGATTGAGATAAGTGCCAGGACTATAATAGGAAAATAACAGATCTTTTTCATTTTGTAAATCTTGGTTATAAAGGTTATTATCAAATAAATTTATACCAAAGATTTGATATGATCAATTTTTTTACATGAACAATCGATAATTATTTATGGATGTAAGAGAAAATAGGGTAAAATGATTAATTGCGTAAAAACATAAGTACATAACAATCTTTCCCTTCTCAGCGTCCGTATAACATAACTGAGAACCAGATAAGGTTTTATAAAATCTGACTGGGTGTTAAGATTTTACAAGTTAAGCGTGTATTTATTGCAATGTTATAATAACCATTATTGTCCCACTGCCACTGTTGTGTGTTTCCAGGGCTTTACCGAGTATGGTATTTCTCTTTCTTTCGTTTTCTGCTATAATCCCTTTCAGTTCTTCAAAATCAGTGGCGCCGGCCGGGTCTGTGGCTGTCCACTTCATTGCATGCCCGGGTGTTGACGAAGATGTGAGTAAGTCGCCAGGCTTTATGGGCCCGTTCTCATCTGTAACCTTGCAGGGTACCCGTCCGGCCAGAGCCAGACGCACAGCACTGACACCAGTCAGTGGTTCCCCTGTTCTTTCATCCGTTACCAACTCCATGCCCATGGTGATATGGGGATCAGTTGACACCACACCTATCACAGCCGGGTCATATGGCTTATTGCTCAGCACTACATTCTTATCTGCAGCCTTATCGGCAACCACAACATCACCGGGTTCAGCATCCTGCTTTCTGTTCAAAATATATTCGGCAATATCTGCATTGGAGCCTGTTCTGACATCAGCATAAAGACCATTATAGCTGCCCTCGCTGCCAGTGTCATAAAAATACCCTGAATAATAATAATCAACATCTGCATCTGCTCGGTTTATATATGATTTTACGCCATATACATTGGTGGTGGTTGACCAGCTGCCGGTAAATGGATTATAAATAAACATATTTCTTTTATCGTTCAGCGATATATTGGCATGCTGGCCCATAAAGACCGATTTGCCGTCCTTATTGATAGTAAGGGCATTACTCCGGTTGCTGTCATTCAAGCCGTTACCAACAACAAATAAGGGGTCTGTTGCTTTCCACTCCAGTGAATCACCGGCCACAACATTAAACTGGCCTATCACAAAAGATCCGTATGATTTGGCATACAAGTTATTACCGATGGCGGTGGCGTAGGGTCCACCTGCCTTGCTCTCAAAGCCTGCTGTGAAAGAACTGGTGTTTAGAGACTTATTGGATAAGCCAATAGCTGTGGCACCGTAAGCAGTGGCATCATTATATATACCCACGGCAAAACCCCCGTTATTTGCATAGTTGCCGTTGCCCAGAGAGATGGAATATTTACCCTCTGCAATATTAGCCCTGTCATATGTCACTGTACGCCAGATAGGCTGCAGAAGAATAGGCCTTATAAGAAAATCCCCTTTAACATCCCCTGATTTTTTAAATGAGAAGATAGGTATATAGCTATAGCTGTGTGTATAGTGTGACCCTATGGATATTGATTTCTCTCCCTTTGCCTGTGCATCACGTCCAAAGGCATATGAGTCAATACCCGAAGCGCTTGCCTCGTATCCGAAGGCATATGAGTCAGTGCCTGAAGCCGTTGCCCCGTATCCTATAGCAGTAGTGTTTGCTGCAAGTGCCCTGCTCTGATAACCGAATGCCTGGGAATAGTTACCCATGGCTATCGAATGATAACCCAGGGCCGAAGAGTTAAGGCCTACACTATCGGAACTGCCGACATGGACCCTTCCGGCAAGGAAAGCCTCCTTCAGGGGGTACCAGAGGAACTGTGCTGATGATGCTACTGTATCAGCGTCGGACTTTCCCGAGATATTGAAGTAAAGTGGTTCCACACCCTTGGTCTGGTCAAAACCGCCTATGGCAAAACCACCTTTGCTGCCGGGACCTTTTATTAAGTCAGGATTATTCTCAATAAAAAGCCTTATGCTATCCGGTGAAACCAGTAAATAATCCTGGTATACCCCTTTTGCCCTGTCAAAACCGCCAATGGCGAAACCGCCTTTGGGACCCTTTGCAGCTGCATCATCAACGTGTATCTGTACACCGCTGTTATACACTGAGAACACTGGCTGCCCGTCTTTTCTCCTGACCTCGAATAATGCATCTTCTGAAGCATCATCCCTGCTAACAACTGCCAGCATGCTTTTATCCGGGTTCTCCGAGCCGATGGACAAGCTGCCATCCAGTTTATATAAAGTATCTGCGTTTTCCTGCAGTTGCTTGTTTTGTAGCTCACCCGCCACCAGGGCGTATGGTACAGAGGACAGTGGAGATGATTCCATATCCTGCCAGTCGCCACCGCTAACCCTTGTACTTGGCTTGATATATATCTCCTGGTTCCAGTCTATATCGGAAAAATCAGATACTTCCCCTCCGATAAAAATTGCATTATCATCACCTATACGCAGTGAGAACATGCCATATGAGTTAGTCCTCACCTGGTGCTCTTCAATATAAATATTGACCGGACTGCCTGTATTGGTATGAAGGCTTATCCTTACATCCAGGTCCTGATCAGTAAGAAGGTTGCCCTCGCTGTCTCTTGCAACAGCCTGGTAGTTAATTGTTCCAGGAACCTGGGCCTTAATATTCACAGGAAACCCTGTAATAATGGCCAAAATGAAGAAATAAATCAGTTTTTTCATAAGTCTTGAATTTTAATCACTATCTGCCTGATAATGCCCGCCAGCTTATACCGTTACTCCATGAGATCATTTAGCTAAAAGAGTTCTCGTTGCATGTTTTAATATAATCTAGCGGACGGCTGCCTGACAATAAATCAAATTTATAATAAAAGATGAGGATGAACAAGTTTTTTTATATAGATTCAGACAAGAGGCGAAGTATATTATCACCATCAAAAACGATTGGTTTCAAATACAAGTAAATAGTAAAACCTGGGATTAATACTATTTACTAATAAGTTTTTTATATTTTACTTTCACTGATTGATCTTATTAGCTACTTTAGCAACATCGTGTTCATTAAAAAAAGATTGCCAGGAGATGAAGACATCCGGGAAGCTGCTGTTTTATACAGGGGATATAGATTTTCAGCACCTTGATACATACTTTCAAAATGATGGTTTTGAGGTAGTTTACTCAGATAAGAAAGGTGAATTCGAAGATCTGTGCCTTGGCACTAAATTTGAATTAATCATCTATAACGGTTATAATGAGGAGCTTATTGGAAATACTATACTGAGAGGTCTTACAGGAACAAAAAATTTGTATACGCCTGTTCTGATAATTGCAGGTAAGGAAGACAGTGAGATGATGAAACAGGTGTTGAGGCACCAGTTTGATATGATCATTTTTCCATTTATGCCGGTGGAGATAATGGCCAGGATACACTCTTCCATTAAACGGAAAGTGACGGAATTGGCAATTCATAATAATTTACTCGAATACCGTTTATTATTCGATAACTTCCCGCTGGGTATACTGCAGACGGATGAGAGGGGTAATTTTATGAGGTTTAATAAAAAGTTAATGCATCTATTGGGTATGCATGATATGGACTTCTCAGGGATTAACCTGTTCCAGCTATGCCATCCGGATGATTACCTTATAAAAAGGCAGAGTCTTGACCGCATGCTTAGAAGAGAGGTTGACAATGTCTCATACGAAGTGAGACTGATAAATAATGACGGCCGGACAATAGTCTGCAAGATGAGCGCTACCAGTGACTGGAAAGATGAAAAGACCTTAGGCTCATTTATTTTCTCCGTGGAAAAGATGGGGTAAAACAAGAATCTGCGTGATGATTAAAAAATATTCATTGCCTATCCTCATATCTGTATTCGTGGCTCTGATACTGGCAGCTGTGCAGCTTATGGTTGATCCCCCTATGCTGATTCTGGAAAGATTTTTTCACGGCGGGGGATGGCTTGAGATAGTTATAGTTTCTGTTTATGCAGGCTGGGTTGGTCATAACATGAAGGACCAGTCAAAGCAACCGGTATGGAGGGTCCGTATCTGGCTGGTTTTTTCATTTGTTTTCTTCTCACAGCTGATACTGGGACTGGCAGGTTTTGACATTTTCCTTATGACAGGTGAACTGCATATGCCCATCCCTATGCTGATAATAGGAGGAGCGGTATACAGGTTTGAAATATCATTTATGCCTGTGCTCTTTCTCAGCACTGTTATCATCTCAGGTCCGGCATGGTGCAGCCAACTGTGTTACTTTGGCGCACTGGATGCCTGGATGTCCAAGAAGAAGATGAAAGGAACAAAAAAATGGGCGTTGCTGAATCCTTTTAAGATTTCAATACTGGCAATTATTCTAATTACGGCGCTCATCCTCAGGATGCTGAATGTGTCGACACTCTACACAACAATTATAGCCGGGACATTTGGTTTTGCGGGACTGCTGGTAATACTTTTTCTGTCCGGGCGCAAGGGAAAAATGATACATTGTGTTTATTACTGTCCCGTCGGCACACTGGTAAACTATATTAAATATTTAAATCCTTTCAGGTTTCGCATAGATGATACCTGTACCAGCTGCATGCGATGCACTTCCGTCTGTAAATACGATGCTCTTGACCCTGAAGACATAAAGAACAGGAAACCGGGAAGTACATGTACCATGTGCGGCGATTGCATGTCTGTTTGCCGTCCCGGTTCATTTTATTATAAATTCCCGGGACTAAGCAGCAGGAGGTCTCGCAACCTGTACCTTGCAATTACCATTACCCTGCATGCAGTATTCCTTGCCCTGGCAAGGATATAGTTCAGTACAGTATTTTTTTAAGTACAAATATGCTTTTTTTGGGATCGGTGTGCAGTATGAAGTTATAGCTTACACCTGCTCTCATTGTGCGGAAACTGTTGAATATACCTTCTTCCTGGCTTATATCCCTTAATCCGGGGGATATATAAACACTCAGCCGGTGATTGTCAAATCCTCCCGTAAACATAAACAATGCACCGTAATTATATCTATAGAGATCATCAGATCCTACAAAAATATTTTCCTCCTCATAAAATGCACCGTTGGTGCTGATAAACTTTCCAAAATATGCATAGCTGAAGAATGGTCCGGCGCTTATATGCATGTGCATGTCACGCCTGCTTTTACGCTTCAATTTATAGGTGAAAAGCAGGGGCGCGTCTATATAACTGATAATATACTTGTTCTCTACATAATAGCCGCTTGTCGGTTCTGATACCATCTTTCTGCCCTGCCTGTTAGCAGTCACACCGGGTCTCAGAGACCACCTGTTGTTTATCTCCGACTCGTAATAAACTCCGATATCCGGTCCAAGTACGGGGAAAGTATCATAAAATTCGGGTACATCCTTATAGGATAAGCCGACTTGTGATGCAGACAGACCTGCCGAAAGGTAAATATGCTGAGATGACAATATATTACCTGTCAAAAGGCTAATAACCGTAATAAAAACAATCCTTCTCATAAATTATCAAAATCATCGTCCTGCAGCCTTGCCACCCATATACTCATCTCCCTGTTTGTCATCTGCATCCATGCCGGGTATATCATCCCGTTATATGCATCAATATCAGTATAGTCACCAAAGAATATATCGCTTTCAGGAGTAAAAGGTTTATCACTTATCCTGTAATTATCAAAACTCTCACCTCCGTCGTCGGAACGTGCAAGCCACACCTCTGTTGCATTGCCTTCTGTTTCACTGCGGTCATAATAAACAATATAAATAATACCCGTAAGAGGATCCACTGTGATATTGGGAAAGAACTGGTGACTGCTGCCCCCGTCCGTATTAACCATCTTCCTTTCAGACCAGCTGAGTCCGCCGTCTTCCGATCTCAGCAGGAATATATCAGTGTTATCCGTTCCGTTGCGCTGGTCCGACCACATAACATATACATTGCCGCTGTATAATGAGTCACTGTTATCACACACTGTGAAGGGCATGCCGTTGCACCTGTATATGCCCCGTACATCAAAGGCCCAGCCTCCTGGCATATCACTTATTATCATATCCGTGCCGAATGAACGGCCACCATCAGTTGAGCGGTCAAAATAAATGCCTTCAGGACCTGCCCATGCCACGTAAACATTACCGTTGTTATCCACACAGGGGACAGCTCCCTCCATAGTGTTATCATCATCAAGGCAATCACCTTCAGTATCGCTTATAACAATGGGCTCAGCCCAGCTGGCAGAACGGTCATCAGAAAGGGAAAACCTTATTCTTGACCTGTCTTCAGGATCGGCACTGCCGTAATCATCAAACTCTGTCCAGCTCATATACAGGTTGCCGGAATACGGCGAGTTGCTCCTGTCAGAACATATCCATTCCTTATCCTGCACTTTTGTACCGTTAAGACCAACACCTATACCGTCATCCCACGACTGCCCGCTGTCAATAGATTTCTGCACAACAATGCGATCAACCCAGGCATCGCCCTCCGGATCTGAGAGATGACAGTAATATGCCATACCCTGCTCGTCAAACATAAGCACCGGATCGCCCCACACACCGTGCGCATCAGAAGTTATATTATCCTCCGTCCATGAATACCCCCCGGTAAATGAGTAATAGAACCAGTCGAGATTGGAACCGATAATGATATTATCCGTATTAACAGGGTTTACGGCAATGCTTACCTCATTGGCTTTTATATTGTTCAATCCGCTAACCCGGTAAACAGGTATTTCAAACTCTTCATTATCAGGCGTTTTGTTCTCGCATGAATTAATGAATACCAGCATTATTACAATCATGAAAAGAGATCTGCTCATATATCTGTTTTTTTCCATCTCAAATCTATGGAAAAAAATCCTAAGAGCATATGCTGATACCCCTAAATAATTAATCTGTCTTTTTAACTGACCATCCCCATTTCAGACCATATACAAACCACGCGAGATATAAAGACCCAACGGCGAATATCGTATCACCTATCACCCTCAGCCAGCGAAGGGTCTGCATTGCCGGTGTTTCAAGGAATTCAGCCGAACGGGCATACCACAGTCCGTGCTTGACACTTGCCACTGTTTGTGCAAGTCCAACCGGCAATACGCTGATCAGTACCATAAGTAAAAGGCCTATGTTCAGCGACCAGAAAGCAATCTTTATTGGTTTGTTCTTCCATACCGCATTCAGGTCCATATCCCTTAAGACAAAAAGCATCAGACCTATACCCAGCATACCATAAACACCGAAGAGAGCCGTGTGACCATGAACAGGCGTTGTATTCAGTCCCTGCATATAGTATAAAGCAATTGGCGGATTTATCAGGAAACCGAATATCCCGGCACCCACAAGGTTCCAGAAAGCAACAGCCACAAAGAAATATATAGGCCAGCG
>CAZGUR010000132.1:0-9262 GCA_964529295.1 uncultured Rikenellaceae bacterium | reverse complement strand
CAGCGATATGAAAAAGATGGCGATGAACGCCCGCGAAAAACAGCTTAAGGAATATGGTGATAAGCTGCCTGCAGAAAAGAAAGCTCCTATAGAGAAGGCCCTGTCTGACCTTAAAGAGGCTCATAAAAACCAGGATGTAGAAGCTATTGATAAAGCTCTGAATGAGCTTAACACACAGTGGCAGGCAGCCTCAGAGGATATGTACAAATCTGCACAGGAGGGCGCTCAGCAACAACAGCCTGGTCCAGGACAGGAAGGACCACAATCAGGAGCTGATAGTGATAAGAGCGATGATGACGAGGTTACTGATGTTGATTTCGAAGAAGTGAAATAAAAATACCTTTTAACATATAATATATATGTAAAAACACTCTGATTTTGTCAGGGTGTTTTTTATTTTTACCCAATAAAGTAACTGCCATGAGCTGCAAGCTGAAATATATTGTAATGCTGCTGGCCCTGCTTATATCATTTAATGCAGTGCGTTCACAGGAAAACATCAACCAGACCGGCGAACAAGGATTAAAACAGGGTCACTGGATAAAAAGATATCCGGGCGGGCAGGTTATGTACGAAGCCTGGTTTAAAGATGGGAAGCCCACAGGCGAATTTAAACGATATGATAAGGATGGCAATCTGTCATCCCTGTTGAACTATATAACAGGAACCGACACTGTGAAAGCACGCATATACCACCCAAACGGGTATATAGCAGCAAGGGGTGTTTATTATAAACAAAAAAAGACAGGTGAATGGCATTATTTCTCAGATTATGTGGAAAACCATTTACTTATGAAATGTACTTACATCGATAACCTTATTGACGGGGTATGCAAAAAATATCACTGGAACGGGCAGCTTGCCGAGGAACTAAACTATGATAACGGTGTTAAGTCGGGGAAGTGGAAACAGTATTTTGATGATGGCACATTATGCCTGAAGGGATATTATAATAATGGTAAACTTGAAGGAGAATTCCTGTCGTGGCACCCGAACGGACAAGAAGAAATCATTGGAAAATATGATATGGACACAAGAACAGGAGTATGGAATATTTATAATAAGGATGGTAGCCTGAGAAAAGAAATTATATATAATAATGGTATACCTGAGAATAGGTCAGAGCTAATTCAAGAAGAAACTGAGTATCTTGACAGACTTGAAAAAGAAGGAGGCAAGATCAGCGATCCCGAAATAACAGGAATAATAAGATAACTCTTCGTATAACAAAATAAGTGGAGATCATATATATAAAATGCTTTAATGAGCAGTCCTGGTGATAAAAATAATGACAGGTATTCCCTGAGTGAAATTCAAAAGCTTATTAAACAATCACTGGAAGATAAGCTACATTCCTTTTACTGGGTAAGTGCTGAGATATCAGAGCTTAAAATAAATCATTCAGGCCACTGCTATCTGGAACTTGTCGAAAAGAACAAACAAGAAGATATCAGATCAAGGGCAAGGGCAATTATATGGTCGGGTAAAGCAAGGCTTCTGCTACCCTACTTTGAAAATATCGCAGGACAGCCATTATCAGAGGACATTAAAGTAATGATCAGGGTTAAGATTGATTATCATGAGATTTATGGTCTGAGCCTGGTAATCAATGATATCGATCCTGCATATACAGTAGGGGAAATTGCCGTTAAACGAAAACAGATTATTAAAAAGCTTGAATCAGAGGGGGTGATTGATCTTAACAGGGAACTATCCATGCCCCTGCTCCCTGCCAATATTGCTGTAATATCCTCGGAGCAGGCAGCAGGCTACGAAGATTTTATTGATGAACTACTCGGCAATGAGCATGGCTACAGCTATAATATAAAATTATTCAGTGCTGTAATGCAGGGGAAGGAGACAGAAGCATCAGTAATTAAATCAATTAACAAAATTTTTGAAGAAATATCCGATTTTAATATTGTTGTTATAGTAAGAGGAGGCGGATCACAATCAGATCTGAGCTGGTTTGACAATTATAATATTGCTTACCTGATAACCCAGATGCCCATACCAGTGCTTACAGGAATAGGCCATGAAAAAGATCTTTCTGTCACTGATATAGTTGCACACCGTTCATTTAAAACACCAACAGCGGTGGCCGACTATATAATAAATCATAGCCTGAAAACGGAAGAATACTTATCAGTCATTAGAGAGTCAATAATAAGCCTGAGCAGGGAACTGGTAAAAATGAAACGACTGGCTATTAACAGGATAAGTATTGATATGTCACCATCAGTTAGATCAGAACTTAAGCAAAAACACAGCCTCCTTAACCGTTCGGGCTTAAGACTCTCCGGCAATACACGCTCTTACCTGTCGGATAAGAGCTCAGGTCTTGAAACAATAAAAACCAATATAAAAAAAAGATCATCAGAATCTATTCAAAACAGGAACAGGCATATAAATAATCTTAACAATAGTATTATTCCTGCATGCAGCAGGTTTACAAAACAAAAACATGCAATTCTGGATAACTTATCCAGATCAATTAACTACCTTAGTCCTTCCAGGGTGCTTGAACGTGGATATTCAATTACCCTGTTCAATGATAAAGCTGTAAAATCAACGGACGGATTAAAGGCCGGCTCCAGGATAAAAACTATATTAAATAAAGGAAGCATAGACAGTGAAATTTTCGACTTGAAGAAACCTGATAAATGAGAAAGGGGAAAATATTTCTGATTATCCTGATATTGATTATTCCGGGCAGACAGACTTCCGGTCAGTCTTCATTTATCCCGGATTGTTATAAATATCATTACAGTGATAACATGAATAATAAGCTGTTCCAGGATCTATATACAGATGCAAGAGATTTTGTTACCAATGCCAGTATTGACAGCCTTGAATACACTTTTATCCAGATGAACAGCCTTTCTCCACAATATTATCCCCTGAATGCAGGTCTTCTTGAAGCCCTGAAAGGGGTCATTTATTATTACAAGAGCGATAACAGTAAGGCTTTAAGACATTTCCTTAAGGCCCTTTCAGTATATTCCGGTAAAGAGTTTTATTCCGGTGTAAATACAATGCTGAATAATATTGCCATAATATTCTCCCTGGTGGGAGACCATCAATCATCAAAGAAATATTTACTCAGAGCCATTGAAATAAATGAAAGAGAGAATCTGAACTATTATGCCCTTTTCAGTTATAACCTCGCAGAAGTGGAGCTGCTGCTTGGTAATTATGAAGCATCCCTGGATATTCTGAAGGGACTGCTCAGGAATGAGGTCATCAATTTGAACATGATATCCCCGGTCTCCATTATAGCTTCAATAATAAATGCATATAACAAACTCAATATGAACGAGGAGGCTGAAAACTGGATTAACAGGGGCTATCTGGCTATGGATGAAAACAGGTATAGTGATGTAGACAAGCTAAACTTCTATACTGCAGTAATGGAGTACCATGTGAGAAATGAGGAATTCGATAAGGTAATAGCAACAGCTGAAAATAATGATATTGACCAGAGGTATAATCTGCCGGATCAGCAGGATCATCTCGAATACCTGTGCCGGGCGTACGCCGAAACAGGCGATTTTAAAACTGCATGGAATTATGAGAATATCCTGAGAGAAATAAACGCAAGCGATAATATTATTAACAGGGAAGAAATAATCAATCTTCTTATGGTTGAATATGAGGTTAACAGGAACCGGAGGCTAAAGGAAAGTATCGAACAGGAGATGCAACTTAACAGTAAAAGACAGAAGGCATCCTTTAAACTGATGATAATATTTCTAATCCTTTTTATAGCTTCGGTTATTTTAATTATTATACTGCTCCACATCAGGAAGATAAGAAACCGTTACAGGAAAGAATTCAATAGTGAAACGAAAAAATTTGCGGTTGTTAACCGTGAATTGCAAAAATCAAATAAAGAGCTTGAAAAAGAAAACAGGCTCCTGGATACTATGATATCTGTATTTGCCCACGATCTCATTAATCCATTCCAGGCCATCCTGGGGTTCAGCCGCCTTATGGTCGATGATTTCGAAAATCTTGAAAAAGATAATATTGTGGAATACAATAATATGCTTGGTGAGACAGCATTCCAGCTTAACCAGATATTAATAAACCTGCAGAGCATAGCAACAATACAAAAAGGTGTTGACAAACTTGAGTTATCAGAAAACATTATTAAAGATTCTGTAGAAAAGGTAGTTGCTCTTTATAAACCACTGGCTGAAAAGAAAAAAATAAATATTATAACAAACATAGATAAAAGCATAAAGGCAAATATCAATGAAGATGTAATTCAATCTGTTCTGCGCAATATTCTGAATAATGCAATAAAATTCAGTCATACCGGAGGTGAGATAAGGATCAGGGCAAAGGCTGACGCCGAAACGATAAATATCATGATTGAAGATGACGGCACAGGTATGAGTGAAGAAATTAAATCAAGCATTATCAATGGCAATTACCTGATATCGAAACCTGGGACGATAAAGGAAAAAGGAAGCGGTCTGGGCCTTTCAATATGCGTTGATCTGCTGGAAATGAATAATGGAAAACTTGAAATTGATAACTGCAGGACAAAAGGGACAACAATAATTCTGAAAATACCAATGGGTGATGGGTAAAAAGAATTTATTGAATATTATAATAATTATGCTGCTCAGCTTTGATGGCAATGCCCAGGTAAGCATTAGTGACAGTGTGATCAATAGCTTATCCGTCCTGCCTGATTCTGTTGCTCTTACAAGGCTTGAGGAACATGCCCTGAAAGAGCTGAACAGATCCCTTAGGACCGGACTGAAGTACGCCGACAAAAGAATGGAAATAGCCAGACAGGGAAATCATATGGAAGCTATAGCAGAAACATGGCATATTTATGGCAATCTATATTCCTCATCCGGTTTATATGATGATGCAGGGGAAAATTATATTAAAGCCCTTGCTCTGTATGACAGTCTCGGAATGACTGGTGGGAAAGCATCAATCCTCCATAACCTCGGGCTGGTACACTTTAATAAGAATGATACATCAGAATGCATTGAATACTATAATAAATCCATAGAACTACGAAAACAATCACTGAGCAAGAGGAGGATTGGCGATGAGCTTACCACACTGGGTGAAGTATACCTTTCTTATGGAGATCACAGAAAAAGCAGGAAGTGCCTGCTGGAAGGACTGGATTATTACCGGGAAATCTCAGGGTATCTCAGGAAACTGGAAAACTACGCTTATCTTTTCGATAATGATTATGCAAGCGGACACCCTGAAACCAGGCGATGGATAGATTCAATGGCAGCTGAAAATAATATAATTAAAAGCCCGGAATATGCAAGCATGATCAATCTCAGGCTTGGTAAAGTATTTCTTCGCAGAGAAGAACCGGAAATGGCTAAACAGTATATTGACAAGGTTGATTTTATACTTATACGTGACAAGGAAGTTGTTGACCAGGAAGATATATTTATTGAGCTGGCAGAATTATTCAGAAAGAAGGGTTATGAAACGGAAGCCATCAATTACAGTTTGAAATATCATAATCATATTAATGAGCTGACAGATATCGAGGTCAGGGAACTTGCATCAAACTATAATGTAAGGCTTAACATAAGAGCCTCAGAAGAAGAGATAGAATGGTCGCAGGAACAAAACCAACTTATCCTGCAAAGAATAAAATTGGAGAAAACGATATCCCTGATTATTTACATAGCACTGGCAATCTTACTGCTTATACTTACCTTCCTGATATATCATATAACAGGTATAAGAAAAACCAATAAGAAACTGGAAATAAGAAAAATAAAACTGCAGGAGGCCTACGAAAGATCAACCAGGTATAAAGAGAAAATACTTAACACAAGGGAAAACAAGAATGTCTTTTTTTCTATGGTATCATTAAAACTGAGTAAACCGTTTGAAGATATTTCGGACAGGCTTTCAGAGATAAACCACTATCTGGACAGTCATAATAAAGACCTGAGACTTAAAAAAATGATGGAAAGCCTGTATAATACGGCTGCAGACATTGAAAAGAGACTTGAAAGGATACTGTTATGGTCAAAATTACAGAGAAATAAATATCAGGTTAAGCCCGAATTGATAAACATTAATGAATTTATGCATGAAATGCTGCCTTCACTTCTCGGTTCCACGCTCAGGAAAGATATTAAAATACGCTTTGATATAGATCCCGGCCTATATCTGTCGTATGACAGGTATGCCCTGAAAACAATCATTAATATCCTTGCGGAGAACAGCATTGAACATTCACCTGGAGGAACAGATATTATTTTCAGGGCAGTAAAAGCAGAAAATGGATGCCAGCTGTCATTGACCGACTTCGGAAAAGGGATTTCCGGAAATCTGCAGAACAAACTATTTGATATTGACAGGTTAAAGGAAGACACTGCTGAACAGGATAATAATAAAACGGGACTTGGATTGCTGATTGCCAGTTATCTGGCTGAAAGGAATAACAGCATTTTAAGCCTGGAAAGTAAAGAGAATTCAGGAACTACATTTTTTATACATATCAAGGACAATGACTGAAAATAAACCTACATTTAATAAGGCTGTAGAAGAACTGGAACAGATACTCGAACAAATAGAATCAGGAGAACTTGATGTTGACGAACTGTCCGGAAAAGTTAAGCGGGCTTCGGAGCTCTTAAGGCTTTGCCAGTCAAAGCTAAGGGATACCGAGGAAGAGATCGATAAAATTATTGAAGAAATGGAATAAAAAAAAAATCAGGACCTGATGCCCTGATTTTCCCTAATGTCCCTAAACCTAAATCCCAGAAACAAACTACTGTTGTCTTGGTGTTACCTTCTGATTATTTTAACGTATCAAAGATATTAATTGTTACATAAATCAGCCAGAAAATTTAAATATTTAACTTTTATTTAATATTTGATACTTTCTTATCTACACCTAAAACATCCTTTATTGCCTTCTCAAACGTATCCTTTGGTAAAGCACCCATAGCCATCTGGGGCTGACCGTCTTTGGGAACAAAAAGCAATGAGGGGATGCTCCGGATGCCAAATAAGCCAGCCAGCTCCTGTTCTGATTCAGTATCTATTTTATATATATCAAGTGAACCACTGTATTCCTCCGATAACTCTTCAAGAATAGGCGCAACCATCTTACAGGGCTGGCACCAGTCAGCATAAAAGTCTATCATACAGGGCTTGTCTCCTTCAAATTTCCAGTCTTTATTGTTTTCGAAATCAAATACCTTTGTTAAGAATGTCTCTTTTGTTAAATGCTCTACCATAATATTAATATTTATTTATTTTCTATTTATAACGGCAAACACTATACCATTGTTCAATTAGCATTATTATAATCACTTTTTCAGCTTTATATTGTAATTTTGTCATGTAATAGGAACAAATCGTCATATCTATATATGAATAAGTGTATATCTGACAGGATTTTTAAGATAGTTTCAGAGACAGCATATGAATCAGGTGTAAAGGCATATGTTATCGGGGGATATGTACGTGATTGCATATTAGCCCGCAATAATAAAGAAAAAGATATTGACATTGTAGTATGCGGCAGCGGTATTGATCTGGCTAAAAAGGTTGCTGCCAACGTTTCAGGAGGGATAAAAGTTCAGTATTACAAGAATTTCGGTACAGCCATGTTCAGAACCAAAAATCATATTATCGAATTTGTAGGAGCCAGAAAAGAATCGTACAACAGGGATTCCCGCAAACCCATTGTTGAGGACGGTAGTTTAGAAGATGATCAGAACAGGCGCGATTTCACTATCAATGCACTGGCTATCAGCTTAAATAAAGATAGTTACGGACAGATGATTGATCCCTTTAACGGTATTGATGACCTTAAAAAGAAAATTATCCGGACACCGCTTGAGCCGGATAAAACATTTTCGGATGACCCCCTGAGAATGTTAAGAGCAATACGTTTTGCAAGTCAGCTTGATTTCTCTATTGATCCCATGACTTTTGAATCCATCATAAATAACCGCCACCGTATTTCCATTGTTTCATATGAAAGGATTTCGGTTGAGATAAACAAGATACTCGTAAGCGACAGACCATCTCGGGGATTTTACCTGCTTTACGAAAGCGGACTACTGGAGAAAATACTCCCCGAGCTGCATAAGCTGAAAGGTGTTGACGTAAAAGACAGGCATGGCCATAAAGATAATTTTGAGCACACAATGCAGGTTCTTGATAATATCAGCTGTAAGTCTGATTCATTGTGGCTGCGTTGGGCGGCACTGTTACATGATATTGCCAAACCGCTTACAAAAAAATATGTGAAAGGTATCGGATGGACATTTCACGGCCACGAATTTGTTGGATCAAAAATGGTACCCCGTATTTTTAAAAGGTTAAAACTGAACCTGGGCGACAGTATGAAATATGTACAGAAGCTTGTAGCCCTTCACCTGCGACCTATTACCCTGTCACAGGAGATTGTTACAGACTCTGCAGTCAGAAGGTTGCTGTTTGAAGCGGGCGATGATATTGATGACCTGATGCTCTTATGTGAAGCTGACATCACTTCAAAAAACGAGAAGAGGGTAAAACAGTACCTTGATAATTTCAGTCTCGTCAGGGAAAAGCTTGTTGAGATAGAACAAAAAGACCATATAAGAAATTTCCAGCCTCCGCTTGACGGCAATGAAATAATAAAAATGTTCAACCTTAAACCTGACAGGATAGTAGGTGAACTTAAGAACAGCGTGAAGGAGGCCATCCTGGATGGCATTATCCCCAACGATTATGAAGCTGCCCGGGAATATCTGAAACAAAAAGCTGCAGAAAAGGGCATTTACCCGGCTGAAAGCAGCTAATGACGACTGCCCAGCTTTATAGTCACAGGATAATGATCACTGAATCCGCCCGTGTAAGAATACCCCCACCATGTGCTGTTTGGCCGTACTCCTTTATATGATGTATCCTCCACTGACAGAACATCATTGTTAATAATGCTGAAACTGTTTTTTATATAAAACAAACCCTTACCGGCTTCAATTAATGAAGAGGACAATATAAACTGATCAAAAAGATACCATGTGCCCTGGTATTTATAGCTTCCCTTACTGCCCCTGCCTGTGCTGCTTACGTTAATCAGTTGCTGACCCTCACTGCCATTATTTGCAGCTGCGGCCGCCAGCACCTCATTTACAGATTCAGAATCAGGTTCATCATTCAGATCGCCCATAATAACAAGTTTTTTGTCAATGCCCAAACTATCAACCTTTCGTTTAATAAGTGAGGCCAGTGCTTTCCGCCTGTGATCTGATAC
>CAZGUR010000131.1:1083-9285 GCA_964529295.1 uncultured Rikenellaceae bacterium | reverse complement strand
TAAAAAATCAATTAAGAAAAGGCCAATAGTGGTCCTAAGGATAGGTAGTACTTCTATCAATAGAAAAGAGTATAATTTTAGCCGTACCAAGAATTTGTTCTTCAGGAATAAAACCAAAGTCCCTGGAATCTTTTGAGAATTCTGTATTATCACCAGTTAGAAATACATAGTCAGTAAGAAATGTATAAGAATTAAAGTCAAACATATTGTTAGTTACCTCATGTTTTGAATTATTGCAGAATAGGTTCATGTTACTCTCTAGCTCATAGCCTTCATATGGTATTATAATATCATCTCGAACTGACGAAATGAAGCTTTCATTGATGTTTAGAGGTATTAACCGAAATCTTGAATTTGAACAAAAGTATAGGTAGGATAATAACTCATTATTATCGGATTGACGTAAATCTACAATCCTCATTTTATCCCCAGGTAGTCCGACACATCGTTTTATAAGTATATCTTTTGAATCCTCTTCTATAAGAAAGGTTAAAATCGAATTTCTCTCTATTCTTCTGGCAAAGCTTGTGTTCGTTGAGCTTCCAATATTGTAAGAACCTGAAAGTACTGATCTCAGTAATATCTTGTTCACTCCCTTTCTGTTCACTGTAAAAATGATATCTCCCTTTTTCAAAGTTGGTTCCATGCTTTGAGATGATATATGGTATACATTGCATGAAAGAATGCCAATAAAAGAGACAACCAAGATCAAACCTGTAATTATGTAGAGGGCTCGTAATAAGTTATTTCTACAATTCCTGAAGAAAATAGGAAAGAAAATAAGTAAGACAAAACTAATCCACAAAGAATATAGCATATCATTTTGCTTATGAGATTGACTTGAAAAAATACAATAGTACATCAACAGTATAATCTAGATCTAACTAATGTGTTAAATTTAGCTGGAAGTTATTTACCCTGTCCCAACAAATATGTTTAAAACCCCTACAAATACGTAGAGAAACAGCATAGAATCATAATTTATGATCAATTAGATGTTGTATATAGTCGGAACCGTAGCTAGGATTACTATTACATAACTCGCACAATCTAAAAAAGTCAGATGCGGATACTTCCACTATATCAAGTACCGAAAATAATGTATGTATTCTTGGAGAATTGATCCCCTGTTCAATCCTATAGACGTTAATTCCAGTAGCCTCTGTTATATATTCCTGACTTATACCTTTGGATACTCTAATAAATCGCAATATGCAACCGATATGCTTCTCACAATCACAATTCATTGTCTTGTAACATATTAATTATTAAGTAATTAACAAGCACGAAACGAATGTTTTCTATTTTTTTGGCTATCTTTGTCACAACACCTCCTTTCTGTTTCAGGGGGGTAAGGCAGGGAGTAAAAGAATTAATAGACTGGAGCTTCCTGCCTATTTCCCATTTAATTATTTACAAACATCTCGAACAAACATGCAGCGAATTTTGATGTAATTATTTTTAATACATAACATAGATACTCATATATACATGTAAGAAAAACATGTTTTGTGACATCGATATGGTATGTTATACAACATATTAATTGAAAATAATGTTATTCTTCCCATATACAACCTATTGAGTTGGGCACACAAGTGTATTGCAAACTGAGCGGAGCGAATTGCGAAGCAATCGCGAACACCTTTGAAAATAGACAATAATGTGAGCAATTTGCAAATACTCTTGTGAGCGATGGCAATAAAAAGGGTAGGGAAGGAGAGAATACGAGAATGGGGGAGAATGGGCAACCGAAGAATAGATTGTTTTATAAATTTTTGGAGCAAAAGGAGATATTCTGAGGTTTAGGGCTTGAGAGGGGCTATTTAATATAATGTCGAATTATAGGCAAATGGGTTCCTGGGCAGAATGCAATATCAGTACTATTTAAATAATATTAGAATGCCTTAAAGTATCATGATAAAGTATTACTGAAAAGATTACATATCAATACACTCAATCAACCTAATCACAAAAAACCATCATGAAAAGAACTATTTAATATAATATTCGATTATAGCTGCAAATAAGGAATTGAGCGTTGGGAAGCAAATTCTGAAAAGAATGTCTAAATTTAAAATATCTTATCTGTAAATGAGCAACAGCTAGACATCCAGAAATTAACTGCTTGAGATTGCCGCAAATTCTTTTAACATAAAATCATTGCCGATATAGGGCTGCTCCGCATCCGCTATATCTGATTTTATGTTAACCAGCGCAGCTGGCCAGAATTCGCTGTGTATTTGCCTATAATTAATATTATGTTAAGTAGAGGTTTTTTAATAGTGATCTGTAATATATACATATTGATTAATAATGAACTCCCCTTGCGTTTGTGCAAAAAATAAGGAGAGGTGCAGACTTTTTGCACCTCTCCTTTGCTTTGATAAAGTCCCTTATTTATTGCGGGTCTTAATATCTTCGTCGTATGATTGAAAGCTTAATTACCTCCTTCAATCTCTTTTATTCTTGCAGTAACTTCTTCATACTTATCAGCCTTCTGTAGCCTGTAATATAATTCTTTCAGGCTAATAAGTGTATCCATATCATCAGGATCGAGTTCACGGGCCCTTTCCATATAAGGCAGGGCTTCGGCAAATACATCCCTGGCAGCAACGATAGCCTCATTATATTCATTAGGATCCATTATGTTATTGGCCTCTTCTATCAGCTCAGCTCCTTTATTAAAATAGCAGACACCGGCATTGTAATGGCTCTCGAAGTAGTCTCCTTTCAGCTCAATTGACTTTTTTAGTGCCACCAGGGCCTTATCATAGTTTTCAGTTTGCATATGAAGTACACCACGAGCATAATAAAGCTGATGATTATCCGGTGAATCTTCTAATGCAAGCTCAATATAATCAAGTGCATCCTGCTTTTTATCGTGATCAATAAAGAACTGTATCATAGTAAGCAGTGTCTGCTCATCCTCAGGAAATGCTTCAAAAGCTTCCCTTAGCGCCATTTCAGCACAATCAAGGTCGTTTTCAGTCATACAAGCCTGATACTTAAGTAGATATGGAGTTGTTCCGCCATATTCCAGCTCAATAGTCCAATCCAGATACCTGTTTGCCTTGTCATAATCGCCGTCATTATAGGCAGCTAGTGCTGTGTTATAGACAACCACGGTATCAACAGCACCCATATATATGTCACTTTGCTGTATCTCTAGCAATTTTTCAAAGGCTAGCGTTGATTTGCCGTAATTCTCATTTTCAAATTCTCTGGCAGCCCATCCCAGGAAATCATTGGCGAGGGCAGGTAACTGAACAATAACCAGATTTTCCATACTCTTGCCATCATCAAGCTCTATCGATTTCAGATAGCTCTCATATGCATGAACCAGCTGGTCATCATATGTTGTCATCAGTTTTTCATTATCGGTGTCGTAACCCTTTTCCCACATCGTCTGGGCTATACGGCCCACTGCATAATATGTTTTGGGCCACTCTTTGGTTGTTTCACCTTCCAGGGCTTCATCAATAGCTTCCTTGGCTTTTTCAAGCTCTCCCGACTCTACCAGGTTAAGTGCGCTTGATACTTTGCCTTTTTGTGCAGCACCCTCGAGAGCGGCACAGCCGGTGAATAATACTGCCACTGCAGCTATCATCAAAAGCGAAAGAAAATTTCTTTTCATATTACTATGTTTAATTATTATTCAAAAAATTTGATCCAAATTTATAACAATACTTATTAATCTTCAAATACTTTAAGGCAAATTATGATATGTTTTCATTATTATCATCTTCTGCGACTTCAATATCCAGGTCAGCATCTTCATCATTCACCTCCACATTGGTAACGGATCCTATAGAATCAGTTTCTCTGAGGTTGATTATCCTGACCCCCTGGGTGGCTCGACCCATAACCCTTAGCGACGATACAGGTATACGTATAACAGTACCTGATTGCGTTATTATCATGAGGTCATTACTATCTGTTACTGCTTTCAGTGCAACCAGGTAGCCGGTTTTCTCCGTGATATTTATTGTTTTGACTCCTTTCCCTCCCCTGTTTGTAAGGCGATAATCTTCTATCTGTGATCGTTTACCGTAACCTTTTTCTGATACCACCAGTATATGCTGTTCTTCATTATCCGGATCAAGCACTACCATGCCCACCACTGAATCCTTGTCGCTGCTAAGTGTTATGCCTCTGACACCCGAAGCTGTACGTCCCATAGGTCTTACGGCATTTTCATGGAACCTTATGGCACGCCCGGATTCTACGGCAATCATAATATACTGATTACCATTGGTCATTCTGGCTTCCAGAAGCCTGTCCCCTTCCCTTATGGTAATGGCATTGACTCCGTTCTGCCGCGGCCTGCTGTAAGCTTCAAGCGTTGTTTTTTTGATAACTCCTTTGGCTGTACTGAGTATGATGAAATTATTGTTTATATACTCCTCATCGTTAAGGGTTTTTACGTTCAGATAAGCCATTACGGTATCATCCGGTTCTATATTGATCAGGTTTTGCATAGCCCTGCCCTTGGAAGTCCGGGTACCCTCAGGTATCTGGTATACTTTAAGCCAGTAACATTTGCCGTTCCTTGTAAAAAACAGCATGGTATTATGCATCGTGGCAATAAAGAGATGCTCTATAAAGTCTTCATCGCGGGTAGTGCTTCCTTTAGCCCCGAACCCTCCCCTGTTCTGCACCCTGAAATCGGTAAGAGGTGTTCTTTTTATATAGCCCATATGAGAGATGGTAATAACCATTTCGTCATCAGCATAAAAATCTTCCGGGTTAAACTCTTCTGCATTGGGGATTATCTCCGTCCTTCTCTCATCGCCGTAACGGTCCCTAATATCTGTCAGTTCATCTTTTATAATCTCCATCTGAAGCTCTTCACTGGCAAGGACAGAACGCAGATAATCGATATGTTTCATTATTTCTTCATACTCAGCCCTGAGCTTCTCCTGCTCCAGGCCGGTAAGCTGCCGCAATCTCATCTCTACGATGGCACGTGACTGCACATCTGTCAGCTCAAAACGTTCCATCAGCCTTTCCCTGGCTTCATCGGGGGTTTTGGATGAACGGATAATGGCAATTACCTCATCTATATTGTCACTTGCAATTATCAGTCCCTCAAGTATATGAGCACGTTTCTCCGCCTGATCAAGATCGTAGCGTGTCCGGCGCAGTATTACATCCAGCCTGTGATCCACAAAGTACCTGATCAGGTCTTTCAGGTTCAGGGTACGGGGACGCCCCTTAACCAGGGCTATATTATTCACACTGAATGAGGTCTGAAGCTGTGAATACTTATACAGGGTATTCAGCACTACATTGGCAGTTGCATCTTTCTTGAGTATAATGACTATCCGCATCCCGTTACGGTCCGATTCATCATTTATATATGATATGCCCTCAATCTTTTTCTCATTTATCAGGTCTGCAATTTTGCGTATCATTTCCGCCTTATTGACCTGGTAAGGGATTTCATTCACTATTATGGTTTCACGGCCTGAAGGGGTTAACTCAATCTCAGTTTTAGCCCTTACCACTACCCTGCCCCTTCCTGTTTCAAAGGCGTCCCTTATACCCTGCTCACCATAAATAATGCCTCCTGTCGGAAAGTCAGGTCCTTTGACATGCTGCATAAGCTCGTCTGTCGTAAGTTCCTTATTATCTATATAGGCTGTAATAGCATCGATAATCTCAGTAAGGTTATGAGGCGGCATATTTGTTGCCATACCTACTGCTATACCAGAAGCACCGTTAACGAGCAGACTGGGAATTTTTGTAGGCAGCACAACAGGCTCTTTAAGCGAATCATCGAAGTTGAGCTGCTGATCAACTGTTTCTTTGTCAAGATCGGCCAGAGTTTCCTCTGCTATCTTCTGCAGCCGGGCTTCTGTATATCTCATGGCCGCCGGACTGTCACCGTCAACCGAGCCGAAATTGCCCTGTCCGTCAACCAGGGGATACCTGAGTGACCATGTCTGTGCCATCCTTACCATGGCCTCGTAAACAGAGGAATCGCCATGAGGATGATACTTACCAAGTACTTCACCCACTATTCTTGCTGACTTCTTATGTGGTTTGTTGGATAACAGACCTAATTCTGACATACCAAATAATACGCGCCTGTGAACAGGCTTTAATCCGTCACGGACATCGGGCAGTGCCCTGGAAACGATTACCGACATCGAATAGTCGATGTAGGCGGACTTCATTTCCTCCTCAATGTTTATCTTTATAATTCTCTCTTTATCCGACATTTAAGATTAATTTAAACTTTTACTTTTTTTAAATGATTTACCCAGAATTTGCAGGTACGAAAATAGTGAATAATTAGCTATTTACAGTATTTTGCACTGTCTAATTATTAACTTTTTTATTAAACTTGGGCATGCTATTTGCATTATTCATTAATACCTGAAAAATGTATAGATTAAGGTTTTTTGCTTACTTTTGTTTATAACAGGTGACAAAATGACCTTAAACTAAAACAGGGTACAGGTGTTTAAGTAAATAATAAGTGATAAATACCGGATTCTTAATCTTTAATAGTGCTCATTTATTATGTTTATTGGAGTTTAAGGGTCATTAAAATACAGATGAGGAAAGATTTATATGGATTCAAGATTTTCAAAGAAAGTAAAGGATGTTCTGAGTTATAGCAAGGAAGAGGCTATAAGACTTGGTAATAGTCATATTAGTCCCGAACACATTCTGCTTGGGATTTTACGGGACGGTGAAGGCCTTGCTGTAGATATACTCGTCAACCAGGGTGTTGACCTTAGTATGCTGAAGGGTTCGCTGGAGAGAAGTATAAGGGTTGATAATCCGATAAAGATATCGGATAATGACATACTTCCCCTGTTGAAAAGTACAGAGAGGGTGTTGAAGCTTGTCCACCTTGAGGCCAAGGCACTGAAGAGTGATGTTATAGATACCGAGCATCTGCTGCTGGCAATTCTCAAGGAAGAGAATTCTTTTGTAACCAAATTTTTATCCGAACTAAATGTCGATTACCAGGTGGTAAGGCAGGTAGCTGAAACTGAAAACCCTCTGCCAAGATCAGACTTTCCAAGGGAAGATGAGGATGAAGATACCGGATTTTCCAGAGGCAGCCAGGGTAAAGGACAGCCCGGAGCATCTTCACAATCAGCAAAACCATCCTCCGACACACCGGTTCTTGATAATTTCGGTATTGACCTGACAAAGGCTGCCGAGGAGAACAGGCTGGACCCTGTAATAGGCCGGAAAAGGGAGATAGAGAGACTTGCACAAATACTGTCAAGACGGAAAAAGAATAATCCCGTTTTGATTGGCGATCCCGGTGTTGGTAAGTCAGCTATTGCTGAAGGACTTGCCCTGAGGATAATGCAAAAGAAAGTGTCAAGGGTACTTTTTGGCAAAAGGGTCGTTACTCTTGATATGGCTTCTATTGTTGCCGGAACAAAGTACCGCGGACAGTTTGAAGAGAGGATGAAAGCAATACTTAATGAGCTTGCTAAAAATGATGATATAATTCTCTTTATTGATGAGATACATACCATTGTTGGGGCCGGAGGTGCGGCAGGATCACTGGATGCCGCCAATATGCTGAAGCCTGCACTGGCCAGGGGCGAGATACAATGTATCGGTGCCACAACGCTGGACGAATACAGACAGCATATTGAAAAAGATGGTGCACTTGAAAGACGTTTTCAGAAAGTGATGGTGGAACCTACCTCGATTGATGAAACAGTAAATATCCTTAATAATATAAAAGACAGGTACGAAGACCATCATAATGTGTTTTATACAGATGAGGCAATTGATGCATGCGTGAAATTGACCAACAGGTATATAACAGACCGTCATTTGCCCGACAAGGCCATTGATGCCCTGGATGAAGCCGGTTCAAGGGTTCATATATCCAATATCGTTGTGCCTGAAAAGATACTTCAGCTTGAAGAGCAGCTTGACGAGACCAGGAAGAATAAGATGGATGCTGTAAAGAATCAGAATTTTGAGAGGGCAGCAAGCTTCAGGGATAAGGAAAAGGAGATGCAGGACCTGATAGAGGCGGAAAAGAAAAGATGGGAGTCTGATCTTTCACAAAACAGGGAAACTGTTGATGATGAAAAGGTTGCCGAAGTAGTGGCCATGATGACCGGGGTTCCCGTTCAACGTATTGCACAGACAGAAGGTAACCGCCTGCTTAAGATGGGCGATGAGCTTACAGAGAGTCTTATTGGACAGGAT
>CAZGUR010000131.1:0-1073 GCA_964529295.1 uncultured Rikenellaceae bacterium | reverse complement strand
AGTGGTAAGGGCTATACAGAGGAACAGGGCCGGATTGAAAGATCCGAATAAGCCTATCGGTACGTTTATATTCCTTGGACCGACCGGTGTGGGTAAAACACACCTTGCCAAGGTACTGGCACAGTTTCTTTTTGACAGTGCAGATAACCTGATAAGAGTGGATATGAGTGAATATATGGAGAAATTTGCCGTATCCAGACTGGTAGGTGCACCTCCCGGATATGTAGGCTATGAGGAAGGTGGACAGCTCACTGAAAAAGTAAGAAGAAGACCTTATTCGGTGGTACTGCTTGATGAGATAGAAAAGGCGCATCCTGATATTTTCCATATACTGCTGCAGCTGCTGGATGAAGGACAGCTTACTGACAGTCTTGGCAGAAGGGTCGACTTCAGGAATACCATAGTTATTATGACAAGTAATATTGGTACCCGCCAGCTGAAAGATTTCGGTCATGGAGTGGGCTTCGAAACAAACACCAGGAAAGCAGCCAGGGATGATTATGCCAAGAGCGTAATACAGAAAGCCCTTCACAAGACATTCGCTCCGGAGTTTCTTAACAGGATTGATGATGTTGTGCTGTTTGAATCATTATCAATGGAAAGCATTCATTCAATTATCGATATTGAACTGAAGGGCCTGTTTGACAGGATACTCTCACTTGGCTATAAAATTGAGCTGACTGATGAAGCAAAGAACTTCATTGCTGAAAAGGGATTTGACACTCAGTATGGGGCAAGGCCACTGAAAAGAGCAATTCAGAAATACCTTGAAGATCCTATGGCCGAGGTAATAATTGAATCATCCCTGGAAGCGGGTGATACCATACAGGTAACCAAGGCCGCTAAAACGGAGGAAATAAAGATAAAAGTTAAAAAAGGCAAAAAGCCTGTTAAATCAGATGATAAGCCATCCCTTCCTTCGGGAAATAAGAATTAAAAATATCCAATACTAAAGGCGCGGAAAACGCGCCTTTTTTTTATTCAACAGGCAGCTCCGCTTCAAGATCAAATTCGGTGGCAGAAGTAATAAGCAAACTGCGTATATCGCCCGGCTTCAGGTTTGCCGTATCAGC
>CAZGUR010000130.1:0-9321 GCA_964529295.1 uncultured Rikenellaceae bacterium | reverse complement strand
GACTTCAATATCAAATATAACTACCGCATTAACTCTGCCAACAGGCTTTTCTTTTCCCTTTACACAGGTTCGGACATATTTAAAAACAATAACTTTAATAATAAGTCCAACGGTATTAACTGGAAAAACCTTGCAGGCAATTTACGATGGAACCATATCTTCGGCGACAGGCTGTTCTCCAATACCAGTTTGATAGTGAGCACTTATGACTATAATCTTTTCATCTCCTGGGAAGATAAGCAGAGATGGAATACAGGTCTAACACTGGCATCCCTGAAGTCTGATTTTACTTTCTACTCATCCCCCGGCAATACTTACAGGGCAGGCTTTTCCCTTTCTGCTCATAATTATTCACCGGGTAATTATTACGCCGGCAGCAATCCCGATCCCCTGGCCAGGGGCGTTCCGGAAAAACAAACCCTTGAAAGTGTTCTCTACCTTGATTTCGAAAATGAATTGCTTCCCGGTATGGTATTTAATTACGGTCTGCGGCTGACAGCATGGAACAGTCACGGGCCAACAACAGAGTATGCTTATGATGACAACTACCATCCCGTGGATACAATGATATATAAAAGCAGAAACAGTTACAATTCCCTCCCCGGCTTTGAGCCCCGACTGCAGCTTAACTACAAGATTAACAACAACCTGGGCACTGCCCTTTCCTATTCACATAACCTCCAGTTTGAACACCTGATAAGTAACTCAATAAGCCCCTTTACAAGCCTTGAGGTATGGCTGCCGGCCGGACCCAACATAAAACCTGCATCCTCCAACCAGCTGTCAGCAGGGCTTAGCCTTCTCGACAATAATAATGTCTTTTCCCTTGATCTCGGTCTCTATTATAAGGTAACAGATAATTATATCAGTTATGTTGATCATGCATATATGCTTTTCAACCCTCATGTTGAAGGTGAGCTGAGATACGGAAAGGGAAAGTCAAAGGGTGTTGAAGCCCTTATCCGCAGGCGTACCGGCAATCCCGAATGGTGGATATCATACACATGGTCAGCCACCGAACTGGATATTAATGACCTGAATAATAATCAGCCCTTCCCGTCAGCATATGACCGTCCGCATAACTTCAATGCCCATATGGATATTTCAATACTGTCCGGATGGCTGTTCTCTCTCAACTTCATATGGTGCTCAGGCAATCCTATAACAAGCCCGACGGGATTCTATTATTATAAGGGTTACCAGGTACCATTCTATGATACAAGGAATAATGACAGGCTGCCTGACTACCACAGGCTGGACCTGTCAACAGAGATAAGGCTTAACAGGAAGGGTTCCTCCGGCTATCATTCACTCAAGATTGGTCTTTATAACGCCTATGGCAGAAAAAACCCATTCACAATTAATTTTAACAAGATAATCGATGACAGCGGAGCCCTTAAGGTGCCAGGCGACAGGTCGGAAGCACCCGGACTGCATGCATCAATGATCTATGTACATGGTGCCGTTCCATCAATCAGTTATCATTTTAAGTTTTAAATGAAACAGGCATGATCATTATTAATCATAAAATAAAAAAATATATTATCATATTAATAATAATATCTCTCAGTGCCTGTGAGGAGCCAGTGGACTGGCAGCTTGATGAACAAATTACACCGCGCCTGGTAGTTGAAGGAATGCTTACCAATAGACCCGCATTGAACTATGTCAGGCTCAGTCTGACCGTGCGCAACCCCAACAGGACCCCTAAGGCTGTATCCAATGCCACCGTTATCATAACAGATGGTGATGAATACCACCTCCTCACTGAGAATGAGAATGAGCCTGGACTGTACCAGACAGAACCGTCAGTCCGTGGTGTTATAAACAAGGTGTATTTGCTGTATATTGCTGTCGGTGATTATGAGTTTACCGCCGGTGCGTACATAGTGCCGGTAAGTCCGCTGAAAGAGTTTCGGTTTTACCGTGACCCTGCTATACCCGGAAATTTCCGTATACTGCCCGGCGAAAGCAGCACTCCTGCATATACAGAATATCTTATTGAGTGGCGGGATGATTCCACCGCCTCTGAAATGAATTCATTATTTTATACCTATACCCTCTCAACACTTGACGTCAGCCAGTTCTTTAAGCCGGATGCTGAAATTCTGTCTTTCCCTGCCGGTGCACGTATTATCCGGACAAAATATTCCCTCTCCCCTGATCATGAGAAATATATCCGCAGCCTGCTTTCAGAAACCGAATGGAGGGGCGGCTGGTTTGATGTGATGCATGGCAACCTGCATACCAACCTCAGTAATGGAGCAGTAGGCTTCTTCGCCGCCTCATCGGTGGTACGGGATACGGTATATTTTGAATAAACGCTCCCATACTGCGAAAAGCAGGATCCTCAAATAAGCAATAAAAAAATCACTCCCTTATAAGGGTATCAGTGTTTTCGTGTGTGATGATAATGAACGACACAGAAACAAATAATTCAAATAATCATTAAAAACACGGAAATCATGAAAAAGCAAGTATTATTAATTATCAGTTTTACGGTAGCTGTCGCGCTTTTCTTTACAGGATGTGAAGAGTTCAGCGGACCGGAACAAAATGGGGAATCCATACTGCCTGAAGAATTCAGTATTGACATCCCTGAATCCATAAGTTTTGAGGCAGAGAAAGAAACCGGCACCAAGTCGGTTGAACCACTTAACGGCAACCTTGTCTATCGTCACCTGGCACACTTCATACGAACAGGTGAACGTGGCGGCGAGCTGGTTGAGGAGATAATAAAAGGTATAAGAAAGTTCAATATCAATGAACCGCTGTCACTCAGCTATACAAGCGAGGAGGATGGCAGAATAAAGAACCTCGAAGTGGTGGAGAATCCGTTTTTTGAGGGTGACACATGGGAATTCAGGCTTAATATCACCGATGCTGAGTCTGAAGGAAATGAAGATGGTGGTTATGCTATGCAGATTTTCTGGAACCGTAATCCGGTGCAGGGAGTGGCTATACTAAAACCATATAATATCAACCGAAATAGTGAGGATAATGTTCCTGAGGCCGTATTCCGTATTGACTACTCCCGTGCCGGTGAAAGAGGATATGACGCCCATATGCTGGTTGCTGTATCCGGACTGCCCCTGGCAGACCCGCTGGATAATATGTACTCCGTCAATGCCCTGAAAATATTTGTAGGCAAGTTAGGTGATATGGTAGATGTATATGGCAACTCCAACCACCCTAACGCTAAATTCTTCAGTGCTGAAACAGGTTTTAACTGGGCATTCGTGGCATCAGGTAATAGCAGTCTCGATATAGGAGCGGCAGAGGTTGGCCTGCCCGGGTCTTATCTCGACAACCCCTCAAGATCTGTTTTACTTGAAGATTATTCAATCAGAAATGTCTTCACCTCGCAGATTTACCAGGTATGGCCTGATATCAGCCAGGAAAGTGTAGATATATACCTCTATAATACCGAAGCACCCGGTTTCTTTGACAAGGAAGGTTTCATCCAGGGCGGAACATCGCCGGGAGAAGACCATGATGAGCTGGCAGACAGGCTGCCACTGCTGTCACCCTACAACCCAAAGGAAATAGCTGAAATGAGCATAATCTTTCAGAATTGATCTATCAGGCTCTTGAGCACTGTAAACATGCTCATTACAGGGCAGAGCTATAGAAATAAAACATCCTGTTCATAGATTCTCAAAAATGGTGCGGCACCCCAACCGCACCATTTTGTTATTATATTGACTCTCCTCGCGGCTTGCCGCGAGGAACCGTCAGCTCGGCAAAGCCAACCAAGCCTGCGAGCTCGGCAAAGCCAACCAAGCCTGCGAGCTCGGCGAAGCCAACCATCGAACCAGAAATTATCCCAATGGTGCTCGCTTAGTTCATATTCATTTAGTATATTTATTTTCTATTTAATGTGTTGCCGTCTAACCTCAAAAACCATAATATCATGAAAAGGCCGATTTCACTGTTAATAATCATCATTACCCTTGTCTTATCATTCCAATCCTGTCAGGATACTCCCAGCTCTGAGCTTATCTTCTCAATCACTGCTGCTGACAGCTTGCTAATATCGCCGGAAGACGGGCGACTGCTTCTTTTTATCTCAAAAGAGGAAGAGCCTGAACCCCGGTACCAGGCCAGTGCAGGCTACAGCTCACAGCAGGTCTTTGGCATGGATGTCGAAAAATGGAAGGGTGAATCACGCCTCATAGGAAGCGGTATTTTCGGTTATCCCGTGGCAGATCTTAACGATCTTCCGGCAGGTGATTATTACATGCAGGCCTTATTGCATAAATATGAAAACTTTAACCTCTCCACCGGCCATATGGTAAAACTGCCCCTTAACAGGGGTGCCGGACAGAATCTCCGCCGGGCCCCGGGCAACCTGTACAGCAAGCCTGTTAAGGTACATATTGACCCCCGCGAAAAGCAGGTTATTGAGCTGGTGCTCACTGAGGTCAATCCCCCGATTGAACAGCCCGAAAACACAAAATATATTAAACATATTAAAATGCAGAGCGAGCTGCTGACAGAATTCTGGGGCAGGCCTGTATACCTGGGGGCACATGTACTGCTGCCGGAAGGCTTTGAAGAGCACCCCGAAGCGCATTATCCCATATGTATCTTCCATGGTCATTACCCACATGATTTTGGGGGCTTCAGGACAGAGCCGCCGGATAAGGATATTGAGCAGGATTACAGTGAGCGTTTTGGTCTTGAAGGGTATAACAGGATACAACAGCAGGCAGCATATGATTTTTATAAAAATTGGGTGTCAGATAATTTTCCCCGCATGCTGATAATTGAGATACAGCACTCAAACCCTTACTATGATGATTCATATGCAGTAAACTCAGCTTCCATAGGCCCCTACGGCGATGCCATAACATATGAACTGATACCCTATATTGAAAAGCAGTTCAGGGGCATAGGCGAAGGATGGGCCCGCTTCCTTTACGGTGGCTCAACAGGCGGATGGGAAGCACTGGCAGCACAGGTATTCTACCCGGATGAATATAACGGCTGCTTCGCTGCCTGTCCCGATCCCATTGACTTCAGGGCTTATGAGCTGATAAATATTTACCAGGACAATAACGCATATTATTACGAGGGACCTTTCAGCAAGCTAATCAGACCGGGCAGGCGTAACTGGTTGGGACAGATAAGCACATCTGTTATGAGCGAGAACCACCTTGAGCTGGTCCTTGGCAACAAAACACGCTCGGGCGGACAGTGGGATATCTGGGAGGCGGTATTCTCGCCTATGGGTGATGATGGCTACCCCAGAAGGATATTTGACAAGATGAGCGGTGAGATTGATCACGAAGTAGCTGAATACTGGAAAGAGAACTATGACCTGAGGTATATACTTGAACGCGACTGGGAGACACTGGGACCGAAGCTTGAAGGCAAAATACATATATACGTGGGTGATATGGATAATTACTACCTCAATAACGCGGTATACCTGATGGAAGAATTCCTGGAGAGTACCACCGATCCATATTACGGAGGCGAGATTGATTACGGCGACAGGGCGGAGCACTGCTGGAACGGCGACCACAGCAGGCCAAACTACCTGTCGAGACTCAGGTATAACGAGATGTATGTACCCAAAATACTCAAACGGATAGAAGAAGCAGCACCCCAGGGTGCCGACCTCACAAGCTGGAGGTACTGATTAGAAGCAGCAAGCTCTGGGCCGATCTCACAAGCTGGAGGTACTGACAGGTATCAGCTCCCCCGGGTGCCGGTCTAAGCTTTAGCTTCCCTTACCAGGGCTTTTGCCAGTATATCGCCGGCATCAACAAGGGGCACACCCTTAATATTGTCCGTGGTGACAGCCAGGGGTATCTCGGTGCATCCCATAACGATAAGCTGCGCACCCTTTGTTATTAACATGCCTGCCACTGACATCAGGTCGCCGGCAGCCCTCATGCTTACCGGTTCAGACATAGCCTTTATACCATACTCCATATCGTAGATGGCAGGGTGCACCATCCTGTACTGCACTTCTTCATCAGGGTAGAGGATGCTGAGACCTGCCCCTGTCAGGTAATCATCATATACCCTGCTCTTATATACCCCATTGGTGCCCAGTATGCCAATATTATTAATATCCGGATAAGCAATGGATATATAATCAGCCACCTCCCCTATCATATTAACAAGTTTGCAGCCTTCCGGCATTCCTTCCAGTACCGGTCGCAGTATCTCCGGCACATGAGCGGTATTGCAGGGCAGACCAAATATAGTGGCGCCCACACCGTTCAGCTTCTTTATCACTTCGGCTATGGCATAACCCGGATTCTCATCCACCTGGCCAAAAAGATATTCACTACGGTCCGTTATCCTGCCTGGCAGGGAGAGCATTGCCACAGGCAGGTGCTCACTGTCATTCCCGGCATCCGTATTATCCGCAATCTTCTTCAGCAGGTCTATGCCCGCATATGTTCCCATACCACCTACAAGGCCAATAATCTTAGTCATCGTTCCCTGTCCTGTTATACTTATTCATTATCTCCATAACCTTATCAAGGGGCAGCTTTTCAACCCTGTGCCCGTCAATACCGGTCATTGACTCCGCTGCGAAAAGTGAATTTAAAATTGCCTCTTCCGTTGCCTCTATGGTCGCCAGAAAGAGTGGTGACACTGAGCTGTTACCCAGAAATTCTCCCTGCATTAATGTCTGCCTTTTATTACTGTCTATAAGATTATCCGGCGCAACGGAAAAGGCCACCACGTAATCTCCGCTGCCATTGGAGGCTATGCCACCTGTCCGTGCCAGTCCCATTACAGCCCTTTTGGCAATACGCTCAAGGTTACGGGCATCAACAGGTGCATCGGTGGCTACCACTATCATGCATGAGCCGTCAGCTCCGGCATTCACATTGCGGCTGAACGAGAACCTCCCCAGCTCCTCGCCCACCGGCACACCGTCAACCTGCAATACACCACCGAAATTAGTCTGCACCAGCACTCCCACCGTATAGCCGCCGAGCGACTCCGGCAGGACCCTGGATGATGTTCCTATGCCTCCCTTGAAACCAAAGCATACTGTCCCGGTACCGGCCCCCACATTGCCCTCTGCAACAGCTCCTGTGGCTGCGCCGGCAATAGCCTCCAGCACATGTGATTCCCTTACATGTCTTCCCCGTATATCATTCAGATAACCGTCGTTTGTCTCACCCACAAGGCTGTTGACTGAACGCACATTCTCATTGCCCGGCTCATTAATGGTATAAGTTATCAGTGCATCAAATGCCGTGGGCACACTCATGGTATTGGTAAGGACAACAGGCGTTTCAATATTTCCAAGTTCCCTTACCTGGCTTATGCCCGTCAGTTTACCGTAGCCGTTGCCCACGTAAATGGCTGCAGGAACCTTAAGCTGATAGATATTGTCATCATGGGGCAATACAGCCGTCACCCCGGTTCTGATATTTTCGTCTGTGATAATTGTTGTATGACCAACATTAACACCATTCACATCGGTAATGGCATTAAACCTGCCGGGCGATAAAACACCCGGGCTTATACCATAGTCCCTGAGCCTCATAGTCTGTGCATCAATATTTAGAGTAAATATAACTAATAATAAAACTGATAAAATAAGTCTCATAGCAGGATGTTTTATTTTTGAATAACTAAATTTACCAAATATTAGCGCAAATATTAGCAAGATCCGGAATTTGTACAGCAAAAAAACTGAATATATTAATTTTAACCAGCTAAAACCCCGTCCAATGAAAAAGTACACAGCAATTATTATCGCATTGATGTTTAGTATTGCGGCATGCAATAATGAGGAAACAATCAACCTTATAGACGGCAAGCTTGAGAAATGGCATACCGATGTACCGGCCATGGATGATAATCCGGACGCCATAAACCCCTTTATCATACGTGATGGTATGCTTGTAAGCCTTGGGGTGCCCGCAGGACATCTTATTACCAATGAGGATTATTCGGATTACAGGCTTGTAGCTGAATACCGCTTTGCTTCAAAGCCGGGTAACTGCGGCATACTGGTTCATGTATCCACACCCCGCGCCCTTTATGATATGTTCCCTGCATCACTGGAGGTGCAGATGCAACATGAGCATGCCGGCGATTTCTGGTGCATACAGGAAGACATAAAAGTGGATAACATGGTTGAGCGTCGCGGACCGCAGGAAGAATGGGGTGTTTCAGAAGGTAAAAGAAGGCGCATTGAGAACCTTACCGATGGTTCGGAGAACCCTTCGGGCGAATGGAATAAAATGGTCATTGAGTGTTCCGGTGATGAGATAAAAGTGTGGGTTAACGATGATCTTGTTAACCACGGTTATGACTGTACGGCCACTTCCGGACAGATAGCTGTGCAGGCTGAAGGATCGGAGGTGGAGTTCAGGACACTGGAGCTGACAAAACTTGACTGAAACCTTATCCGACAGCCAAAAAATTATTTTTTTGTTAATTATTTTTCTGTCCGCCATTTTGGCCCTTATTTTGCGGTAAGCAATGAAAGAAATAATTATGAACAGATTAGTATTCACCCTCCTTATCTTAACTCTTATAATTTACGCATGCGATCCTATAATTGGATATAGGTTTCCCGAAGGCAAACTCCCTGAAACGCCGGTTAACCTGTCGGCCTTCAACACAATATATGACGATTATAATTCCACAGCGCCAATTGCCGGTTCACTGATACCTTTCTGTTTTTCCTCTAACCGTAACAGCGAAGGCGGCGACTTCGATATTATCTATGAGCCTATGAATGTAAAATGGGATAAGAACACCGGTATACTGACGGTCCTTAATGACTATTCTGACTGGTCTTACTACCATTCCGAATACATGCCACTGGAAAATGCCCTCCTGATTATGAACAGTGATTCCAACGAGTTGGGACCATATTTCATAATTGATAAGATGAGCTATGATAATGATTATGATTATCTTTTAATGTACTCAAGTGATAAGGGAGGCGATTACCAGATATCCTTTACTTATAATAATGAGTTTTCCTCTTTCAATGAGCCAATTGAGATAGACTTCCTCAATTCAGGGTACGACGACCTCTATCCTTCCTTCGATATGGATTTTAAGAAAATATATTTCTGCTCAGACAGGGATAATGGTGTCTTCAATATTTATGCGGCCACCATGGAAAGAGGGATCTCTCAACTGGTGGCTGAATTTACGGACACCTCCAGCAGGGAGATAGTACTGCAGGAGAGTGTTTCGGGCGACTATAACGATAAATGCCCCTTCCTGTACGGGGATATAATGGTCTTTTCATCCGACAGGCCAGGTGGTGAAGGGGGATACGACCTGTATTATTCATTATACAGGGATGGTGAATGGACT
>CAZGUR010000129.1:0-9332 GCA_964529295.1 uncultured Rikenellaceae bacterium | reverse complement strand
GAGTGTCCAAGCATTTTAGCTGATTCAATCACCTAATCCCGTGTAATATGCTTCTTTGTACCTTTTATGGTAACGAATGATTTCAGGATTACCAGTGCTTCTTCAGGTTTATCCAGTTTGTTAATCTGCTCATCCAGAAAATCACCCAGGAGGTCAGAAACCTCCCCGGCTGTTCTGATAATATTTTTTTTGAATTCAGGATTCTCCTTGTTTTCTTCCAGGGAAATCTTATATATCCTGTCGAGATATACCTGCATGTATGTAAGCTCTATTTCTGCTGTTTCAGGGTTCAGCCTGTCAAGTAATTCCTCTGCAAAGCCTTCCTCGGTTTTTATTCCGTTTACACGGCATGGCCCGTTTATTACTTCAATGGCATTTTTCCTGGTCATTTTTTCAATCCTGAAGCGATTGTCAAGTATTCCGGGTACAACAGTCTCGAATTCAGACAAGCCTGCAATATATTCCTCTCGCATGGAAATGATTATCCTGCATTGAAGGTCAGAATCTACAACAGATTTGATTATCTGAATAAGTTCATATCTTTCCTCCCTGGTTCCTTCAATAAACAGCTCCTCAAACTGGTCAAATATCAGGTACACCGGCTTAAAATGATCCAGGTAAACGGACTTCAGAACCTTGACAATATCCTTTGATATGTTTTTACCCTTTGCAGACTGCCGGCTATCCTGCTCTTCCCTGGCCTGCAACCCGGTGGAGTCCGGAGAAGGAGGTACTGCCGGCTTTACCTTGCTTAACGAGACTTTCTCCAATTCTTTCAGCAGGCTGTCAACAATATTCCTCCCCCTTCTCACATTTACCGGCAGCCAGTCAGAGTCTTCGAACTTATTAGCCAGACCGCAATTGATGATTGATGTCTTTCCGGTACCGGAAACTCCGTATATCAGAAGAAGTTTACTCTCAAAAACCTTATGATAAAGCTCTTCCGTCTCTTTCTCCCGGCCAAAGAAGATATCCTTATCCTGCTTTTCGTAGCTGTCAAGAAACTTAAAAGGTGATTTCCTTATCATTGTGCTAGTTAGTTATTATGAATCCTATATTATTTATGTTCCTTTGAACTCCATCCGGCCCGACAGCCTTGATACCCATAAGCCAGACAGCATTACCAGGCTGAAGGTCGTTAATAAGTTCTTTTTGTGCTGCATTGAATCTGTTACTGTTAGAGAGTTCATTTCTGAAAAATCCCTGTATATCAACCATCAGTGTGAACTGAGTTACTATGAATACTATGTCAAATTCAAATTCTGAAGATATAGAAGCTCTAACCCCATTAGCTTTCAAAAGATCATCCTTTGTAATAAATCCGCCTTTATGCCCTGCTACTGATGGTTCTGGTTCAGGTACGTTCTTGACTCTGAATCGGATGGGGGCAAAAGATATCCTTTCGCCATTTCCTTCTGCAGTTACATTAACATCACAGTTACCTGCAGATACCGGGGTAATAATATAATGATCTCCCATTCTTTCAATATATCCGTTTGTCACACTGGCTATAATACTTACATTCTGATCACCGGGTACCATAATCTCCACCGGGTTTTGAACACCATTATACAATACATTCATTTTCATTGGTGATACTACCACAGTAGAGAGATTTCTTCCAGTCTCTGTAACAGATAATCTTGATTGTTCCAGCAGGAATGAAAGAATCTCGCTTTCTGCATACCGTATGTCCGTCTGTATTTCAGATAGAGTATTTACTACAAATCCAAGTGGCATACCTTCAAAATTGTATTCCTCCCATGTATAAGCGCCTTCTGCGATTTCAGGATCATGGATGTCTATAATTGTACTGATGGATTTTGTTATAACCGGGTTATCATCTACAGTTTTATTCAGAAAAGTCATGTATTCTTCAAGTCTTCTCTTGAGTTCATATGCCTTTCCCTTATTATCCTGACCAATAAGTATTTCCTTTGGAATATGGGTAGCGTCAAGGCGTCGCATTCTATATTCAGGGATATTATCGCCTTCTACAATTTCATCTACACTTGTGTTTTCCGTAAGGCTTATGATTTGCAATTTTATTGATTCTATATAGTTCTGAACCTTCAGTGTGCGTTCTGAAACAGAATCCGCTTTGATCATCAAAGCGTCTAAGCGACCATGCTGGCTTTCATTGATAGACCTGATATCCTCAATTATGCCTTTGTTCTTTAAGCTGAGGTTATAAAGTGTATTCATAAGCTTCTGCTCATTAACCACCACCGGCTTCAGCAATATATTTTTTACACTAGTATTATATAGAAATACAGTACCTAGCAGAACTAATGTGAATATGAGAAAGAGGATATTGATGGTTCTGTTTTCTTTTGTCTTGAATATGTAGTAGATGAACAAGGGCAAAAATCCTCCGAAATACACAATGCATCCTAATAATACTGTAATAGCTGAATAAGGAAGTCTGAATGTTTGCAGTATAGATCCGGCAGTAATAATAATGATGGCAATAAAACCTGTCAGGGCAATGGCCCTTATCCTTTTCTTATGTCTGACAAGTGCATTACTACTAATCTTAATCAGCTTCTTAGTCTTGTCATCAACAAGCAACTTATCTTCATAATCAGAAATATATTTAAGGTCATTTGAAGTAAGCATGATATTCCTTTTATCATATTGCTCACATGCATTATCAAGGAACTGTCTTACCTCAAGTAATTCTTTTTCATAGACACTTAGTTTCTCAAAGATTTTCGTTGCCAGACTGTCGTGTCGTAGCTCATACCGGCTGCTATCGTCCTTCTCCGTCAGTATTCTCAGGTCAACGAATTCTTTAATCAGTTTTTCGATTTCATGATCAGGTATTTTCCGGCCAAGTCTTTGAACCGATTCTGCTATCTCTCTAATGTCAAGCTGTTTTTTTGTACCTTTAAGTGACACAAATGATTTTAGTATAGTAAAACTGGCTTCAGGATCTTTTGTTTTACTGACTTGTTCTTCAAGGAAATTTCCCAGGAGATCAGATACATCACCGGCTGATTCCAGATCATTGTTTTTGAATTGAATGTTTGCCTTAGCTTCCGGTTTTCTTCCGGAAGCGAGATTAAATATCCTGTCGAGGTACACCTGCAGATAGGTAAGCTCAATTTCATTGTTGCCTGGGTTCATCCTTTCCAGAAGTTTCTCCGCAAAATTATTCTCCGTTTCAATATTGTTTGTTTTGCACGGACCTTTTATTACATCAAGGGCATTTTTCCGGGTCATTCTTTCTATTCTGTATTTATTGTCAAGAATGCCCGGTATTTTGTCTTCAAACTCCGTAAGCCCTGCAATATATTCCTCTCGCATGGAAATGATTATCCTGCATTGAAGGTCAGAATCTACAACAGATTTGATTATCTGAATAAGTTCATATCTTTCCTCCCTGGTTCCTTCAATAAACAGCTCCTCAAACTGGTCAAATATCAGGTACACCGGCTTAAAATGATCCAGGTAAACGGACTTCAGAACCTTGACAATATCCTTTGATATGTTTTTACCCTTTGCAGACTGCCGGCTATCCTGCTCTTCCCTGGCCTGCAACCCGGTGGAGTCCGGAGAAGGAGGTACTGCCGGCTTTACCTTGCTTAACGAGACTTTCTCCAATTCTTTCAGCAGGCTGTCAACAATATTCCTCCCCCTTCTCACATTTACCGGCAGCCAGTCAGAGTCTTCGAACTTATTAGCCAGACCGCAATTGATGATTGATGTCTTTCCGGTACCGGAAACTCCGTATATCAGAAGAAGTTTACTCTCAAAAACCTTATGATAAAGCTCTTCCGTCTCTTTCTCCCGGCCAAAGAAGATATCCTTATCCTGCTTTTCGTAGCTGTCTAAAAATTTGAAAGGCGATTTATGTGACATATTATGCTTATGATGTTACTATATGTAGAAGGTCTTTGAATTCTGAGACAAGCTGATCATAGTTGCTGAGAGCACGGAGGTCACATTTTTCGGTTACTTCCGTACCAAGATAGAAAAGCTGGTCGTTACGAAATTTGGTATACATAAAGATATCTTTCTTTATATTGAATTTCTCTTTTGTATCCAATACTTCGGAGTTGGTATCAATAACAAGAGGAGACAGATTAAGGTATTCGTCTATTGACTTAATGGTTTTCATTAAATAATACGGAACTGCTTTCTGAGAACCTTTCTTCATTAATTTCATTAGATGTAAAATCCGAATCGGAACTGTTAAGCATATTTATAACATGGTGGAAACGTGCTTCCCTGTTTTTTGGTTTTTGGACTTTTATCTCCCTTACCGATACCAGCTTATATTTGGCAAGAAATGTTATTGTTTGCAGAATCAGGGACAATTTTTCTTCATATTCAACGCATCTTTTCTCTATCTCCTCCTGGTTGAGGTTTATCTGGTAATGACCTATCTCGTTACGTTCAGGAACCCAGAAGTCAAGTGCAGCATAGAATTTATTATTAAAATTCTCTCCCATCTCCGGCATAAACCATTCCATCTTACTGTCTTCATACAGCTTTCCCACAGAACGGATAAGCCAGCTGTAGTTGCCCATGCTAAGCACCTTAAACCGGTTTTCAAACTCTTTTGAAAAATTTTCCGGAATTTTTATGTCGCCTTTCATTTTATCCTTCCACAGCTGGGAAAGCATCACAAATGAGACAAACTGCATAGTGCGTTCTATTGTTTTGAATATCTGATCGAGTCGCATGCGATCAAGCTCACGCATGGATCCGGAAAACAGCCTTCGAAGTTCTACTCCTATACACCAGGGAAAGTTCTTAATTACCTGGTCGCCAAGGATACGGTAGTCTATATCATCCTCCTCTTCATCTTCATCAACAATAAGATATTTCGAAAGTGATGATTTGTATTTGACCATTTCATCAAATACACTCCGGATAAGGGTTTCATTTACCTGTGCCATTAGACGGTTGGTTTTGAGTTGATGTAATTTACAAAAATTCCGGGAATGAGTTATTGATCACTGCAGAAATATTTCAGATGGTATTGATTGTTTACCCGATTTGTCTTATACTTCGCGACTATATGGCTATGATTTTTTTTGATTATCCTTGCCGTAACATCAGTAATTCTTAAATTTAATTCGTATTATGGGCTGGTAGAGGACCGATAAAATCTTTGTCAGCAAGTAAAAACCGATATCTGTTATGGAAAGACACGAATTTGACAGGGAGATAAAAAGACTGTACAAAAAGCATAATGAGCTTGTAATAAGGAATAACCGGGCCACAAAAAGGGGGAATGGTATTTACGAACGATATATTTACCCTGCTATCACCCGTCAGCATATTCCCATTCACTGGAAATATGACCTCGACTACCGGACCAACCCGGAGCTGCTGATGCGGCTGGGTGTGAACACTACTTTCAATGCCGGGGCTGTTAAGCTGAATAATAAGTATTATATGGTGGTAAGGACCGAAGGCTATGATGCAAAATCATTCTTTGCTGTTGCTGAAAGTCCCAATGGCCTCGATAACTGGGTTTTTCATGATCTGCCGGTAGATATGCCGGCGAGTGATGAGACGGAGGTCAATATGTATGATATGAGGCTGACCCGGCATGAAGATGGCTGGATTTACGGCTTGTTCTGTTCTGAAAGGCAGGATATAAGCAAATCCGGCGACTCCTCAGCTGTCATAACATCATGTGGCATTGCACGTACAAAGGATCTTGAAAAATGGGAAAGGCTGCCCGATCTGAGGTCTGAAGCTTCACAGCAGAAGAACTGTGTGCTGCATCCTGAATTTGTTGATGGCAGATATATGATCTACACAAGGCCGCAGCCGGGATTGGAAGAGTCGGGCGACAGCGGAATAATGGCGGGTTTCAGCGTATCAATGGAGAATGCTGTTGTTGATAAACAGATTTTGATGGATCCCATTCAGTATTATACTGTTAAGGAAGTAAAAAATGGTCTGGGTCCCCCTCCTGTCAGGACAGAGATAGGATGGATACAACTGGCATATGGCGTACGCAAAACAGCGGCGGGATTAAGATACACCCTTTATTTAATGCTTACTGATATTAATGAGCCATGGAAGGTTATCAAGAGACCATCCGGACATTTCCTTGAGCCCCTGGATGAAGAGAGGGTTGGTGATGTCTCGAATGTTGTTTTTTCCAACGGGTGGATAAAGGATGATGACGGAACAGTGTTTATCTATTATGCATCGTCGGACACCAGGATACATGTGGCAACAACCTCAGTTGACAAGCTGGTTGACTATATAACAAACACGCCTGAAGATCCGGGTCGGAGTGATTTATGCGTAAAGCAGAGAACAAAAATGATAAAGAATAACCTGGAGATACTGAAGAAAAATTTCACAGAACTGCTGGACAGCTGAAAAATCGCATCCGGGACAGTTACAGGAGCCGATATACCCGGCTACGGAACACATAGTGCATATGAACAAAGACCTGCATACCACCATTATTGCACCTGCCACAGGCCGGGGTGGAGCTATATCTGTTATAAGGGTCAGCGGAGATAAAGCCCTGGAGATAACGGATAAGATATTCAGGGTGACGGGTGATGATAATAAGACAAAGCAGGGGGACCGGCATCGCAGGCTTGTTGACAGGCAAGGTTTTTCACTCGTTTACGGCGATATTATTGATGGCCAGGAGGTAGTGGATGATGTGCTTGTATCTGTTTTCAGAGCACCTCATTCCTATACCGGTGAAGATTCAGTTGAGATAAGCTGCCATGCCTCACCGTATATACAGAACAGGATAATGCAGCTCCTTATTGACAGTGGGGCCTCCCCTGCGCGTCCGGGTGAATTTACACAGAGGGCCTTTCTAAACGGAAAGATGGATCTGTCGCAGGCCGAAGCTGTTGCTGATGTGATAAATGCTGAGACCGAAGCTGCCCACAGACTGGCCATGAAACAGATGCGGGGCGGCTATTCGCGGGAAATAAACGAACTGCGTGAGAAGATGCTGCACTTTGCATCCATGATAGAGCTGGAGCTTGATTTCGGTGAGGAAGATGTTGAATTTGCTGATCGTACCCGGATGCGTTCGATGGTGGAAGAGATAAAATCATATACCGGTTCGCTAAGGGATTCCTTTAAATATGGCAATGCCATAAAAAAGGGAGTGCCGGTGGCCATAATAGGCAAACCCAACGTGGGTAAATCAACACTCCTTAATGCCTTATTGAAGGACGATAAGGCAATTGTGTCAGAAATTCCCGGCACCACCCGTGATGTGGTGGAAGACACCATAATAATAGACGGCATACTGTTCAGGTTTATAGACACAGCCGGTTTGCGCGAGACGGCTGATATAATTGAGAACCTTGGCATCCGTAAAACATACCAGAAGATAGACCAGGCAGATATTATTCTGCTAATGGCTGAAGCAGCTGACGGAGCCGGGGCAATTAATGAATCGTTCAGAACCATCAGGGAGCAGCTTAAAGGCAGCGGTAAAAAACTGTTGCTCGTGGTCAATAAGATTGATATGCTAAGTGAAAAGGATTTTGAGACCCGGGTATCCGGACTTGATTGTCCTGACAGTCAATGCCTGTTTGTCTCGGCCATCGGTGGAAAAGGAATACCTGAACTTATTTCAGAGCTACTCTCGGTATTTGATAATGCCGTGCCGGATACACAGTCGCTTGTTGTCACCAATATGAGGCACTATAAAGCACTGTCAGAATGTTCAGAGAGCCTGGAAAGGGTGATTAAAGGTCTTGATGAAGGACTGCCGGAAGACCTGATTGCCATGGACCTGCGCCAGGCTATCCACTACCTTGGTGAGATAACCGGCCAGATATCGACAGATGAGATACTTGGTAATATCTTCAGGAACTTCTGTATCGGAAAATAGGTATATGTAACAGTATATCAGTACAATAAATTAGTGAATTGGACTAAAATTAAATGTTTGCAGGAAAGTCGTCTTTAATCAATTAAGACTTATCATTTTTTTAAATTAGATATATTGTATATTCAAAAAATCTTATATAAATGAATGTTTGAATTTAAAATGAAATGTTTCATGTATAGATGAAATAATTGTTATATTTGTATTAGTTTCTTATATGATAATTAAAAGGCATGATGAAATTTAAACAAGAATATATAAAACGTCCCATTTATCTTGATTTGGTTAAGCCATATATTGATAAAGACATAATAAAAGTACTTATTGGACAAAGACGTGTTGGTAAAAGTTATATGCTTTTTCAAATTATGGATGAAATTATATCATGGTATGACAATCCAAATATTATTTATATAAACAAAGAACTTCATGATTTTGAGAATATTCATAATCATAATGATTTATTAGCTTATATCGAGAGTAAAGAAGAAAAAAAAGGAAAGAAATATATATTTATAGATGAAGTCCAAGATATTGAAGGTTTTGAAAAAGCTTTAAGGAGTTTACAGGCAAAAGGTGGATATGACATTTATTGCACTGGGAGTAATGCAAAATTATTATCTGGAGAGTTAGCTACATATTTGAGTGGACGTTATATTGAAATAAAGGTATATAGTTTATCTTTTATTGAATTCATTGAATTTCATAGACTTCAAAATGATAAAGAGTCATTGATAAAGTATTTTAAATATGGAGGATTACCTTATCTGATAAACCTTGAGCTAGATGATCACATAATTTATGATTATTTGAACAATATTTATGCAGCGATTTTATTTAAAGATATTGTAAAACGGCATAATGTTAGAAATATTAATTTTCTTGAGAATCTTGTTAGATATGTAGCCGATAATACGGGGAGCTTAGTATCATCCAAAAAGATTAGTGATTTTTTAAAATCACAGCGAATTCAAATCTCACCACAACTTGTTCTTGATTATTTGAATCACTTAGAATCAGCATTTTTTATATTTAAAGCTTTAAGAGCTGATATAGCAGGAAAAAAAATATTTAAAACAGGAGAGAAGTACTATTTTGAAGATCTTGGTTTAAGGCATTCAATTATTGGTTATAAAGCAAATGATATTAATAAGATTATAGAAAATGCTGTATATCAAAATTTAAAAATTTCAGGATATCATGTATACGTCGGTAAGTCAGGAGATAAAGAAATAGATTTTATATGCGATAAATCTGGTAAAAAGATTTATGTTCAGGTAGCTTATCTTTTACATGATGAGAAAACTATAAATCGTGAGTTTGGGAATTTATTCGAAATCAAAGACAACTATCCAAAATATGTTGTTTCTATGGATGATGCTATGTCCGGATCTGATTATAAAGGTATCGAGCATATACATATTCTTGAATTTTTATCAGAGCTAAGATAAAAAAAGGATTGTTTTTAAGAATTGAATTGATAAAATTA
>CAZGUR010000128.1:0-9504 GCA_964529295.1 uncultured Rikenellaceae bacterium | reverse complement strand
TATGCTACCTTTGCGGGGAACTGTTTTGAGCAGATGGAAAGGATTGCTGCTGGCTGTATTTTATTTGACATATGTATATATTGTCTTCTTCGTTAAATAATGAAGCGGAACCAAATTTTGAATAATGATTAAAGCAAAGGATATAACCAAATCATACGGAGACCTGAGAGTCCTTAAAGGTATTGACCTGGATATCAGAAAGGGTGAAATAGTGACTATTGTCGGGCCCAGCGGTGCAGGCAAGACCACCCTTCTGCAGATACTTGGAACTCTTGACAGGCCTGATGAGGGATCAGTTGAGTGTGATGGCGTACTGCTTAATATGCTTAATGCTAAGCAGTTGGCCCGTTTCAGAAATGAACAGATAGGATTCGTGTTCCAGTTTCACCAGCTGCTGCCTGAGTTTACAGCACTGGAAAATGTGTGTATACCGGCATATATAGGCGGAAAAAGCAAGCAGCAGGCGGAAAAAAGGGCGGGGGAGCTGCTCGGCTTCCTGGGACTGGATTCACGGCTTGAACATAAACCTTCAGAGTTAAGCGGCGGTGAGCAGCAAAGGGTGGCAGTAGCCAGGGCACTGGTAAACAGTCCGAAGGTAATACTGGCTGATGAGCCCTCGGGAAATCTGGATACTGAGAATAAGAAGGAACTGCATAAATTATTTTTTAACCTTAGGGATAAGTTCGGACAAACAATAGTGATAGTGACTCATGACAGGGAACTGTCGGGTATGTCAGACAGGAAAATAGAAATAAAAGATGGTGTGATCTTTAATGGCTGACAGGAATATGTTTATAAAAGGCGGTGTAATCTTCAATGGCTGAATCCTGGAAAAAGAATTTCTCATACGATGAGATGAAGGAATTCCTTGAATTGAAACATAAGCAGTTTAACAAGCCTTCCTTTATCGTAAATGATCCGGTGTCCATACCCCATCAGTATGGTCTTAAGCAGGATATCGAAATTGCCGGGTTTCTTACAGCGACAATAGCATGGGGGAGGCGCGACCTTATCCTTGCTGCGGCAAACAGGCTGATGGAGATGATGGGAAGGAGTCCGGGCGACTTCATCCTTAACGCAGCTAAAAAAGATATTGACCGCCTGGGTGATTTCTATTACCGTACCTTTAATGGTGATGACTGCCGTACCTTCATTTATGCCTTAAGGAATATATACTCATCATATGACAGTATGGAAGATGTGCTGCTGAAATACCTTGGGCAGGGTGATGACTGGAAGGGGGCTGTGACAGGATTGCGAAATGAGTTTTTCACTGTGTCTCACCCCCGGCGCACACTTAAGCATTTTGCTGATATCTCAAGGGGTGCTGCAGGTAAAAGACTGAACATGTTTTTCAGGTGGATGGTCAGGGATGACGGAAGAGGTGTTGATTTCGGGCTGTGGAAAAGAATAAACAGCTCCCTGCTGTATATACCGCTGGATTTTCATACTGGTAATGTATCACGTAAGCTGGGATTGCTTTCACGGAAGCAGGATGACTGGAAGGCCGTTGAAGAGCTTAGCTCGGTGTTGAGACTTTTTGACAGGGATGACCCTGTGAAGTATGATTTTTCCCTGTTCGGGCTGGGCATAATCGAAAAATTTTAATTATGGTTTATTTTGATTTTAAGCAGTTCAGGGTGTACCACGGGAAATCGGCCTTTAAGGTTGGTACTGACGCTGTCCTGCTGGGCGCCTGGGTTGATCCGTCATCTGCCTTTGCTATCCTTGATATAGGCACAGGCACCGGCCTGCTTGCACTGATGATGGCACAAAAGAGTACCTGCGGAATAACAGCCATAGAACCTGACGGTCAGTCATATGAAGAGGCAGTCAGCAATGCCGGTAATAGTCCGTGGGGCAACAGGATAAATATAATAAACACCAGGTTACAGGACTATCATCCCGCCGGCCCGGATTTTGATCTTATTATCAGCAATCCCCCTTTTTTCAGACGCTCACTGTATAATAAGGATGACAGGTTATCCAGAACAAGGCATGATTATGATCTTTCATCACAGGAGCTGCTTGAGGGCGCCGGAAGGCTTATGAGCATGGAAGGCACCTTTTGCCTGGTACTGCCTTATGCCGAATCGGCACTGTTTATAGCTGAAGCCGCTGACTTTGGACTGTATTGTAACAGGATCCTGAAAGTTAAGCCGCTGCCCTCATCGCCCGTAAAAAGGGTGCTGATGGAGTTTGGCAGGAAGAAGAAAGAACTGCATCAGGCTTTTCTAACCATAGAAAAAGGTGAAAGACATGAATATACAGCTGCTTACAGGAAACTGACGGCTGACTATTATCTTTATTTCTAAAACATAAGTTCTGATTCGGGCAGACCGTATTCTTCCTTGGTCCTGATGCCCATTTCTTCAAGGCTTTCAAGTACAGGCATATAAATTTCTTTTTCCACAGGCCTGTAAACACCTTTGAGACTAATCTTTCCCTCTGTGATAAGCCTGGCTGCAATGGCAGCAGGCAGTGCTACCGTACGTGCCACTGAGGTATCACCCCCGGCAGAAGCAGAACCATAATCCACCATTTGTGAGCTAATGATCTCGGTGCTGCCATCCCTGTGCCTTGCCAGGAAGATATGTTTCAGTACGGTCATATCCCTTTCTCCCTCACCGAGCATCATTTTATCCATCATCAGTCCGGATACTATATCAAAGGGAGTTTTCATAAAGGAGAGAATCTTTTTATCACTGAAAAGACCGAGCCATTCGAAAGATTTTATTGCTGCTGAATCAATGCTCAGGCTAAGATGGTCTGTCAGCTGTTTTTTAATATTGCCTTTAAGGCCTCCTAATCTGTCCCGCATCATATCCGCATAAGTCTTGCCTGAGAAATCTTCCTGTACGGTGTTCAGCAATCTGACTGACTTCATGGCATCGATGGTCTCACACCAGCCTTTATATCTGAATGTTCCCCTGAACATGGTTTTAATATCCTCCAATCCGTATATATCAATATAGCTTATTGAATCCCTGTTGGGATATACCTCCAGTGTTCCCACATCCTCTATATTATAGTCAAAGGTTCTCTTGAACAGGTCTTCAGGCTCGATGGTAACAATCCTGCCACCGTCAAGGTACCTGGCATTATTCATGCCTGCCAGCAGTACCCCTTCCGGGCTCCATGTAAATTTATATCCCATGGGATTGTCGATATGCTCTGGCGCCGGCAATGCCCCGCAAACAGACCAGAATTTTTCAATGCTTCCGCCCCTGCTTTTTATATTGTCAATGATCTTCATGGCTGACATATGGTCTATTCCGGGATCAAGACCTATCTCGTTAAGGATGATAATTCCCGCTTCCCTGGCTCTTTTGTCAAGTCCTGACATCTCATCCCTTATATATGAAGTCGTTACCATATCTTTCCCGTGCTGTATGCATACCTCAGCAACACCTCCATGGAATTTATAGGGCAGCAGGCTGACAACAAGGTCTGCTTCTTTTACCATAGGTTTGAGAACTTCCGTCTCATTGGCATCCCAGTACAAAATCTCGCCATTGGGATGATCCTTTAATATTATTCTTGCCTTATCACATGTATTGCATGCTATTGTGACTTTATAGTTGTGTTCCAGCAGGTAGTCAATCAGCGGTTTGGCTACCATACCGGCTCCTAATACCAGTATTTTATGCATAATAGATTTTTTGGGTTCAATAATGAGCATTAATATACGATATTGATTTTTCTCATTCAATGACAGAAGGATGTTTTTTTATTTTTATGCGGCTTTAATATTGCGGATACACCTGACAGCATCGTATTATTTTATCTTTTTACCTGCTTATGGATGCTGATAAATCACAGAATGCAGAAAAGGAGACAGGCTTTCCGGACTTTTATTATCAACAAAGAATTAAGAGACCTTTCTTTAAAACATACATCATCGTATATTTGTATTAGCTGCCGGATTTAGAATTTAACATAAGAAGCTGTATAATAAGATAATGAAGAAACCCGAAAAACATGTAGAGACACCTCTGATGAAGCAGTATTACAGTATCAAGGAGAAGCATCCTGATGCAATACTGCTGTTCAGGGTAGGTGATTTCTATGAGACTTTCGGGGAGGATGCAATACGCGCATCCGGGATACTGGGAATAACACTCACCCGCAGGGCCAACGGGGCAGCTTCGTGGGTTGAACTGGCAGGTTTTCCGTATCATGCACTTGATAATTACCTTCCAAAGCTGGTAAGGGCGGGCCAGCGGGTAGCCATATGTGAGCAGCTCGAAGACCCGAAGCTCACCAAAAAAATCGTGAAAAGAGGTATTACCGAGCTGGTGACACCTGGTGTTTCCCTCAATGATAATGTGCTGGAGCATAAGGAGAATAATTTTCTGGCCGCCGTACATATTTATAAATCAATCAGCGGTGTGGCTTTTCTGGATATTTCAACCGGCGAGTTTATGGTTGCCCAGGGTTCTCATGCTTATATAGACCAGCTGCTAAGCAACTTTGCTCCCAAAGAGGTGCTTTTCGAAAAAGCTAAGACAGATGAATACAAGGAGTTATACGGATCAGGGTACTATAATTTTAAACTGGATGACTGGATATTCAGGCTTGATGCCGCCAATGACAGGCTGCTGAAGCATTACGGGACAAAGTCATTGAAAGGCTTTGGTATCCACGGTCTTGATTATGCTATAATAGCGGCCGGGGCCATACTCTATTATCTTGATATAACCCGTCATGAGAAGTTAGGTCATATTACAGGTATTTCAAGGATAGAGGAGGAGAAGTATGTGTGGCTCGACCGTTTCACCATGCGCAACCTTGAACTGTTCGTCTCGCCCTTCCATGATGCGCGCACCCTTATTGATATTATAGACCGCACCTCAAGTCCCATGGGAGGCAGGCTGCTTAAAAAATGGATATCACTGCCCCTGAAAGACAAGGAGCCGGTGAGAGAAAGACATGATGCCGTGGAATATATGGTAAATGATACCGGCTTCAGGGATGATGTACGCGGGCAGCTTGAGCAGGTAGGTGATCTTGAGCGTATGGTCTCCAAAATAGCCACAGGGCGTATTAACCCCAGGGAGGTGGTACAGCTCAAACGGTCACTGCAGGCAGTGCTGCCCTTAAAAGAGCTGTGCGGTAAACCGGAATGCAGCTCACTGGATAAGCTGGCTTCAAAGATCGACCCCTGCCCTGAGCTGGTTGATAAAATTGAAAATAGCATTAATGCTGATCCTCCTGCATTGATCAGTAAGGGTAAGGTGATATGTGAAGGAGTATCTGCAGAACTTGATGAGCTGAGGCATATACTGAATTCCGGGAAGGATTACCTTGTAGAACTGCAGTCGAGGGAGAGTGACAGGACAGGGATATCCAGCCTTAAGGTAGGCTTTAATAATGTGTTCGGGTATTATATAGAAGTACGGAACACACATAAGTCCAGGGTCCCGGGTGAGTGGATACGTAAGCAGACACTGGTAAGTGCCGAAAGGTATATCACTGAGGAATTGAAGGAGTATGAGAATAAGATACTGGGTGCCGAAGAGAAGATACTGGCACTGGAGCAGCAACTTTATAACGGTCTGGTAGATTACCTGGGAGACTTTATAAGCCGGATACAGCTGAATGCTGCAGTGGTGGCTGAGCTGGATTGCCTCCTGTCCTTTGCCCTGGTGTCAGCCGATAATAATTATGTAAGGCCGGATATTAATGATTCGTATACCATTGATATAAAAGACGGAAGGCACCCGGTTATCGAGCAACAACTACCTGCAGATGAGTCATATATACCCAATGATGTTTACCTTGATAATGAGAAGCAGCAGGTGATAATACTTACCGGCCCGAATATGTCAGGTAAGTCGGCCCTGCTGAGGCAGACGGCCCTGATTGTCCTGATAGCCCAGGCCGGGTGTTTTGTGCCGGCCTCATCAGCAAGCATAGGCCTTGTGGATAAGATCTTTACCAGGGTGGGGGCATCGGACAATATAAGCCTGGGCGAATCAACATTCATGGTTGAGATGAACGAGGCTGCCAGCATACTTAATAACCTCTCAGACCGCAGCCTGATACTCCTTGACGAGATAGGACGTGGCACCTCGACCTACGACGGTATATCCATTGCCTGGGCAATGGTTGAATATATACATGAGCAGCGCTGCAGGGCCAAGACACTCTTTGCTACCCACTACCATGAGCTTAATGAGATGGAGAACTCTTTCATAAGGGTCAGGAATTATAATGTATCCATTAAAGAGCTTGATGATAAGGTGATATTCCTGAGGAAGCTGAAGAGGGGAGGCAGTGAGCACAGTTTCGGGATACATGTGGCGCGCATGGCCGGCATGCCTCTGAGCGTGGTTAAGAGGGCTGAAGATGTGCTTAAGCAGATGGAGGAGGGTGGAAAGGAAGGTAATATTGGCAAGCCCGTAGCTGGTCTTGCCTCAAACCGGGAGGGACTGCAGCTTAGCTTTTACCAGCTAGATGACCCTGTGCTTAAACAGATAAGCGATGAGCTGTCGGGTCTCGATGTAAACAACCTCACACCCGTCGAGGCCCTTAATAAGCTGTACAGTATTCAGAAGCTGTTGCGAAAATAATACCGGCGTGTCATATTATTATTATTCTTTACCCGGATGCTAAGGGTTGTCAGGTATATTGCCGGGGGTATATATTCAGCACATTATGATCTGCAAGTGATTCGGGCAGATTAAAGGTAAGGTTAAAGAATTTCTGAGTGTAGGACATGGTATGCTTGCGGGCGTTAATAATAACAAACATTGCCTCTTCATCATTGTTCGTTTTTATTTCCCAGGCATCGTTCCAGTCAGTGAAACCGGCAATCCTTAATGAATTATTTTTAAAATTCTTTTTTATGGCTTTCTCCAGTTTATCACCTGAACTGTCGTGTATATTAAATGTGACTGATGCACTTAGCTGGTCACATAAATTGGTTACTATACCCATCCAGTAATGGAAGCCCTGCTCCAGTTCTGCATTTTCAGGAACAAAGACGAAGATCCTGTCTGTCAGCGACAATGGTTGTGGCAGGTTAGCAACTATAACGGTATTATTTGACCTGTTGAGTACAGTCTCCACCATATTGCCGAAAATCCTGCTTATTTCCCTGGACCTGCCACTCCATCCCATTACTATTTCGGATATGTTAAGTTCCTTTGATACCCTGGTGATTGCTAAAGGAATGTTTATATCGATCCTGGTAATACTCTGCAGGCTTATGCCGGAGGCTGCAGCATGCCGGCCTAACTTGTCAATGACAGGCTTGATCCGGGCAATACGATTTTTTGCATCAGCATCATCCCTTACAATTGCCAGGGGATAGACCGGTTCTGTAAGTTTAGGGTCGGAAAGCAGGATGGCAAGGTCAATCAGTTTTTCAATGTTTTCCGGATTTGCAATAGGTACCAGTATACGTCTTTGTTGTTTTGTATCCGGGTCGGGCAATCTTTCACTCTCTTCCCTTACGAGATCTCTTCCCGCCTTTTCAGTAGTGTATGAGCTGAACAGTGAGCTTCCCAGGATAAGAAGGATAACCCCGTTGAAGATATCTTCATTAAGAACACCGTAGCTTAGCCCTACCATTGCCACCGCAAGGGTGGCTGCTGCACGTGCAGATGTAAGTCCGAAGATGGTGTTCATCTCTGCTTTTGTCTGCCGGAATATTATCTTCGTGATCCCGGCGGCAAGCCATTTGCTGCTTATTGCCAGGATAATAAACAATATAGCATATAATATCGGACGAAACCCTGTGAACAGAACACCCAGGTTAACAAGCATTCCCACACTTATCAGGAAAAAGGGAATAAACAGTGTGTTACCTACAAAATCAATCCTGTTCATCAGCGCTGATGATGATGGGATTAGCCTGTTCAGTGCCAGTCCGGCAAAGAATGCCCCTATTATGGGCTCTGCCCCCGCAATCTCAGCAGCAAAAGCAGAAGCAAAGAGGGCCGAGAGAGTGAAAAGGTACTGCAGGTAACCGTCCATTGCAATGTTCCTGAAAAACCAGCGGCTTAACTTTGGCAGAAGAAAAAATATTGCAAAGCTAAAGCTGCCGAAGGAAAGAAAGAAGGTCAGCAGGAATCCTTTTCCGTCTCCTTCGTTCAGTGAGGCAGTAACGAAAGCAAGCAGTATTAATACCAGGGTGTCGGCAATAACTGTTCCGCTGATAGCGGTATTCACTGCTGATGATTTGGTGATACCCAGTTTGCTGACCGAGGGGAAGGCAATAAGTGTATTGGAAGCCAGCATAATACCAATAAAAACAGAAGGTATCATATTAAAAGACAGGATGTATATACTCGTATAATAACCAAAGCAGAAAGGAAATGCAAAAGTGGCTATGCCAAAGAAAATTCCACGCAGGCTGTTTTTCCGGAATTCGCTGAATTCTATTTCCAGTCCTGCCAGAAACATTATGTATAAAAGCCCTACATGGCTGAAAAGTTCAATGGTATCATTGTCTGCGATGATATTCAGGGCATAGGGACCAATAATGATACCGGTAATTATAAGTCCTATGATTGAGGGGATATTGGTCTTACGCAGGGCTACGGGTATAATCAGCACAATAAGCAAAACGACCATGAAAATAACAACGGGCTCTGTCAGCGGTAAAGAAATCTCGTGCATGGGTTATTGATTATAATCGTTGCCATCGGTATGGTCAGCATTTCTGCCTCTGGTAAACATTGTAAATATAATAATAACAATTTTCCCGGCCTCTTAAGTCAGCGATAAATGTCCGGCCTAAAATTGCTGTGTTGAAGGCAAGAGGAAATTCAAATGTGATTTGAGACGATTAAGTTACGAGTGAAGTCACTTGCTTTGTCTTATTCTATCATTTTCTGGTTATGGGAGTTGACAAAAAGGATGGTTCCCAGCTCATCGTAGCCTGAAAAAACATTTTCCTTTTGCTTTAAGGCTTCGCCCCTGAAACCTATCATTGTCAGGGCTGCATCCTTTGATTTTTCATTAATCAGGTCTTTGGGATTAACATCGGCCTCTTCAATTATTATTTCTATACTCTGTTCAGTGATTGGCAGCCTTCCTTCTTTGATAAGCTTCCTGTTGTTTTCTCTGACTTCATAATACTGATCGGGTTTGCAGATATCGAATATTTTAATTTTTGATTTTTTCCAGGAGGGATGGCCTGAGATAATAAAGCTAAGAAGGATCATCAGGTTTGCGTTATATTCGTCAGTTGATTTTATCCATACATGTATTCCTTCCTGGAATATAATTTTTCGTTTGCAGCTGGCCAGAATACAGACGTCGAAGTTACCGGCATTGACAAGTGCGTGGTTATCCATTATTTCATTGAGCTCTTCGGGCTTGTCCTTGCTGTACTCGAAGATAACCATATTATTTTCCATTCCTGCTATGCCGGGCAGCTGTATAGCCTGGGCAATAGCTGATGTATAGGAGGGAGAGATAATCGTATCTATATATACGTGATTCTCTATATTCTCAAAGGATTTAACCAGCCTGGTTAATATCTCCTGTGCT
>CAZGUR010000127.1:0-9537 GCA_964529295.1 uncultured Rikenellaceae bacterium | reverse complement strand
CATAAAAGAAAGGACTGACCCGGCAATCCGGGACAGTCCTTTTTATATACTGTTTATTATAAACTGTTACAGTATTATCAGGAGGGCAGCTCAAGTCCGTAGCCCTGCCTGCGGTCGGCCTGCTTAAGTTTAAAAGCAAGGAACATAGCTACCAGTCCGCTTAAAACAAGCACAAGGATGGGTATCTTATAATCATAGGTCATCTCCCCTGCCCTGATCGCTTCAAGGTTTCCTTTGTTCACAAGGTCAAGCAATGCTCCTATTCCCCAGAAGAAGAGACCCAGTCCCCAGTTCTGTACCGTAAACATACTTGCATAGGCAGTACCCAGCCTGTTATCAGCGACTATCTTTGCAACGGATGGCCACATAGCTGCGGGCACCAGTGAAAAGGCAATACCCAGACTTATAAGTCCGGCATAGGCCATCAGTTTAATACCCGTCAGTGCCAGGGCCAGGTGGGCAAATATAAGAAGGGCAGCGCCCAGTATCATCAGGGATGCACCCTTGCCTTTCTTATCAACATAATTACCAAAGATTGGTGTGAACAGTATTGTTCCAAGCGGTATCAGTGATGCTGTTTTTGGTCCGTTATTAAGCCACTGTCCAAGGGTATCCCTGAGGATATATATGAAGCCCATAAAGAGAAGAAACACCACCACCATGGTTGTGTACTTCTGGGTCTTGGTCCTCAGGTTTGCCGGTACGGCGGAGAAAAGTATACCAAAAAGGAAAAAAGCTATATAAATACTTGCATTACCCAGTGCCCGGCTTCCGAATAATGTTATATCCCCGCTGCCATCTGCCGGCAGGTTGTACGAAAAGCCGAATTCATTGACAAGCGGCATAGAAGGTAACGCAGAGTAATGCTATATATACAAATGAAGGATTTGTAGCCAGCTTAACAAGATCCTTGAAGCTGAAATCTTCATCCGGCACTCCTTCACCTGAAGCAGCGGCTTTAGTCTGGCGGTCAATCTTTATATCAAAGAAACTGTAAACAATGAATATTATCAGTGCCAGTCCCATCAGCGTGGCAGCAAATGTCACAGCCGGTGATACCGAACCACTGGCTATATCGGGTGATATGGCCAGACCCAGGGCTGAACCCAGACGCCCAAAACCGACATTTATGGCCATTGCCAGTGCCAGCTCATAGCCCCTGAACCATTTAACGATTGTACGTGTTGCAACCACACAGGTCACCTCCAGTCCTGACCCGAAAAGTATACGTCCTACAATCATCATATTAAGCTGCACATTATGATCACTGCCAAACACACCGGCTGCAGCCATGGCATTGATGGCACCACCCAGTGCTGCCAGTCCGCCAAACACAAGACCGGCCGTCCTTATACCCCACTTATCGAGTATAATACCCCCGATGATAATCATACCGAACATATTGGCAATGGTGGTAAGGCCGATAACCCTGCCAAACTCCTCACTGGTAAAGCCCAGTTCACTTTCCATCAGCCCTTTCAGGCTTCCGTAGAAGTCCTGGAACCAGTATGTGGCAAACATAAGGGCACTAAGTAATAACAGCATAGTCCATCTCATGGCTGCTGAATCACGCAAAGTCTTCTTCACAGTTTCCATAGAATTTTTCAGTTTAATTTTTTTTTAATCGAGCATAAATGTAATAAAAAAAAGTTTTATGAAAAGAAAGATCAATATTATATATCCCTTTCCTGCTCAACAAATTTAAACGGGCATTTAAATGTTGTTGTATAACATGTTTTTGCAGTTAACATGCCTGGTAGCTTCCGGCATAAAAAGCATTATCACCGGCCGAAAAAACATGATCCTGATATGACCTTCATTAACCTGCAGGAACAGGGGTAAAAACTGTTATTAATTGCTTGCCTGCATTAAAGGCTGAAGGAAACTATTTGCCAAGTATAAAATTGGCGGGCAGGGCCACTTTTTTACCGAACTGGTATATAAGCTGCCTTTTGCCCCCCAGGTTCCGCCTGCCGTCGGTTATCCTTATATCCACCACTTCGGGCACCCTGTAAAATATCTTATCATAAGTATCCTCATTATTATTGCCGGATATAATATTCAGGGAGTCAGTGCCGTTATTGCTCATTAATTCCGCAACCACTGGTCTGCCACTCAAATCATCCATCTCGAGCACTCCTTTTTCGGATGAAAAACGGAAGATGACCACAGGTTTGTTCCTCATACCTGCATCAGGCACAAAGGAAAAGTTGAATCTCTCCTCCGTTGTCCACGACTTGCCTGCAAAAAGACTTATATATTGTTCCTCAAGCCTGTTTATCTCATCTATGGCTGCCTTATCCTGGGGGAACACTGTTGCTTCCCCGGTAAGTATAAGATGCCTGCCCTCCCTTAGCTCAAGCAGTATTCTTGCGGTGTTCTCGGCCTGTTCGGCCAGGCTGAGCTGCCTGCGTCTCTCCAGTACGTAGGGTATCCTTACAAAGGCAGTGTCAACATCCACCACCCGGTATGCGGTATCCTGCTCAATATCAAAGTATATATCCGAACCCATATCCCTGTACATCATACGCTTATCATCTGCAGACAAATTACGGCTGTCAAACCTGCGATCATCATAAACAGAAGGGTTAACATCCATTATGAGTCCTGCGTTTATCATACTTATCGCATTTGTCTGTATCAGTCCATCGCTTTTTATAATATAGAACTCATCAGGGTCAAGCTCCTGTACAGAGTTAAGCCTTACTTCTTTCAGCTTCCACACGACGCGGTCACTGCCTATCACATCACGTAATCCAAGCATCCCTTCCGCATATTCACTGTACGGACCTGCCTTTTGCACTGTCTTTTCAGCCACTACCGTAAAATCAAGCACTGTCTGAGGCAAAGCATATACCAGGCTGCCACCGGTCAGCTTTACAGAATCGCCCAGGGGCAGCACCTGTGTATTTACTTTTACCGGTACTTCCTTAACAGTGGTACAGGAATAAAAAGCTGTTACAATCAAAAGCGGCAATATATATCTGCTTGTACTTTTCATCTGTTTAAAATTTTATAATTAACTGAAAAAAACCTAGCAAAAAAATTCATCACATTTTTATCCCGGGTATTTGTTTTTAATCTGTCTTATATGCTCAAAAGACTTTCCAATATTATGAATAATATCTGAAGCAATCAATGATTCATAAGCTGTCCCCTCACAGGCTATATCTCCGGCGAGGCCATGAATGAAAACAGCGGCTATGGCAGCCTCTGAGGGTCGGTAGCCCTGGGCCAGCAATCCCAGAATCATGCCTGTAAGCACATCCCCGCTGCCTGCCGTAGCCATCCCCGGGTTACCGGTTGTATTGAACCACAACCGCCCGTCAGGAAGGCATACAGCGGTGTGAGCTCCTTTGAGCACGCTTATACATCCGTAATGCATGGAGAACTCCCTTTGCCTTTGCATCCTGGCATAAGCTGTATCGTCCGATCCGCTTAGTCTTTTGAACTCACCCGGATGGGGTGTTAATACAGTATTTTCTGAGAGAAGCTGCTTCATATCTTCTTCAGCGGATATAATGTTCAGGGCATCCGCATCAATGACAACAGGCCTCTTATATTTTTCAAGCAGCTCACGCAGTCCTTTCCTTGTATTGGGTTTTGTTCCCAGTCCCGGACCTATACCAACAGCATTGTATTTTTCAATGTCATAAATACCGGTAACCATGATATCAGACTGATCGCACTGAACCATTGCCTCAGGCAGGGCTGAATGGATGATGCCGGCAGCCGGTCGCGGAACATGAGCAGTCAGCAAACCGGCCCCTGTACGCAGTGCAGCATGCGAAGAAAGAATAGCAGCACCTGTTTTGCCGGATGAACCGGCAACCATTAAGGCATGCCCGAAATGACCTTTATGATCAAACTTATTCCTGTTTTTCAGTATTCCTGCAACAAAGGTGCTGTCTGTCAGATTATAATCGGTGGCCGTTTTGGTAATCTTCCCGGGGTGCAGACCTATAGGCAGGATCTCAAAACGACCTACAAAATTCTGATTTTCAGCAAAGAAAAACGACAGCTTCGGAAACTGCAGGCTCAGGGTATAGTCTGCTCTTACGATGCTGCCCGGATCATTACCAGTGTTATCCTCGCTGAACAGGCCGGAGGGTATGTCCACTGACACCAGCCTCGCTTCAGTCTTGTTTATACCTCTTATTATCTCTGCAGGCAGGCCTTCAGCAGGTCTTGTTAGCCCGGATCCGAAAATGGCGTCTATAATAACCCCGCCCGGACTGATATGCGGAAAGTCATCTGATTCTTTTATTTCCTTGTATTCAGCCTTATCCTGACGGATCAGCCGCTCATGGTTAACAGACCAGCTCTCACTTTTGCTGTCTGTGAAAGCCGCATAGAATACCCGTACCCTGTATCCAGCATCTGCCAGCATCCTGGCCAGTGCCAGTCCGTCACCACCGTTATTACCCGGTCCGCTGAACACATTTACCTCCCCTGATCTCTCGAATTTGGCAACGAACCATTTAAACATAACCGAGGCTGCTCTCTCCATCAGGTCAACCGGTTTTATCGGCTCATGCTCTATCGTATAGGCATCTATCTCTCTTATCTTATCCGAGGTGAATATCTTCATGGTCAATTTATTATACTTGTTTAACACAAATGTAAGACCAAATTACATATTAAAGAAATACGAGAGCAAATTTCCAGCCTTCAGAGCGCATGGTGCTTATGACCATATCACTGCATATATATCCCTTCACCCGGACCTATAGGCACATTGAGCCAGTACCAGACAAACAGAATAATAGCCCACATCACAAAAAGTATTATGGCATAAGGTATAAGCATTGACAGAATGGTGCCTATACCAACACTCTTATCATATTTACGGATCCAACCTATAAGAAGGGGGAAGTAGGGATAGAGGGGGCTTATACTGTTTGTAATGGAGTCGCCGATCCTGTATACAAGTTGTATAAAAGCCGGACTGTAATTCAGCTGTGCGAGCATAGGTATAAATATGGGTGCAAAGATGGCCCACTTGGCAGAACCGCTGCCCATAAAAATATTGATGACCGCAATGATTACCATAAAGAGAACAAACAACAATGGTCCTGTAAGTCCCGTTGCCTGAAGAAATTCAGCTCCGTTAATGGCAAGGATGGTATCGAGGCGGCTCCAGCTGAAAAGGTTGACAAACTGTGCCACCACCAGCATCAGTACGATATAGCCGGAGAGGTCTTTCATGCCGTCTTCCATAAGCTTAAGGGCATCATCAGGCTCTTTTATGCTTCCGGTTATTTTACCATAAATATATCCCGGAATAGCAAAGAAGAAGAAGAGAAGAGGTACCAGTCCCCTCAGAAAGGGAGAAGGTACAAGTCCGCCGGTCTCCTGGTCACGCAATGGTGCCCATGATGGGACTGTAAGGAGCAGGATAAACCCTATATAGATCAGCACCCCTATGCCTGCCTTTTTGAGGCCCCGTTTTTCGGCCTCAGTAAGCCTGGGCTTCTCTTCATAGACCGGCACGCCCTCATTACCCATACTGAACCCTTTGCACCTGGGTATTGTGAAGCGTGAAACTATAAATGCACCTACCGCTCCCAGCATGAGGGTAGACACTATCATAAAATACCAGTTGGCAGTGGCGCTTACTTCAATTGCGGGATCTATCTTCTGGATCACTTCAGTGCTTATGCCGGCAAGGAGAACATCTGTTCCGGCAATAAAGAGGTTGGCGGTAAAACCTGCAGTTGCCCCGGCATATCCGGCAATGAGTCCCGCGATAGGATGCAGTCCCATCTGCATAAATATGAGTGCAGCAATCGGGGGAACAACCACCACCCCGGCATCAGAACCTATATTTCCGCATGCACCTATTATAAATATAACAGGGAGTACCACTTTTCGGGGCACTGCAAAAGCCATGGTTCTTAAAATGATTGTAAGCAGGCCGCTTTTTTCTGCAATAGATACTCCCATAAGCATCACAAGGACAAGTCCGAAGGGAGCAAAATGGGCGAAATTGGTTACCATCTCCTGCACAAACCTCCTCAGGCCCTCGCCCGAGATGAGGTTCACAGGCTTAACAACATCTCCCGTCCCGGGGTCGATGGCACTCAGGCCTGTGAGAGAGGCAATAAAGCTTATTACTATGATAAATCCAATAATCCATACAAAAAGCCAGAAAGGGTGGGGAAGTTTATTACCCATCACTTCCACCCAGCGAAGAAATCCGCCGCCTTTTCCCAGTCCCGCACCTGATGCTGATACACTTTCTTTGCTCATAATATTTTTACCGCTTGGTTAAAGAGTGACAAAAATAGCCAAAAAGGGGAAAATTGCAATTGTTACCGGAAAAAATCAGTTTTCACAGAATTTATTCATTCTCACCACATAAATCAGCTCCGGCTGCGAAAAACCATTCACCGGCGACAGCGATTACTCCAGTTCTTCATATACTATCTTCCCGTCCACTACGGTCATCAGTATATTCATATCAAGGATGTCTTCAGGATTGCATTTTATAAGGTTAAGGTCGCTAACGGCAATATCGGCCAGCATACCTTCCTTTATAATCCCCCTTCTTTCATTATCAAAGGCGGCATAGGCATTATTCACCGTATAGGCTTTAAGTGCTTCATGAACACTGATCTTCTCTCCCGGGAACCAGCCTCCTTCTGGTTCATGGTTCAGTGTGGTCCGGTTAACGGCGGCATGAATAAGGTTACGGGGATGCATAAGATATTCGGCAGCCGATGTTCCGGGCCAGTCAGAGCCAAAGGAAAGTATTGCTCCATTTTCGAGCAGCGACTTAAAGGCATAAGCCCCCCTGCACCGCTCATACCCTATCCTCTCCTCCATCCATCGCATATCGTCAGAGATATGGTAAGGATTAACCTCAGCTATTACATTCAGCTCATTAAACCGTGGCAGGTCTTCCGGTCTTATCACCTGTGCATGAATAACCCTGAAACCATCGAGTGTTGACCCTATATCTTCCATCAGGCGCTCATAGGTATCAAGCATAAGAGAAACTCCTTTTGTGCCTATGGCATGCACATTAGATACAAAACCGGCTTCGTAACCTTTCCTTATCATATTATACATCTTGTCCATATCGGGTACTGAAAGATCAGGGTCATTACTTGTATGCCTCCTGTAATGTCCGTAATTTCCTGGCTGGTCATTATAGGGCTCAAAGAAAAGGGCTCCGTGTGTACCCATTATACCATCAATATAGCCTTTCAATGCTCCGTACCTGAGGAAGGGATCATCCTTCCTGGTAAAAGGATGCATGCCCATAGTGAATCCTTCTTCTGCCAGCTCATCAATACGCGACAGATCAGGCCTCAGCCATACCCGGCATGTTAATTCATTATTTTTCTGCAACTCGTAAAACCTCCTGGTCTGCCCTGGCACCGCAATATCATGTATCTCCACAATACCTGCCTTCCTGAGAGCCACAAGGGCAGCCCTGTTTTCATTTAATAATCGTTCATCAGATTTTGGACTGATAACATCCCTTATAATATCAAGGGCATCGGACCCACGGTAAATAAGCCCGGTGGCTTTGCCATCTTCTCCTGCTTCCATTCCGGGTAACAGTTTTCCGGTAAGGCCTGCCTCCTCAAGGGCCTTTGAATTGGCAAGGAACATGGAATAATCGTAATTATTAAGGAAACATGGATTCTCAGCCGTAAAGGGATCGATAACAGATTTACCGGGTTTCCACCTCCGGTCCTTTTTATCCGTGGGAGTTTTTGCTCCAAGCTTCCACTCTTCATAAGCACCCCAGAGACCACCGCTTATCCATTCACCATCGCCCAGTATGCCTTCTACCCTCTTTATCTCCTCGGCCAGGGCATCGTCATCGCTAACAGTCATCAGATTGGCATCATTAATCAATGACCCTGCCCTGTTGAAATGTACATGGGCATCAATAAACCCGGGTACCACAAAAGCCCCTTTAAGGTCAATAACACGGGTAATATCGCTTTCCCATTTATCAAAGGAATCGGCAGTGTCGAGAACAGCCCTGATAATATTGTCCCTGATTATAACTGTTGAAGCCCATGGTCTTAGGCTGTCCATGGTATAAACTTCGGCGTTATACAGGATCAGGTCTGCTTTATCATTCTTACAGGAAAAACTTAACAGGGTAATAACTACAGACAATAGGATGGTTCTGTTTTTCATCGGGCTGAATATTTTTTGGTTTTTATTATCTTCTTTAAAGGTAAATAATGTTTTTGTATTCTGCCAGCCGGCACTACTCTCTATGATATTTATCGCTTTTTCTCAGCTGTGAGGATTAATTATTTATCATTGCAGGTAAAATGAGATGTATATTAACATAGCAAACAGTCTCATCAACGATGAAAATAAATTTTTAAATATATAATGATGAAGAAATTATTAATAAGCCTGACTACCGGATTTTTACTTATATCGGGCATCAGTGCCCAGAACGGGGAGAGCACACTTACTGAAGTAGGACAGGTGGCCCCGGCATTCACCTGTACAACAATTGACGGCACTGTTATTAACAGCGAGGAAATGCAGGGGAAGGTAATATGGGTTAATTTCTTTGCCACCTGGTGTCCACCCTGTAAAAAAGAGTTACCCGTACTTCAGAAAAATGTTATGGAAAAATACAGGGACAACCCTGATTTTGTACTGGTGGTGCTGGGACGCGAACATACAATGGAAGAGTTGGAGAGATTTGCTGAAAGCACGAAACTGTATCTGCCCTTTGCCCCTGATGAAGAACGTGAAATATTCAGTAAATATGCCAGCGAGTCCATTCCCAGGAATGTGATAATAGGACGGGACGGGAGGATTGCTGTACAGTCCATAGGTTATACCGAGAGTGAATTTGCAAAGCTGGAGGAAAAACTGGCTGATCTTATTGATAACAAATAGCACCGGCCGGTAAGAAAAGTACTGCTCTATAGCTGAGCAATAACTGGCCGGAAAGGTGCACCTGCATCTCCGGAGGGTAAGCAATATGACATCAGCCACCTGGTCTCATTGTCCATAATTCTAAAGACCGTGTTTTTTGCATTTTGCAGTGCCGGTAATATTCTCCGGATCACTACTTTTTCGTATATTTAGCTCATTAAATACCTAAAACATCAGATATTAACTGAGCACGGTCCAGGTAAACCTGTCTTATGAAGGATTTAAAACGTCCTTCATTTCAGCATCCGTGCTAAAAAATTAACTATGAAAAAGCTTATCGTATTTCTGTTTGTATTTTTTGTTTTCCACACATCATTTTCACAAAACACACCGGATAATAATGTTATTTCCGCCATGCATTCCATATCAAGTCACAACCTGCTGGAATATGTCAGGATACAATGTGATGAACGTTTTGAAGGACGCCTGACAGGTACTGACGAATATATGGAGTGTGCTGAATGGCTGGCATCTTTCTTTGATGAATGCGGACTTGAACCTGCCGGGGATAATAAGAGCTGGTTTCAGTATTTTGACATAGCCTATACAACAGTACAGCCCGATTGCGGACTGTCGCTGGAGCTGCCTGCCGGAAGAAACGGTATAGTG
>CAZGUR010000126.1:0-9576 GCA_964529295.1 uncultured Rikenellaceae bacterium | reverse complement strand
TAAGCAGGAGAAAAAAATCTACCATGGAATGCACCATGGTCTCAGACTGCCCCACACCCACAGTCTCAACAAAGATGGTATTAAAGCCGGCAGCTTCGCACAGTATGATGGACTCCCTAGTTTTTCTTGCCACCCCGCCCAGCGAGCCGGCTGAAGGTGAGGGTCTGATAAATGCTGCCTGGTCATTTGCCAGCGACTCCATTCTTGTCTTGTCGCCCAGTATGCTGCCCAGCGACCTTTCACTGCTGGGATCAACGGCAAGCACCGCCAGCTTTCTTTTCATGGCGGTGATCTTTTTACCCATGGTCTCGATAAAGGTACTCTTACCGGCACCGGGCACACCAGTAATACCTATCCGCACTGAATCTTCACCATAAGGAAGGCATGCCTCAATAATCTTCTGGGCAAGCTCAAAATGCTCCTTTTTATTACTTTCAACAAGGGTTATGGCCTGGCTCAGCATTGGTATATTACCTTCCAGTATGCCGTCGACATACTGGTTTAGTGAATATTCCCTTTTCCTTTTCCTGGCTTTCCCGGCAAAGACGGGGTTAACAGCCGGCGGCTGCGGTACGCCCTTATTGACTGACAGTGACGTTTTTCCGGTATTCTTCTCTTTCTTATCCCCCATGCAATTAACTAGTCATTGGTCAGCACCGTACCGCTGACCACAAGGCTTACCTGGCTATTCTCAGGGTCATTGGTAATAACAGTTATCACCTTATGCTGCTTGCCCTTACGAACACCCGCATCAAACACAGCCTTAATATTACTTGATTCTCCCGGCTTAATGGTAGTATTGGCAGGTGTAACGGTAGTGCAACCACAGGATGACCTCACTTTACGGATGATAAGGTCGCTCTTGCCTGAGTTTTTAAATTTGAACTCAATATCTGCTTTCTCCCTTTGCTTAATCTCACCAAAATCATACCTGGTAGTCTCCAGGTCAAAGACCGGAGCATTCTCAAGCTCACTCTCGGTCCATGAACTGAAATCTTCCACCAGGTTGGCAGATACAACGAAATAGGTCCTGTCAAGCACCTCGCCATTCAGCACTACACGTATAAGATGGTTAACATAGCCCCAGTCGCTGACACTGCCGGCATCATATCTGCCTTCAATAACACCCTTCTCTCCAGGTTCCAGTGTTTCAGGTTTCGGCTTCAGCTCTACGTGTGCGGGCACCCTGTCAAAGCCCAGTGTAACAGGCTTGTCTGAGGTATTTATTATCTCCATAACCCTGATCTTCTTTTTCCCGTGCTCTATATCGGTAAAAGCCAGGTGATTGCTTTTAAACCTCAGGTCGCCTGCCTCAAACCTGTATATCTCCTCTACCTTAAGCTCCCTCGGTATTACATCCCCTTCAATAATCAGAACATGCACGGCAGGCTGGGTATTGGTATAAACGGTCACTGTTTTCTTAAACCTGTTAGGCCGGTTACGGGGATCATAGGTAACGGATACATATCCTTTCTCCCCGGGTTTTACAGGATGTTTTGTCCATTCCGGTGATGTACAGCCGCAGGAGGCTGTAACCCTGCTTATCAAAAGGTCTGATGTTCCGGTATTCTCAAATTCAAATTTATGTGTCTGCGGACCCGCTTCCTCCTTAAACCGGCCGTAGTCATGTTTCGTATTGTCAAATTTAATAGCAGCCCCATTAGGCTGTGCTGAAACCATCAATGATGTAAAAAGGATAATAAGTAAAACCTGTATCTTTCTCATGTCTGTCCTGTATTTTTTTATTCGTTATCAAGCTCTTAATTATCAGACAAAAAACAGAACCAATTAGTTGCACTGTTTGTTCTGATATCTGACATACAAAATTACCAAATATTGAACCAAAATTAATAAAGTTTGATCTTTTTCGCTATTTGTTGATAACATATTATCTTAGCTTTGTTTCTTTGCACAGCTTTTGGAATAAATTTTGAAGCCATATTTTTTACCAAAATCAAATGCTCATTTGAAATTAAGGATCAGACATATAATACTGACAGCAATCTTGTTATTGCTGGGCCTGACCGGGAAAAGCCAGTTTTACAACGGGCTGCAAATGACATTTGGCAAGAACCGGCTTCAGCATTACGATTTTTACTGGTCATACTACCGCTTTGATTATTTTGATGTCTATTTCAATGAATATGGCAGGGAACTGGCACAGTATACTGCCGGTGTTGCAGAGGACAAGATAGCAGAGATAGAGGATTATTTTGATTATATGCTGGAAAAAAGGCTGCTGCTTATCACATATAATCTCCATGGCGAACAGAAACAAACAAATATAGGACTGGCGACAGGCCAGAGCGATTATAATATCGGCGGCTTTAACCGCACGATAAAAAACAAGGTAATGCTCTATTACGAGGGTGACCACAGAGCTTATGACCGCCAGATAGCTGCTTCGGTCACAGAAGTAATGATTAACGAGATGCTTTATGATGCTGACAGCAAGGACAGGGTATCCGGATCATCACAGATACAGCTCCCCGACTGGTACCTGAAGGGCCTTATCAACTATATAGCCTTTGGATGGGATTATGAGACCGACAACAGGGTGAGGGACGGTATAATGTCAGGCAGGTACGAAAAGCTCTATTTCCTGGAATATGAGGATGCCATATATGCCGGACAGTCTTTCTGGCGGTATATAGCCAAAACATATGGCGATCCAATAATTCCCAATGTTATATACCTTACCAAGGTGTACAAGAACGTGGAAGACGGGCTTATGTATGTCCTGGGAATGAAACTGAAAGACCTGCAGAAAGAATGGTATGAGTATTACCGTGACTATTATGAAAGTATAGAGAACGACGAACCTGAAGGTGAACCCGGACAGAAGATACATGAAACAAAGAAGAGAAGGATAATACAGGATGTAAGTGTGAGTCCGGATGAACGCTATGTTGCCTATATAACATATAACTGGGGTAAGCGCAGGATATGGGTTCATGACACGGAAACAGGCAAGCGTGATAAGATAGCATCCCTTGAACCGAAGTATGAACAGGTGGCTGATATCAGCTACCCTGTAATAGGATGGCACCCTGGCAGCCGCATTCTGACATATATAAATGAAGAAAAAGGCGACCTTAAGATATATTTTCACAGGCTGCAGAGTGGTGAAACAGAAAGCCGCAACCTGCTCTATTTCGACAAGGTCCTGGACTTTGACTACTCGCCCAATGGCAACAGGCTGGTGATGTCAGCAGTGAAAAACGGGCTTACGGATATCTTTGTCCATACCATTGCTTCCGGCACCAATGAACAGGTCACACGCGATGTTGCCGATGACCTTAACCCCAGGTATGTAAAACCGGAGGGTAACAGTATAATATTCAGCTCCAACAGGCTTAATGACACGCTGGATATTCCTTTTGACCCGCTGGCTGAAACGGCACTTACCTATGAGCTTTTCAGCTATGACCTGCAAAATGATAATAAGGTGGCCGTAAGATTATCAGAAGGAAAATATATTGAAAGGATGCAGCCCGTGCCGGAGAACAGAAGGCAGCTTTATTATCTGGGTGATAATACCGGTGTGATCAATAAGTATATTGCACGGGCCGACAGCGCCATAAGCTATATAGATACCACAACACACTACCGGTATTTCATCAGGTCAGAGCCTGTAACCAACTATAACAGGAATATTATAAAACAGGACATTGCGGGCAGCAGGGTGGCAGAAGTAAAGTTCAGGGATGGTAGTTACCACCTGTATACCGGTCCAGTTGAGGGGCAGGATCCCATCCCTGAAGATGAGCTTTTCACCACCCCTTTCAGGGAGGAAAAGACAGCCATGCTTCACAGGGCCGACAGCATTGAGCAGCTGAGACAGATGCTGATAGAGGAAGACAGGAGGAGAAGGGATACCCTGACAAAGCCACTGTACGAGTATTATGCCACTGATGAGACCATAGATTTCAATTTCTATATCTTCGAAAAGGAAAAAGAAAACTACTATGAGCAGCAATGGCGTGATGAAAAATACATGGATATTGACCTGGATACGGGCAGGATCGATTTTCCGTCAATAAGAATATATCAGCCATCATTCTATAATAACTATATTGCCAACCAGATAGATTTCAGTTTCCTTAACCAGTCATACCAGGCATACAGCGGCGGTGCCCCGTATTTCAACCCGGGCTTTAACATGCTTACCCAGATAGGGGTGGTTGATCTTTTCGAGGACTACAAGGTAACAGGGGGGTTCAGGTTTGCAGGTAATTTTGACAGCAATGAATACCTTGTCAGCATAGAAAACCTGAAAGGCAGGTTTGACAAGCAGCTTGTTTTCCACCGGCAGGCACTCAGCAGCTATAATGACACGGCCTATTTCAAGATACACAGCCATAACCTCTATTTCACCCTGGCTAAACCCATCACCACGGTGCTTGCACTGAAAGGGACAGTAAGCTACAGGAATGACAGGTATGTGGAACTGGCAACAGATATCAGCTCATTGCACAGCGATGCCATACACCGCCACTGGGCGGGACTTAAGGGTGAAGTGGTATATGATAACACCAGGTTCAGAGGCACCAATATATATTTCGGCACACGCTTTAAGGTGTTTGGTGAATATTACCGGGATATACAGAGAAGAAAATCAGACATGTTTGTCATAGGGGGTGATTTCAGGCATTACCTGAGGATACACCGCGACCTGATATGGGCTAACAGGTTTGCTGCCAGCTCATCCTTCGGACCAACAAAACTGCTGTACTACCTGGGGGGAGTGGATAACTGGCTGGGATTCCTTTTTAACGATATTCCCATGTTTGATCAGTCAATACCGGTGGACCCCGGAGCCAACTACGGTTTTCATACACTTGCTACCAATATGAGGGGCTTCAGCCAGAATATAAGGAACGGCAATAACTTTGCGCTTATCAACAGTGAAATACGCTGGCCTGTGATAAGGTATATTGCGGGGCGACCGCTGAAATCAAAGATCTTAAATGATTTCCAGCTGGTGCTGTTTGGCGATGTGGGTACGGCATGGAGCGGACTGCATCCCTGGACAGGGGATAACAGCTGGGATATCGAAACAGTGGAGAACGGTCCGGTGAAAGTGATACTCGACACTAACAGGGAACCCATAGTGGGTGGCTTCGGCTTCGGACTGAGGGCCAATCTCTTCGGGTATTTTGTCAGGGCCGACTGGGCATGGGGTGTTGAGAACTCCATTATACTGCCCCGGGTGTTCTACCTGTCCTTCAGTCTCGACTTTTAGCCATCTTTAATTTATCATATGGACAGATTAGCAGAAATAATCACAGCAAAAGCCAAAGAATTATTTGATGAAACAGTAAGGCTGAGAAGACATTTCCATATGTACCCCGAACTATCCTTCAGGGAATATGATACATCAGATTATATCTGCAGTTACCTCGATAAGCTTGGTATTGATTATACCGCTAAGCTGGCCGGAACAGGTATCATAGCCTGGATCAACGGTGAGAAGAAAGCCGGGGGCAAAACCATTGCACTCAGGGCCGAGCTTGATGCCCTGCCTGTAAAGGAGGCAACAGGACTGCCCTGGGAAAGCAGGAACAAAGGACTTATGCATGCCTGTGGTCACGACAGCCATATGGCCATGCTTATGTCAGCGATAAAAATAAGCAGTGATCTGAGAAAGGAGTTTGCAGGTAAAATGGTTTTTATCTTCCAGCCCGGTGAAGAGCAGGCACCCGGCGGAGCAAAGATGCTAATGGAAACAGGGGCTTTCAGGGATATCAATCCGGATCTGATAATAGCCCAGCATGTGCTGCCTGACCTCCCCTCTGGCATAACAGGCTTTAAAGCAGGTAAATATATGGCCTCGGCTGATGAATTGCATATAAGTATAAGAGGTCGCGGCGGACATGCAGCACTGCCTGAAAAAAGCAGCGACCAGGTTCTGATAGGCAGTGAACTGGTAATAAAACTAAAGGAGGCGGCAAATAAATATAAGACAGATGAACCGCTGGTGCTGGGAATAGGCAGCTTTATAGCCCGGGGTGCTACCAATATCATACCCGATAAGGTAAGTATTAAAGGTACGGTGAGAACCTTTGACGAGAAGGCAAGAAAAGATATACTCGGTATTATTACTGATATATGCGGGGAAATAGAAAAAAAATACCGGGTAAAGGTAGAACTGGATATACCGGAAGGATACCCGGTGCTGGTAAATGATAATGAACATGTAAGTATGGCAGTGGACCTGGCTAAAGAGATCAACGGTGATGATATGGTAAGCGGACTGGAACGCAGGATGGGCTCAGAGGATTTTGCACACTACTCACTGAAATACCCGGTGGTTTTTTTCCGCACGGGAATAGGAGGCGGAACCAGGGGGCTGAGCGGACTCCATACGCCGGGCTTTACCATGGATGAGAAAGCTATGCTGACAGGACTTAAAACCATTTCGTACCTGGGAATTAAGTTTACAGAGGTATAAAATGATTTCGCTTCTTATGCTGGCTCCGCATGTTCGTTTCTTATGATCGTTTCTTTACCCGCTTGATTTGTTCGCTCCGTTTGTTCTCTTCAATATGAGTTTAATTAAGCTGTTTTTAAAATACACGATAATTCTTTTCTAATTAAAAAATATAGGTAATTTTGTACTGTCATTATCTTGTATTTATAACTAAAAATAATTGTAAAAATGGCTTACGTAATAACAGATGACTGTACTGCTTGCGGAACTTGCATAGATGAATGCCCTGTTGAAGCTATTTCCGAGGGTGATATTTATAAAATCGACGCGGAATTATGCACAGACTGTGGCGCATGCGCTGATGTATGCCCCGTTGAGGCTATTCATCCTGAGTAGAAGCAAACAGCAGAAAAATCATAGAAAGAGGCTGTCCCAAAAGGGCAGTCTCTTTTTTTATGGGCTATCATTATCTTTAATGCCGGTTATTTCGGGCCAGTCCAGGTTTTACGGAACTGCAAGTCTCTTAATGAGATGTCAGTGTCTTACAGGACAGTTTCAACTTACAGGGCAATCTTTGTCCTGCTAAAACTTACTCAATCTTAGTCAACAGTTCTTTTATGACCCGGCACCCTGGTTATCTGGATGGACTGTACCTGGCCTTCTCCAGGATCATCCTGTAGTTATCTTCATCCATCAATTGCTGCAGCCCGACATCCGGATTCTTTTTCATATATGACTCCACTATCCTGAACCCCAGCCATACAGCTGCGCGTCCGGGTGACTCCGAGGTAAAATAGTTTGTAAAGGGGGCCTCCCCGGTAAACTTCCGTATCAGCATCAGGTCTGTGCTGAAGAGCATATCATGCTCAATAAGATATTCCCACATGCGGTGCTCATTATTCCTGCAGAAGGTCATCTGGCCGGAGGTAAAACCCATTAATAATGAATCGGGATAGTCATACAACATGCACTTGGTAAAATAGTACAGCTTACCCTCATACATCATACCGGAAAGAAGATCCTCAGGTGCTGACTCCTCCGCCGCCTGCCAGCCTGCCTTAGCCCAGGCATACATGGCATCGGGAACTATCTTTTCAGGAACCATCTTCCGGGTAAGATAGTTATAGATGCCCAGCTCCCTGTAATACCTGCTGCCGGGTCCGAGATAACGGTCGAGTCCAACCGCCAGCACAGAATCACCAATTATTATACTGTTATTAAACCCTGAAATAAAAGTGTACATGGAGGGTATGGCAGAACCGGGAAAATAAAAGAGGTACCTTGCCCAGGCCTTTTCCAACTCTGATTCATAAGACGACATATCAGGGTACTTTTCCATAACCGTATTATACACGTCATAATTATAACGGTCGGTTGCAAAGGCCAGCATATTATCATAAGCCGCACTGTCATCAAGGCTGCCGGCATTGATAACCCAGGCAAACAACTGCAGAAAGGAGCCGTACTTTGACTGCAGGCTGTCCTTCATGCCCGCCAGTACAGACGGATCAGTCTCAAAAAGATCTTTTTCAAGTCTCAGCATCTCAATCTCCGGCTGCGGTCCTTTTGTTCTGACCCTGTAATGATTATCGCCGCAGGAGGTGATGGCAAGGCTAAACAACAGTAAGATGGATATTTGTCTTATTTCTCTCATTCCTGGTAAATCTGTTTTAGTGAGAACAAAATTATTGCTTTTTTTTGACATGCAATAAGCTGCTGTTTGCTTTGATTGATATATAATTATTATTTTCGCAGTGATCACTTATAACCAAGCTGCAACAATATGAAAATAAGCCGTACTTTGTTAAAAATAATACCCGCAGCACTGCTTTGCTGCTTACCAGTGCAGGAAGCGGATGCCCAGGGCTTCAGCTTCAGGCTTTATGCTGAACCGCTGATAAGCTGGTTCTCTTCTGACACCGAAGCTACAATCAATGATGGTGCACGACCCGGTTTTGCCTATGGCCTGACCTTCGACACCTACTTTACTCCCAACTACGCCTTTTCAACGGGCATTGGCCTTATGAACACATCAGGCAGGCTGAATTACAGCGATACCATTACTGTCAATTTTAAAAATTCCGAAAGCCCGCTTTACCCGGGCGAGAACATACTGTATAAAATCCAATACCTTACGGTGCCTCTTGGTATTAACATGAAATCCAACCAGATAGGATATATGACCTTTTTTGCCAATGTAGGCATGAAACCCAAAATCGTAATAGGTGGCAAGGGCAGCATCGCGGCACGTGATATCGAGAAAGAAGGTGTTATGGATGAGCTGAAACTTTTTAACCTGGGGTACCAGATAACACTGGGTACCGAATATTCGCTGGGAGGCAGCACAGCCATAATACTCGGACTGGGATATGAAGATAATTTCCTGGATATCACAAAGGATAATGAAGGGCAGCCGGACGACAAGATAAGGCAGTATATCATAAGGTTCAAACTGGGACTGAACTTTTAAGCATCAGATAATGCTAGAAATATGAAAATCACACTTGCACAGTTAAACTTTCATGTAGGCAATTTAGGGAAAAACAGCAGGCTTATAATTGACGCTATAGGCAAAGCAAAAAAGGAGGGATCAGACCTTGTGGTCTTTCCTGAATTAGCCATCACTGGCTACCCGCCCCAGGATCTCCTCGAGCACAGTGATTTTATTGATAAATGCTATGCTGCTATCGATAAGGTAGCTGAAGAGTGCAGGGATATTGCAGCCATTATTGGAGCCCCGGCCATAAACAGAAATAAAAACGGCAAAAAACTGTATAATGCAGCATACCTGCTGGCCGGGGGTAGGGTGCAGGATATTGTTTACAAGAGTCTGCTTCCAACCTATGATATATTTGATGAATACAGGTATTTTGAGCCTTGCCGTGATTTTAAGGTCATGGAGCTGAAAGGTAAAAGGCTGGCTGTTACCATATGTGAAGACCTGTGGGACGAACAGGAGTTTGAGAATGAGTTCAGCAGCCTGCGCATGTACCCTGTGTCGCCCATGCAGGAACTGGCAGTCCTGAACCCCGATCTTATCATTAATATCTCAGCTTCACCCTTTGCATATAACAAAACGCAGAGCAAAATAAAAATATTCACGGATAAAGCAGCAAAATTTAAGCTACCCCTTCTTATGGTCA
>CAZGUR010000125.1:2193-9597 GCA_964529295.1 uncultured Rikenellaceae bacterium | reverse complement strand
GTAACACCAAGCCAGTCTGATCTCCCCGGGCTAAAAGGCTGTCCCTGCGAGGATATCAGGTAGACCCCTGCAAAAGATATAAACAGGGCAATAAAGCTCCTGGCGGGTATCTTCTGCCTGAGCATGGGAACCGACAAAAATACAAGCACTATTGGCCATATCATATTCAGTGGCTGTGCTACCTGTGCGGGCAGCAGTGTATAGGCCTTAAGCAGCACCAGGTAGTAGATAAAAGGGTTAAGGAGTCCCAGCAGTGCAGACATAAGAATGCCGGAGAGACTGGTCTTAAGTATGATCCTGAATTTACCCTCGCTAATGCTTATTACCGTCAGAACAAGCACCGCCGTGCATGATGCGATAAAAAGGAGCTGTCCCGGACTGAGCTCAGTGAGTGCTATCTTGAATGCGGTGGCTATGGTTGACCAGAAAAAGACAGCCATACCCGCCAGTAAATATGATTTTGTTTTATCAGTCATTTGTTACCCTGGCTCAGATAGATTCAAACCCGGTATATTTTACCAGGGCCTCCGGTATTCTGATACCATCGGGCCCCTGGTTGTTCTCCAGTATTGCCGCCAGTATCCTGGGCAGGGCAAGGGCAGAGCCGTTGAGTGTGTGAACAAGCCTGTTCTGCTTGCTTTCCTTGCTGCGGTAACGGCATTTCAGCCTGTTAGCCTGGAAAGATTCAAAGTTGGATACCGAGCTGACCTCAAGCCAGCGCTTCTGTGCTGCCGAGAACACTTCAAAGTCATAGGTCAGGGCCGAGGTGAATGAGATATCACCACCGCAGAGCCTCATTATACGGTATGGCAGCTTAAGCTTACGCACCAGGCTCTCAACATGCGCGAGCATCATATCAAGGGCCTCATATGACTTGTCAGGATGGGCAATAAGCACTATCTCCACCTTGTCAAACTGGTGCAGGCGGTTGAGTCCCCTCACATGTGAGCCCCATGAGCCCGCTTCCCTGCGGAAACAAGGTGTATAGGCTATATTCATTACCGGCAACCCCTCTTCTTCTATTATCACGTCGCGGTAAATATTGGTTACCGGCACCTCGGCTGTGGGTATAAGGTAGAAATTGTCAGTCTGCACATGGTACATCATCCCCTCCTTATCCGGTAGCTGTCCCGTTGCAAAACCTGACTCTTCATTAACCACTATGGGTGGCAGCACCTCGCTGAACCCGGCTGCCTCCCCCTCATCAAGGAAGAAGTTGATAAGGGCCCTCTGTAACTTTGCTCCTTTTCCCTTATATACTGGGAATCCTGCTCCTGTCAGCTTTGTCCCCAGCTCAAAATCGATAATGTCAAATTTCCTGGCCAGCTCCCAGTGGGGCAGGGCATCATTATGCAATGAGGGTATATTTCCCTCCTCCTTTATCTTTACATTATCCTCTTCGCTTTTACCGGGGGCGACAAGCTGATGCGGGACATTGGGCACAGAGATAAGCTCTTCGTTCAACTCCTTCTCTGTCTGGCCCAGGAGACCTGCCATTTCCTTAAGCTCCTCTTTTATTCCGGCTGTTCTTTTCTTTATAGTGCCGGCCTCTTCCCTGCGCCCCTGTTTGAAGAGTTGCCCTATCTCTTTTGACAGGCTGTTCATCTCCGACTGCAGATTATCTGACTGCTGCTGGGTTTCCCTTCTTTTCCGGTCCAGTTCTATTATCCTGTCTATGGTATTTGCGGCATCGAAATTTTTTACTTTAAGTCGCTCAATGATCAGGTCTTTATTCTCTCTGATAAAATTAAGGGTCAGCATATATCTTTTTATTGGTAAATATAATCAGTGACCGGCAGGGTGTTAATCCTTATGATCCCTTACGGCTGATATTTGATCTTAATTAACATAACAATCCTGTTAAATAAGAATATCACGGGGATAAAGATAAAAAAAACTCCTGAAACAGCTTTTCATCTGAAAAGTATGACAGGAGTCGAATACCGTAATGGGAATGAACTAGTTTTCCAGGGGTTTTACAGATACATAGGATTTATTGTCCTTCTTCTTCCGGTATTCAACAACACCGTCTGTCAGGGCAAAAAGTGTATGGTCCTTACCCAGACCTACATTATCACCTGGATTATGTTTTGTCCCTCTCTGGCGTACCAAAATATTACCTGCTTTGGCCTGCTGGCCACCAAATAGTTTTACTCCAAGCCTTTTGCTTTCTGATTCGCGGCCGTTCCTGGAACTACCTGCTCCTTTTTTGTGTGCCATGGTATATAAATTTTATTGTTTTCCTTATTATTATTCTTTGTCCGTTTTCTTATCAGCATCACCTTTGGGCCTGGTGGCTGTTTTGGGTTTTGCTGCAGTGGTCTTTTTTGCTGCTGCGGGCTTCTTTGCTGCAGTGGCTTTTTTAGCTGCTCCGGCTGTTGTCTTTTTGGCTGCTGTTGTCTTTTTGGCTGCGGGGACTTTTTTCTCTCCTGCTCCGGCCTCAGCAGCTTTCTTTTCTGCCGGCTTTTTCTCGGCCGCTGCCTTTGTTGTTGTCTTTTTGTCAGCTGGTGTTTTTGCAGCTGCAGTCTTTTTTGTAGCCGGGGTTTTTTTCGCCCCTGCCTTATCCTCATCAGCTTTCTTTACTCCGGCTTTCTTCTCAGCAGTCTCTTTGCTCTTGGTTTCAGCCGCTGCGGGCTTTTTCGCTGCAGCTGTTTTCTTTTCAGTTGTGGCTTCCGCGGCCTTTGTTTTGGCTCCGGCCTTTGGTGCTGCGGCTGCTCCTGCTTTCTCTTTAGCTGCTTGTTTTTCCTCAGAAGCTTTCTTTACATAGCCTTTTTCATTTATCGAAAGGATCTCCACCTGGCTGTATTGCTGCCTGTGCCCTTTCTTTACCTTATATCCTTTTCTTCTCTTTTTCTTAAAGACTATTACCTTGTCTCCCTTGATGTGCTCAAGCACTTTACCTTCAATCCAGGCGCCTTTGATCTCCGGCTCACCTATCAGTATTTTACCCTCATTGTCAATGAGCAAAACCCTGTCAAAATCAACCTTATTACCTTCTTCTTCATCCAGCCTGTGAACAAAAATCTTATAACCTTCTTCAACCTTGAACTGCTGGCCTGCAATGTCTACAATAGCGTACATCTTCTTTTTCTTTAATGTTACTCCGTGAGGCGGGCTGTATGCCGCTTTCTCTTAGCCCCGGCGGATTATTCTGAAATTCGGACTGCAAAGATATAAAAAATGCATCAAATACAAATCACCGCGACCAATATTAATAATATTTTTCTGATGGTCCCTATATAAGGTGAAAGTTTATGACAGATATTTAATGATTGCTGTGATTTACCTCCTTGTGATCGCTGAAATAATCTGATTTTTGAAGGCCCGGGCATTTTTCCTTTTCTGTTTAGCATTGCTGAATATTATCTTTATATTTGTACTTAAGGGTGTGCTACCGGGATAAAGTGGTTATATGAAGAAAATAAAACTTAGTGTACTGGGAATATCATACAGTCAGACACAGTCCGGCGCATATGCACTGGTACTGGCTGAAGAGGGGGGCGACAGGCGCCTGCCCATAATAATTGGCGGTTTCGAGGCGCAGGCGATAGTGATTAAGCTGGAGAACCTGAATCCCCCGCGTCCGCTCACTCATGACCTTCTCAGAAACTTCAGCGAACTGATGAAGACTGACCTTAAGGAAGTGTTTATACACAAGCTTGAGGAAGGTGTTTTCTATTCACAACTCGTGTTTAAAAAGGATGGTAACGAGATGATAATGGACTCCAGGACTTCAGATGCTGTGGCCCTGGCACTGAGGTTCTCATGCCCGATATATATATCTTCTGATATTATGGATAAGGCAGGGATAGTCATAAAAGACACGGAATATGAGGATGTTGAAGGTGTTACAGGTAAGCAGGGTCCGGCACCGAAAGCCTCATCCCCTGATCTGACGGAACTGAGTGTGCCTGAGCTGAAGATTAAAATGGATGAGGCGGTCAAAGCGGAGGATTATGAAAAGGCTGCTTATATCAAAAAGGAGATAGATAAGAGGGAAGCTGAGGAATAATCATCCGGCATTTACACTTTGTCATCACCAAACATTTACACTTTGTTGAAAATTAATATGCTTATAATCGTGTAAAATTATACGATATGGTATAATATTGTTCATTATTTGGATGCTTACCAACTAACCATGTTTATGAGAAATACACTGTTTATTATACTCCTCTCAGTCCTGTCTTTTTCACACACTGCCGCCCGGGAACTGGCAGATACAAGACAGTCAGATGCACAGATAGTTATGCAAGTCACAGCAGGCACTGCCAATGACAACCCTGATGTATTACAGGAGAGTCTGGCCGCCCGGGGCAGGCTTATGGCTGGCCAGGGTATCCATGGAACCGTGCAGGACAGCCTGGCAGCCGGAAAGGCAGACAGTGGCCGCATTATTGCATTGCCGGCGGCATCTGACAGCCAGGGCATGCTGCAGTCAGGCAATGTAATTGACCCCACTATGAGCGGTGGATTCAGCCTGATGACATTGCTGAGGGGTATGCTGGGCATGGTGGTGCTGATAATCATAGCCTGGCTGTTCAGTACAAACCGCAGGGCCGTGGTGTGGCGGACGGTTATTATAGGTCTGGCCATACAGCTTGTTCTGGCGGTGAGTATATTATATGTGCCTTTTGTAAGGATATCATTTGAATTTGTGGGTAAGGTATTTGTTAAGATACTCGACTTTACAAAGGAAGGAAGCACCTTCCTCTTTGGCTCTTTGATGGATGTGGATAAGCTGGGTTCAATATTTGCCTTCCAGATACTGCCTACCATAATCTTTTTCTCAGCACTTACCTCATTGCTGTTTTACCTGGGTATAATACAGAAGATAGTGTACGGGCTGGCCTGGCTGATGACCAAAACCATGAAGCTGAGCGGTGCAGAGAGCCTTTCAGTGGCGGGTAATATCTTCCTCGGCCAGACGGAGTCGCCGCTGATGGTGAAAGCATACCTGCCGCGTATGAATAAATCGGAGATAATGCTGGTCATGACAGGTGGGATGGCAACACTTGCCGGCGGTGTGCTGGCTGCCTATATAGGCTTCCTGGGCGGAGGAGATCCTGTGCAGAGGCTGATATTCGCCAAGCACCTGCTGGCAGCTTCCGTTATGGCAGCACCGGGCGCCGTGGTGATATCGAAGATACTGGTACCTCAAACGGAAGAAATAATAAAAGACATAGAGATAACAAAGGATAAGGCCGGCAATAATATCCTTGATGCCATATCCAACGGTACCACGCAGGGCCTTAAGCTGGCAGCAAATGTGGCTGCCATGCTGCTGTCCTTTATTGCTTTCATTGCTTTTTTTAATTATATATGCCTGAAGATTGGGCAGTGGACAAACCTCAATGAGGTGATAGCCGGCGCTACCAATGGTAATTATAATGAGCTCTCACTTCAGTTTATACTGGGATATGTTTTTGCCCCTGTAATGTGGCTTATAGGCGTGGGCGGTGAAGATGTGACGCTGATGGGGCGACTGCTGGGGGAAAAGGTTATAATGACGGAGTTTGTTGGTTATATAAGCCTGGCCGACCTTAAGGGAGCAGGCTCCTTTGTTCATAATAAATCAATAATAATGGCTACCTATATGCTGGCCGGTTTTGCCAATTTTGCATCAATAGGTATACAGATAGGTGGCATAGGCTCGCTGGCTCCCAATAAAAGGGTGTTGCTGGCAAAGTACGGTATGCGAGCCCTGCTGGCAGGAACGCTGGCATCGCTTATGTCGGCAACTATTATAGGAATGATACTGGGCTGATGGGTTTTTAAAATAAATTTTCAAAGGGATTAATAAAAAGTCTATTGGAAAGCAAAGCAGGGATATTATAAGGAGGAATATTTTTTTAGTTACTGAAAAACAAGAATTCTAAAACACCAGACATGAGATATATAATAATACTTTTAGTCCTGGCCCACTTTTGTATGAACAGTGTAGCACAGGTAAACAGCATTAAGTCGCCCGACGGCAGCCTTGAGCTGAACGTTAGCTTTGACACCCGACTTGAATGGGATGTTAAAAAGAACGGGAAGCAGATTATCCTGCCATCGGTAGCGGGACTGGAAATGGCGACCGATGAGTTTCCCTCTGCCGGGGATAAGATAAAGAAGGTGAAGAAAGAACAGATAAATGAAACAGTATATCCGGTGGTGCCCCATAAGGATTCACGGATACCTGATATATGCAATGAGATGACCATACATTTTAAGTCGGGATTCTCCCTTGTGTTCAGGGCATATAATGATGGTGTGGCATACAGGTTCATTACAGATTTTAAGGGAAATGTGATAGTGCTGGGTGAAAAGGGGGAGATAAATATGCCCCCGGGCACAAAGAGCTGGTACCCCCTGGAAGAATCATTTTTCTCACATAATGAGCGGACATATATATATACTGACCTTGATACCCTGAACACCGGTCACCTGGCCAGCCTGCCGGCTCTTTTTGTGAGCGATGGAGTAAACGTGCTGATAACAGAGACAGCCCTCGAGGATTACCCGGGGATGTGGCTGAGGGGGAAGGACAGCAATTCCCTGGAGTCAGTGTTTCCCTACTATCCCGATGAGGAAAGGCTTGTGCGTGACCGTGACCTGAGGGTGGTGTCGCGGCGCGACTTTATCGCTGAAACAAAAGGGGAGAGGTCATTCCCCTGGCGGGTGTTCGTCATTTCTGAAAGCGATGCCGGGCTGATAGAAAGTAACCTGACATACCTGCTCTCGGATGAATGCAGGATGGAAGATACAGACTGGATAAAGCCGGGTAAGGTGGCATGGGACTGGTGGAATAACAATAATATATATGGAGTGGACTTCAGGGCCGGTGTCAATAACAAGACCTATAAGCATTATATTGACTTTGCCTCGGAGAACGGTATACAGTATGTAATACTTGATGAAGGCTGGTACCGGCTGGGTGATGTGCTGGATGTGGTGCCGGAGATAGATGTGGAACACCTCTGTGAATACGCGGAAAGCAGAAACGTGGGTATAATACTGTGGGTGGTATGGAACACCCTCGATGATAAGCTTGACAAAGCACTGGCCCAGTTTGAAGACTGGGGGGCCAAAGGCATAAAGGTGGATTTTATGCAGCGTGATGACCAGAAGGTAGTTGATTATTACTGGCGCCTTGCCCGGAAAGCGGCCGATCATAAGCTGCTGGTTGACTACCATGGCTCATATAAGCCTGCGGGACTGAGACGTACATGGCCCAATGTGCTTACAAGGGAAGGGCTGAAAGGGCTTGAACACTGCAAGTGGAGTGATGATATAAGTCCGGATCACAACCTTACCCTGCCCTTTATCAGGATGGTGGCGGGTCCCATGGACTATACCCCGGGGGCAATGATCAATTTTGACAGCCTCACCTTCAGTGATATGTATACAAGGCCCGGCAGC
>CAZGUR010000125.1:0-2183 GCA_964529295.1 uncultured Rikenellaceae bacterium | reverse complement strand
GGGCCCACCAGATGGCACTGTATGTGGCCTATGAAAGCCCGCTGCAGATGCTGGCAGACAGTCCGGTTAACTACCGCAAAGAGCAGGAGTGCACGAACTTTATCACCGGGGTGCCTGTTATATGGGACGAGACAAGGGTGCTGGAAGCTAAAACAGGTGATTACCTGGTTATAGCCCGGCGCAGCGGTCAGGACTGGTTTGTGGGGGCGATGACGGACTGGACGCCGAGGGACTTTGAGCTGGATCTTTCATTCCTTGGTGATGGTGAGTATGATGCGGTCATATTCAGTGACGGGATAAATGCCGACAGGCATGCACAGGACTACAGCAGGACGGAAAGAGAAGTGTCAAAAGACAGTGACCTGAAGATCAGTATGGCACCCGGCGGAGGATGGGTGGCCGGGTTAACAAAGAAATGAGGCGGCAGTCCCGGCATAAGCAATGCGGGGCAACATTATGAGCGTAAAGGATAAGAATTTAAGCATATGAAACAATACCTGGATCTGCTCGATCATGTAATGACTTATGGGGTGGAGAAAACCGACCGCACCGGCACAGGCACAATCAGCGTGTTCGGTTACCAGATGCGGTTTGATATGCAGGATGGTTTCCCCTTGCTCACAACAAAGAAACTGCACCTGAAGTCAATAATTCACGAACTCTTATGGTTCCTTAAGGGTGACACCAATGTTAAATACCTGCAGGATAAAGGTGTTAAGATATGGAATGCCTGGGCTGATGAGAAGGGTGAGCTGGGACCTGTGTACGGCTACCAGTGGCGCTCATGGCCGGCAGCGGACGGACGCCATATAGACCAGATAAGCGGGGTGATAGAGTCGATCATGAAGAATCCCGACTCCAGGAGGCACCTGGTAAGTGCATGGAATGTGGGAGATATAGAGAAGATGGCACTGCCGCCCTGCCATATCTTTTTCCAGTTCTATGTGGCAAAAGGGAGGCTTTCATGCCAGCTGTACCAGCGCAGTGCGGATATATTCCTGGGGGTGCCCTTTAATATTGCATCCTATTCATTGCTGCTGATGATGGTGGCGCAGGTAACGGGACTCATACCGGGTGAGTTTGTGCATACCTTTGGTGATGCACATATATACCTTAACCATATGGAACAGGTGAAAGAGCAGCTTAAAAGAGAACCTTACAGTCTTCCCGGGATGAAACTGAACAGGGAGGTGAAAAATATTTTTGATTTTACTTACGATGATTTTGAACTGGTGGGCTATAAGTCCCACCCACACATAAAAGGAGATATAGCAGTATAATAACAGGCTTATAATTATGATATCTATAATAGTAGCAGTTGCATCGAATAATGCCATCGGGAAGAATAATGAATTGCTGTGGCATATACCCGATGACCTTAAGAGGTTTAAAAAGCTGACCCTCGGCCATTGCCTTATCATGGGAAAGAATACCTGGTTTTCGCTTCCGCGAAGACCCCTCCCCGGTCGTACCAATATTGTTATGACCGATGATCCCTGTGAATGTATAGGGGGAGGCTGCATAACAGCGTATTCGGTGGAAGACGCCCTGTCCGGATGTGAAGAGGGAAAGGAAGTGTTTATTATAGGCGGCGGATCAGTTTACAGGCAGTTCCTGGAGCTGGCCGACAGGCTCTACCTTACGCATGTGCATAAGGATTTTGAAGCCGACACCTTCTTCCCGGATATAGATCCCGGGGTATGGCAGGTAATCGACAGGGAAGATAATCTCAGGACCGATGACCGTGAATTCTCATGGTCCTATGTTACCTACGAAAGGAAAAGGCAATAGGTCCCTCTCAGTTTTTTATGCATAAGACTTTATTTAAAATAAAAGAATAGCTCTTACGGTAGTTAATTATTCTTCAGGTTCGAGCATAAGCTCAATGCGTGGTTGTTGAACTTCAAGTGTATATCGGCCGGTTCCTGCGAGTTTTTTCAGTTTAACGGGATTAATATATGACCGGCGTGGCGAAACATTTTCTTCGTCAAAGTGGGCATGATAGGCCATTCTCATCTGTCCTTTCCTGTCATTGAAAAGCATGCAGTGTCCTATACCTACCAGGCCATGTTGTTTTTGGAAGACTGGATTGTGTTCGCATTTCTTCCAGGGGCCGAGAGGATTTTCGGCATAGGCTATGCCAATTCCGTAATGGTGGCTGGTATAGGCATTGCCAGAGAATA
>CAZGUR010000124.1:0-9659 GCA_964529295.1 uncultured Rikenellaceae bacterium | reverse complement strand
TAGTATACTAATAGTGTTATTATAAGCAGCAGCCAGCCCACGGTTGACAGCGCATATCTGAAGCCCTGCCTCCTGGTGATGTTCAGTATTTTAACGAAGATGCCGAACAGTATCTGCATCCCCCCTATAATTATTGCCAGGTAGAACATGCTCAGCGGCTCCTGCATAAGGTGGCGGAAGGAACGGATAAAGGGTATTCCCGCCTCAGCCTGCCTGAGCAGCTCAGCCTCGTAGCGGTCCGCGGCCCCCTGTCCGGCGTTCTTCTCCGCTGCCTCCAGGAATTCAGTCCTGCTTTTATAATATACATCTTTCATATCTTCCACACCGGTGATAAGATGTGCGGGTACGCCTGACTGCTTCAGCCTCTCTATGCTGCTGTCGCTTATTGTGTAGCCGCTGTCAATAAGGTTGATACCGAAGAATGTGCCTGACAGCAGGCCGAAGATTATTGTTGCCACACCAAAGTACTGTGCCAGCGATAAAAGCGGCTTGAACTTCTTATCAGCTTTTAGTTTGAGTATAGCGGCAAAGAGTATAAAGAAAACACCGTAGCCCGCATCGCCCAGGCAGAACCCGAAGAAGAGCATAAAGAAAGGAGCAAAAAAAGGTGTCAGATCCAGCTCATTATATGCCGGAAGGTCAAAAAGCTCGCTGATAGGCTCAAAGAGCCTTGAGAAGCGTGTGTTTTTAAGCTTCACCGGCGGCCTGTCCTCATCCGACGGGCTGTTGGCCACACTGACAACATCGTTCTCACGGATGAAGGCCTGCAGTTTCTCTTCTGCTTCCTCCGGCACCCATCCTTCCAGTATCATCAGCTTATCATCGGATGCTTTGCGTGTTTCAAGGTATACCTCCCTGAACCTGATATTATTATCCAGCTGCCTGCGGTAGTTCAGCAGTACCGTGACTGCACTGTTTTTCAGTTCCTCCAGCTTCCGCAGTTCTTCGTCATGGTCCTTTTCCACTGCCTGCAGTTCCTCTCTCAGCTCATGAGGGGCTTTATCTCCCGGGTCTGCTTTATCGGCATCAATATCCACCTTTTCACCTTCTTTCCTGAGTACCAAAAAGTATATCTTACCATCCTGTTCCCTTATATGGAAAAGGTTGTATTCTTCTTCCCAGCGGGGATCAAACTTACTTGTTGCGCAATGGTAGAAAGAAGGTATATAGCCTGTAGCCCTGAGCTTAGCTATATCTTCCCCGGTATATTCACCCCATGGCAGGACTTTATTTATTTCACTGCCTATACTGTCTGCCTGCTTTTCCAGCTTGCTTATACTGTCGCCTGTCTCTTCGATAAGACGGATAAGGCTCTTTGCATGATCCGGGTCAGCATCAGCAGCATCACCGGTATCGCCCTTACTGATCTTCTCTTTACTGATATTCAGAATAGCAAGCACCTTATCTATATGACCAATAGATTTTTTGTCTTCTCTGAGCGTTTCTTCCCGGTCATCACCCTTGTTTTCTATTACGTGCAGCACTCCCAGCTTCCCCAGGCTGCTGAGGAATTCCCGGTAATCATTATGATAGACCAGGAATGAATATTTTTTCATTGGTGTTATCATAATTCTGCTTCTGCTGTTTTCTGTTGTCTTGTCTTAACTATCTTCTGTGCTGCCTTTGCCAGGTTATCCTCATCTTCAAGGAAGCGTTTGATTTTCAGTATAGCTTCCTGGTAAGCCGGTATCTGCACTTTCTCGTAAAGGTTTACTTTCTGTGTGGTCTTTTTTCTGGCATACTCCAGCATATGCTGTTGTTTTTCCACCATCTCTTTTTCTATCACCAGCTTAATCATCTCTTTGAGTGTTTCTATGCCCTCGGGAAACCATTTGGGTTCCAGGAACAGGTCATACTCAGCCGTGCTGAAGATCACCTCTTCGGGTTCCGGAATCGTTACACCGGCTATCTTCCTGTACCTTAGCTTTACCTCACTTACCTTAAGCAGTGATTCGTCAAACTCGTTCCACATAGCCAGGTTCTCTTCCTGCTGACTGATAAGTGTATCAAGTTTACCGGCAAGCTCATTTTTCTTCTTCTTTGCCTTCTTAACCTCCATCCTGAGTGCCGACTCCTTATTCTTTAGTGTGGGCATAGCCTTGAGCCGCATCCTGAGCTGCTTGTCAAGAGCCTGGAGTGAGGTCTTGTTATATTGAAATTTAAGATTCATTTTTCTGCTTCTTCTTCGGGTTTTTCGGTATGCGCCTCCTTTTCATTACCGTTGCCGGGCCAGTATTTTTCTACAAGGTCTTCCTTTATACCCACCTCGCTTTTTGAGAAGTTATCTGCAAAAAGCTTCCATCCGGTATCAAGCATATCATCAACCTGCAGGTTTACATCAACAGCCAGCAGCTTCTCTGTGTAATCGCCGGCAAAGCGCAGTGTCCTTTCATCGTATGCTGTCAGGTCAAAGCCGTTCTCCAGCTTTGTACGCGCATTGGCTGCATCGGCGTACAGGCGTATGGCTGTATTCATAACCTGGGGATGGTCTTCCCTTGTCTGCTTGCCTATCACCAGCTGCTTCAGCCTTGAAAGTGACCTGAAGGGATCGATCACCACCTTGCCCACGTCCGTATCCCGGCGCAGGAAGAGCTGTCCTTCTGTTATATAGCCTGTGTTATCTGGTATGGCATGTGTTATGTCGCCACCGGACAGTGTTGTTACGGCAATAATGGTTATTGATCCTCCATCAGGGAACTGCACCGCTTTTTCATATATCTTGGCCAGGTCGCTGTACAGCGATCCGGGCATACTGTCTTTGGAGGGTATCTGGTCCATCCTGTTTGACACTATTGAAAGTGCATCGGCATACAGTGTCATATCGGTCAGCAGCACCAGCACCTTCTCATTCTTTCCTGCAGCATAATGCTCGGCAGCCGTCAGCGCCATATCAGGCACCATCAGTCTCTCCACCGGGGGATCTTCCGTGGTATTCACCAGTGCTATTATCCTTTCCAGGGAGCCTGCATTCTCGAATGTGTTCTTATAGAAAAGGTAGTCATCGTTTGAGAGTCCCATGCCGCCGAGGATAATCTTGTCTGCATCAGTTCTGAGCGCCACCATGGCCATAATCTGGTTAAAGGGCTGGTCAGGGTCGGCAAAAAACGGTATTTTTTGTCCGGTTACCAGGGTGTTATTAAGGTCTATGCCTGCTATACCTGTGGTTATCAGCTGCGACGGCTGCTCTCTCCGTACCGGGTTAACGGACGGACCGCCTATCTCTATCTCTTCGCCCGTAAGCTCCGGGCCGCCATCAATAGGATCGCCATAGGCATTCAGGAAGCGTCCTTCAATATCCGGACCCATCTTCAGGGAGGGTGATTTGCCGAGGAATATGACTTCTGCATCCGTGGCTATGCCTTCCGTTCCTGCAAAGATCTGCAGTGTGACCTCATCGCCCATTATCTTCACCACCTGTGCCAGCCTGCCATCAACTATGGCCAGTTCCTCATAGCCGGTATTTTCAGCTCTCAGTGAGCATGTGGCTTTTGTAACCTTATTAATTCTGGTATATATTCTTTTGAATGCTGTTTTATCCATTATGCTATTCTCCTTTCATTAATTAGTGATTGCAGCTGCTCTTCGTATCCCCTGAACTGTTCAGATTCAAAGGCAGAATAGTTCATTTGTTTCAGCATATTAATCAGCTGACGGAAGTACAGGGCCACCTCTTCAAATTTTCTGAACTCAAATTTTGTTTCAACCAGCTCCAGCACTTTCTCCAGCATATACTTCTGCCTTTCCAGAGGTGTCATCCTGTCCATTTCATCAAAAGCGTCCTGCTGTAGTATAACAAAGTCTATAACCTCTGATTTCCAGAACAATATATGATGGTCAACAGGCACGCCGTCATCACCCAGTATATTTATCTGTTCATTGACCTCTTTACCTTTTATTATTATATCGCGGGTTTTGTCAACCATCTTTGTCCAGTTCTCTGATATTGTTTCAGCCAGGGTAGCCTGCAGCTCTTCGTACTCCATATATTTTGAATAGCTTTCTATGGGGTCGATGGCGGGGTAGCGCTTGCTGTCTGCTCTCTCCTGCGAGAGGGCATAGAAGCACCTGGCTGCTTTCTTGGTAGCCTCTGTCACCGGCTCTTTCATGTTACCGCCTGCAGGTGATACCGTACCTATAAAGATGATGGATCCCCAGGCTTTGTTATTAAGCTCCACCACTCCGGCTCTTGAGTAGAAGTTGGAAATAATTGCCGGCAAATCCATAGGAAAGGCATCGGGTCCGGGCAGCTCTTCCATCCTGTTGGACATCTCCCTGAGGGCCTGTGCCCATCGTGATGTGGAGTCGGCGAGCATCAGCACCTTAAGTCCCATATTGCGGTAGTATTCGGCCAGTGTCATAGCCGTATAGACGGATGCTTCACGTGCAGCCACCGGCATATTGGATGTGTTGGCTATTATGGTTGTCCTTTCAATCAGCTTGGCGCCTGTACGTGCATCTTCGAGCTCGGGGAATTCCTTGAATATCTCCACTACCTCGTTGGCCCTCTCGCCGCAGGCCGCCACTATTACAACGTCGGCCTCAGCCTGTCTTGAGACGGCATGCTGCAACACTGTTTTGCCACAGCCAAAGGGTCCGGGTATAAATCCTGTACCTCCTTCTGTTATGGGGTTAAGGGTGTCTATGGCCCTTATACCCGTCTCCAGTATTTTTGATGGCCTGGGCTTGTTATTGTATGCTTTCAGTGGTCTTTTGACGGGCCACTTCTGCACCATGCTCACTGATTTTTTCCTTCCTTCAGCATCTGTCAGCACTGCTATCTCATCCTCTATCTTATATGCTCCTGCCGGGGCTACTGACTCAAGGGTCCAACGGCCTTCAAGTGTGAAAGGAGCCATTATCTTATGATCGATCCTGTTCTCCTTAACCTCACCCAGCCAGCTGCCGGCTTCCACCGTATCACCCGGCACGGCCAGTGGGGTAAAGTCCCATTCCTTTGTTTTGTCGAGCGGATCAGTATATTCGCCTCTCTCGAGGAATATGCCTTTCATGGTATCGAGATTATTCTGCAGCCCGTCATAGTTGCGGCTTAGTATGCCGGGTCCCAGGCTTACCTCCAGCATCTTGCCGCTGAACTCAACAGTCGCTCCTGTTTTGAGTCCGCGCGTGCTCTCAAACACCTGTACATAGGCCAGGCTGCCCTCTATCTTGATAATTTCGGCCATAAGCCTTGTATTATCATGCCTTATCATGCATATCTCGTTCTGTGATACGGCTGCATCAACCTCCACTATGACAAGATTTGCTATTATACCTTTTACTTTTCCACCAGTCATTATCTCTGTTTTTATTTTTTCGTCTTTCTTTTAATCATTATGCGCTGTCTTCTTTGCCTGCCGGTTCCTGTCATGCATTGTCTTCCATGGCTGCCGGTTCCTGCCATGCGCTGCTCACTATGGCTCTCAGCTTTTCCTCACCGCTTTTTTTATCAAGGGGAGACCAGCGGGCAAGTATTCTCATCTGCTGCAGGTACCCAAGTATGCGGTCAATACTAAAATCTTCAAAGAAGGTCATATCATCTGCCTGCTGCCACAGCAGCCTGTCATATAAGCTCTCTTCTTCAGCGAAAGAGCTACTATTGCTGTATGATATTATCTCGTCAAAAAACTCAAACTCCGGGTCACTTACCAGGCTCCTTCCTGGATAATTCCTGAGGTGTGCAGCATGATCCGAACTGCCCGTGATAAACCGTTCCTGCTCTTTGCCATGCTCGCCGGCCTTAATAAAGGCCACCAGGTTTTTAATATTATACTTTAATTGAGTGAAGGCTTTCAGAAAGGGACTCCCGGCAGCCATAATCCAGGAGTAATATCCTTCAGCCAGCCTGTGTTCGATCTGCAGTTTATCAGCCTTGCCTTTATCTTCTGTATCATGCACTTCCCTCATCACTTCAACCATATAGCCGGGCAGTATATCATCCGGGGGCAGTATTGCCTGGAATATCTCCAGCTGTTCCCTGTAGTCATCAATAGTATAGTTACCTGCTCCCCAGTCTTCTATCTCATCACCGGACATGAACCGGGCAAGTGTACGATTATCCTCTTCCAGGAAAACCAACTCTGCCTGCCTGTAATCATGTGGATGCAAATTTTCTTTAAGCATCCTTTTGAATGCAGGTATATCTATCCATTCCCTGCGATTATCGAAGGAGATATCCGGTAAGCCTGAAATGAAGCAATGGTATTGATTACTCATCATCACGACTTTGCTCCGTAAAGGAAATCAAGGGTTCTGGGCCTGAAGTGCTCCTTGAGGAAGCGGTTAAAAGCCTCATCTGTCATATTAATTTTATAGTGGCCGTTTTCCGGTTTTATCTCGAATCCATTTCCGGACCCCTTGTACTGACCCAGGCTAAGACCCTTGTTCAGCACCCTGCCTGTTTTCTCCCTGAAGAAATTCTCCACCTCTTTCAGCTTATCGGCGGGCACCAGTACCTGGAGGTCTGTTTCTTCCTGGCAGGCGTTCCAGTTACTAACCACTGTCGACAGCAGATCCCTGACAAAGCCGTTATCACTGAAAGCTTCCTGCAGGGGCTCTTTTATCACTTCTGCCTGTATCAGCTCACTTATCTCTTTCTTAAGTGATAATATTGACTGCTGTGATGACAGGCGCAGCTCTGATTTTATCTTCTTTGAGGTATCTTCCGCTTCTTTCCTGGCATTTTCCTTAATTGATTCTGCTTCTTTCCTGGCATCAATGATTATTCCTTCGGCCTCTTCTTTAGCCCTCGAAATAATTTGATCGGCTTCCATTTTTGCTTTCTCCAGACCTTCACGGTGGATCTTCTCTGTAAGCTTCTGTATATTATTATGATTTTCCATTATTATAATTTTTATGGTTTGTTTTTTAATGTCATTTATTGGCACTGGCTGATACGGTGCTGAAGAATCCGCCCAGCACTGTCTCTTTTCCTGGCACAACACTGAAAACCGGCACCTTTGACCTGTGTATTATATCAGTGGCAAAGCTTCCGAGGTAATTATCAATAAGGGCTGTTTCCTGGCGGGTCATTATGATAATAAGGTCAGATCTGATCTTTGCGGAATAGTCAAGTACCATATCAGCCATTGATTTTTCCTCGCACCTGAGCAAGGCGGTATCCACTTCAACGCCCTCTTTCCGTATCTCATATTCTATTTGTTTACATTTCTTATATGACAGGCTTTCCTCCGGTTTTATGTTCATATTCAGAACTGACACTACATGGAGCCTGGCATTGAACTTTTTTGCAAGTGAGATAGCCCAGGCGACCTTGGTTGTGGTTTTTTTGAAGATATCGACCGGGAGAAGTATATCCTTGATTTTACCGTCTGTATCATTACCCGGGATGGTTATCACAGGACGCACGGCCTCTGATATCATCTTATCGGCATTTTCCGTCCTCAGGAAATTTAAATAGCCCTTCATTTTTTCAGACTTTTTGATAATGATAAGGTCGCATTTCATGTCGGTCGCTTCTTTCAGTATAGTAGAAATCAAACGCCCATTTACTACTTTCAGCTTCACATTATCCGGAATCTCACCTTTGAAAAAATTAGTTGCCAGGCATCTAAGGTTATAACTGGCCTCATAATTACTCCTTCTTACCCTGTTTGAATTTTTTATTTTGCCGGACAGCTTGTTGTCGGGTACCACATGCATGAGTATTATTTCAGTCCTGTATGCCTTGTTAAACTGCATTGCCTGATTCAGGGCAATAGCAAAGTCGGGTGTAAGAGGTACCGGCACCAGTATTTTTATATTATTCTTATTTGATTTCATGATTCCTTTATTTAAAAACTTTTATTGCATAATCATTAAGTTGAAAGTGCAGCAGCTTCATTTTGGGTATACTGCTGTCTGTTAAGTACTTATACGGGATTAGCCCGAGTTACACTGTTAATGAGAACCTGTTCGGCACTATTTTGCCTGATATCGGACCTGTCCGCCAGATCAGAGAAATGCCTGGCTGTTTCCTTATTCATTTTTATTGATTTATTATTGTCATTGCTGATAACGTCAATAAGTGGTTTCTTATCTCCTGATATATCTTTCAGAAAATCAATGTATTCGGCCGATACCTTATTTTCTTTTTCAGTTATTACACTGATCCTTGATTGCTCAATCAGTGTGATAAAATCAGATATCAGGAACAGTGGCCTTGGCCTTGTTTCCATTATTGCACTGATGGTGTTCCTGCAGGAATCTTTATAATATTCCTTTTCCATGCCCGGACCAAGAACAACGGACAAATTGCTATAATGGCCGAACTGACTTTCCATTACTGATTTGAGTTTCCCCTCCATAACCTTTTTTTCAATATTTCCGGCAGGTATATTAAAGTCTTCCACCAGATTATTTTCCAGTTTATCAAGCTCTTCTTCCGCTATCTTTTTTAATATGGGTATAATATTCTGCAGCATTTCTGTTCCTGTTGCCGGTTTTATATAGGTATGGAGCAGTATTATGCGGGTGTCCTTATTAAAAAGAAGCCTTGCTGCAAAGCTGCTAGCATTGGTAGCACCGTTCCAGCATTCAGCCAGGATAACAACTGTTTTTGTATTATTGCTCTTTTGTTTATTCAGTGCCATTTTTTTCTACTTTTCTTTAAGGCACAAAAATATATAACAGGGTTTTATTGCAGGTACGGACAAATCCGAAACCGGATGGGGGTATTCCCTACTTCGGTACAGGGGAATGCAGTATAGTGGGAGGGTGGAAGCGAATGATATCTTCTCTTAATAATTGCATAGCAAGCAAAACATAGATATCTTTATGCACCGGGCATTAAACCTGGTAAAGAAAATATTATGGAGAACAAAACAAGATGGATCACAGCTGTAGCAGTAATGCTTATACTGGCATGCTGCACACCAAAAGTGCCAACCGACCTTTCGAAGGTCAGCTTTATTCCCAGACCTGCAAATGTCACCGTCACCGGCGATGTTTTTGAAGTATCTGCTTCCACAGTGGTTTATTATAAGTCCGGGCAGGAAAGATTACAGTTTGCCGCCACTTACCTGGCAGAGAATCTGGGGAGTGTATCCGGACTCCCTGTCACTGCTCAGGCCGCAGAAAAGATACCGCGCAGGGGGATATACCTTGAGTTAATCGATAATTATGCCGTTCCGGGCACAGAAGCCGTTCCGGGCACAGAAGCCGTTCCGGGCACAGAAGCCTATGAGCTGAATATCGGCAAAAAGCTTGTAAGCATAAAAGCCGGTACGGAGGCCGGTTGTTTCTATGGTATACAGACATTGCTGCAGGCAGTGCCGGTAAAAGCTGGTTCCGGTGAAGAGTTGATCATTGCCACCGGAACCATACGTGATATTCCTGAATATGCTTATCGCGGTGCCATGCTCGATGTGTCACGTCATTTTTTTGATGTTGAGGATGTGAAAAGACTGATCGATCTGATGGCTATGTATAAAATGAATGTATTGCATCTTCACCTTTCCGATGACCAGGGCTGGCGTATCGAGATAAAATCATGGCCGGAACTCACGGAAACAGGTGGCAGCACAGAGGTGGACGGTGGCGAGGGAGGTTTCTATACGCAGGAGCAATATGCTGAAATTGTTAACTATGCGCTGCAGCGGCATATAACCATCGTCCCGGAGATAGATATGCCGGGACATACCAATGCAGCACTGGCATCCTAT
>CAZGUR010000123.1:0-9710 GCA_964529295.1 uncultured Rikenellaceae bacterium | reverse complement strand
ACACCCGGCTTCACTTATGAATACAGGGATGATAAGCCTAATACAGTCAGGTTTGTCAATACCACCACTGGAGAGCATAAATACATGCAATGGGATTTTGGCAATGGTGAACAAACAGATAAGCAGCCTGCCAGTAAACTCAGCTATTCGGCCTTTTATCCCCTTAAGGGCCAGTATACCGTAGAACTGACAGTATGGGGTATCAGTGACAGGGATGATGACAGAAAATCAGTTACAAAAACGGTGATCATTGAGAAAAGTGAGCCCGTGCCGGATTTTGAGTACAGTGTAATTGAAGATTCCGCCAATTACGTGAGGCTGACTGATAACAGTACAGGTGATTATAACAGTATAATATGGAGGTACCCCGGACGCGAGTACCATGGTGCTCCGGGTGAAGAAAGGGTGATATACCTGGCCATGGGAGCCAGCTATGATATTGAACTTGAGATTCGCAGGGATAATATAATAAGGTCGGTAAGCAGGGAGGTAGTGATATCTGCTGATGATCCTGATTACCTTGATCATTACCGCCCTGTGTGGGCGGATGAGTTTGACGGGGATACGATAGATAATTCACTGTGGGTTCACGAGACAGGTGATCATGGCTGGGGTAACCAGGAACTACAGGACTATACTGACGGTCTTAATACATCAGTCTCCGGCGGACGGCTGAAAATAACTGCGCGTAAAACAGGCAGCGGCCAGAATGCAGGCGACTACACTTCCTCGAGGATAAACAGCACTGAAAGCTTTACCTATGGCAGGTTCGAAGTGAGGGCAAAGATGCCGGAATACAGGGGGCCGGGACTCTGGCCGGCAATATGGATGCTTGGAAGATCAATACAGGAAGGAACATCATGGCCCCTGTGCGGAGAGATAGATATTATGGAATATGTAAGCTGGAACCCGGATCATTTCAGTTGCGCCATTCATACGGAAAGCAATAATCATGTGGAGGGTAATGCTATTACATCGGGACATATATCACTGCCCGGTGTGGAGGAGGAGTTTTATACCTACGGGCTTATCTGGACATATACCGGTTTGAAATTTTACCTCGACAGCCCTGATAATATTATTATGAGCTACCGGCGTCCCGCTACATATAACAGTGAGAACTGGCCATTCGATAAGCCCTTCTATTTTCTTTTAAACATAGCTGTGGGTGGAATGTACGGGGGAGTGGAAGGTGTTGATGATTCTGTTTTCCCGGCCGTGATGGAGATAGATTATGTACGTGTCTACCAGCTTGAGTAGGCGATAACTACTATAATGAAAAAGATATTATTATACAGCTTTTATATTTTATTGATGGCACTCATTAGTTGTGCAGAACAGAACAGTGATTATCCTGCTTCCTCAATAGAAGACAGGGTAGATGAGATCCTCTCACAAATGACACTCGAAGAGAAGATCGGGCAGATGAACCAGGTTAATTCTCCGGGATCTGTAACAGGGGATATGATATCATTGATAAGCACAGGACAGCTTGGTTCGGTCTTAAACGAAGCAAGCCCGGAAATTATCAATGAAATGCAGCGTATAGCAGTTGAAGAGAGTACCGGTGGTATACCACTGCTCTTTGGCAGAGATGTGATACATGGTTTTAAGACTGTATTTCCCATACCCCTGGGACTGGCATCATCGTTCAACCCCGGCCTGGTAAAGACATGTTCTGAGATTGCAGCCTCAGAGGCATGGTCAGCAGGTATAAACTGGACTTTTGCCCCCATGATAGATATTGTGCGTGACCCCCGCTGGGGACGTGTGGCGGAAAGTTTTGGCGAAGATCCGTACCTGGTTTCAGAAATGGGCGTTGCAGTAATAAAAGGGTTCCAGGGTGATGATCTCACTGCTGACAATACTCTTATTGCCTGTGCAAAGCATTTTGCAGGATACGGTGCATCAGAAGGGGGACGGGATTATAATTCAACCCTTATACCGCCCAGGGAGTTGCATGATATATACCTGCCACCGTTCAGGGCAGCCGTGGATGCGGGTGTCAGAACATTTATGCCCGGCTTTAATGACCTTGACGGAGTGCCTGTCAGCGGTAATACTTACCTGCTGCGTGAAGTGCTGCGCGATCAATGGAAATTCGACGGCTTCGTGGTAAGCGACTGGGAATCGACATATGAGCTTATTAATCATGGCTTTGCCGGTGATGAGAGGGAGGCAGCATACCGGGCGGTACAGGCCGGTGTTAATATGGAAATGGCGGCAGGCACCTACAATGATAATATTGCAGACCTGGTTGACCAGGGCCTGCTTGATGAGTTGATTATTGACAGGGCGGTGAGGGAGATATTGCGTGTTAAGATGGAGCTCGGGCTTTTCGACAATCCTTATATACCGAAAGATAAACAGAACAGGTTTGGCGGGTCATATAATCTGGAGCTTGCGCGTAAAGCGGCTGTGCAGAGCATGGTACTGCTGAAGAATGAAAATAATACCCTGCCACTGCAGAAGGGGATAAAGATCTCCCTTATCGGTCCTATGGCCGACGAGATGTATGAACAGCTGGGTACATGGAACTTTGACGGCGACTCATCACTTACTGTTACACCCCTGCAAGCCCTGAGGGAGAGAGCAGGAGATGACAGGGTCCTTTTTGCAAAAGGGCTTCGTAACAGTCGGGATAAAAACAGGGACGGCTTCCCTGAAGCATACGCGATGGCTTCTGCTTCCGATATTATCGTTTTCTGTGCCGGTGAAGAGGCTATAATCACAGGCGAGGCTCATTCACGTGCATTTCTTGATCTGCCCGGAGCACAGGGTGAGCTTGTAAAGGAGTTAAGCAAAACTGGCAGACCCCTGGTTCTGGTAGTGATGGCCGGCCGACCCCTTACCATAGGTGAGGTGTCTGAATTTGCAGATGCTGTTATCTATGCCTGGCATCCGGGGACCATGGGCGGTGCAGCACTGGCCGATATACTTTATGGTGATGTAAATCCATCCGGCAAGCTGCCCATGACCTTTCCCAAAACCGAAGGGCAGATACCTCTGTATTATAACCACAAAAATACAGGCCGCCCTGTGATACCTGATGAATGGGTGCATATTGACGATATACCTGAAAAAGCATTCCAGACATCACTGGGCAACACTTCCCATTATATTGATGCCGGATTTGAGCCTCTGTACCCTTTCGGCTACGGCCTGTCATATACCACCTTTGAGTACAGCGATCTTAAACCTGACAGGTCTGTACTGGACCCGGTTGATACACTCACAGTTGACTTTCTGCTGACCAATACAGGTGAGCACAGCGGCGAGGAGGTAGCCCAGTTGTATGTCAGGGACCCTGTGGGTAATGTAACACGGCCGGTAAGGGAATTGAAAGGCTTTAAAAGAGTGCATCTGGAGGCAGGTGAAAGTAAGCGTGTCACCTTTATGCTGCCAGCCCGCAGCCTGGCTTTTCATGATGTGGATATGAAATATATTGTGGAGCCGGGTGAGTTTCATGTATGGGTTGGAGGCGACTCCAATGCAACACTTAAGACTAAATTCACAATTATGAATAAAAAATGAAAAAATCAAAAACATATATCTACCGTGTATCACTGATAGTGGCCCTTGGAGGCTTTCTTATGGGCTTTGATGCTTCAGTTATTTCAGGTGTGGTCAGGTTTATTGAGGTGGATTTTGACCTTAGCAAACTGCAGCTGGGATGGGCTGTAAGCTCACTGACACTCACATCAACACTGGCCATGGTGGTCTCCGGCCCGCTGAGCGACCGCTACGGCAGGCGCATGGTCCTGAGGGTGGCAGCAACACTTTATGGTGTTTCAGCTGTGGCTTCGGCCCTGTCACCCAGCTACGCTGTGCTTGTAACAGCAAGGATGCTGGGCGGACTGGGAGTGGGAGCCTCACTGATAACAGCACCAATGTATATAGCCGAGATATCACCGGCAAAGGTAAGGGGAACAATGGTGTCGTTTAACCAGCTGAATATTGTTCTGGGTATATCGGTCGCCTTCTTTACCAATTACCTTATTCTGCAGATGGGCCATGAGCCATCTGATATTGTAAGCGCCCTGGGGATAGATAAGCATAACTGGAGGTGGATGCTTGGACTGGAAACACTACCCGCCCTGGCTTACTTCATCCTGCTTTTCACCGTTCCTGAAAGTCCGAGATGGCTGGCAATGAAAAGACGCGAAAAAGAAGCCCTTAATATACTTGAGAGAGTAAGCGGCACCGGACAGGCGCAGGCTACCCTGACTTTACTGAAAGAAAACCTGGAGAAAGATAAAGACAGGAAATCAAGACCCGTTAAAGACCTGTTCCAGCCCGCATTGAGACTGGTACTGCTGATAGGTATAGTGGTGGCTATAACACAGCAGATAACAGGAATAAATGCGGTCTTTTTCTATGCTCCCGTGATCTTTGAGCAGACAGGCATAGGCACTGACGCATCATTCTCCCAGGCTATACTTGTGGGATTAACCAACCTGGTGTTTACTGTGCTTGCGATGTGGCTTATAGACAGACTGGGCCGTAAATTGCTCCTTGTTGCAGGCCTCTCAGGTATAGTGATTTGCATGAGCCTGTTATCTGCCGGCTTCGCTAAGGCTACCTATAAGCTTGAAGCGGATGATGTTGCTGTACTTAAAGAAAAGATAGATAGCCCGAACTGGTATAAATTGCAGGATATTAATTATAACAGTGATCTGAGCTTTAAAAAAGCCGTATCCAGGAACCTGGGTGAAGAGGCCCTCAGGAAATATGAAAGTGATTTTCTGCACAGGGCCATTAATATCAATCCATGGCTTGTGCTGATGGGAATTATTGGTTTTGTAGCTTCATTTGCTGTTTCAATAGGACCGGTGATGTGGGTGCTGTTCTCAGAACTGTTCCCGAACTGGATAAGGGGTGTGGCTATATCCTTTGTGGGCTTTATAAATTCAGCCGTGAGCTTCCTGGTGCAGCTGGTCTTTCCATGGGAGCTGGCAAACCTGGGTAGCTCGGTGACATTCCTTATCTACGGTGCTTTTGGTGCCCTGGGTTTGATCTTTGTTATCTTTGTATTACCCGAGACAAAAGGGAAAACACTGGAAGAACTTGAGATAATACTGGCAAAAAAAACATAATTAAAAAAACAGGAAGATGAAAGAAATTAAGAGATTATTATTACCCGGCCTTCTGATGCTTATGATGCTGTACGCCTGTGATAATGCAGGATCAAAAAAAGAAGATGAGGGACCTGCAAGGGTTGAAATAAAAGAAAAAAAGGGAGTATACAGATTGTATGTTGACGGTAAGGAATTTTTTGTAAAAGGTGCAGGCATGGAGTTTGGAAACACAGAGGCCCTGGCAGAGCACGGAGCAAACTCATTCAGAACCTGGCGCACCGATAATGGCAGGGTCAGCGGCTCAGAGGTGCTGGATAAAGCACATCAGAACGGACTTATGGTTATGATGGGTATTGAGGTTGGCAGGGAAAGACACGGCTATAATTATGATGATACAGTCTGGGTGGCACAGCAGAAGCAGGATATAAAACGACAGGTCATGGAATTGAAGGACCATCCTGCCTTGCTGGGCTGGGGAATAGGTAATGAATTAAACCTGAGGTATACTAATATTAAAGTCTGGGATGCCGTAAATGATATTGCTAAAATGATAAATAAGATTGACGGTAACCATGTCACAACAACCATGCTGGCCGGCATTGGCAGGGAGGAAGTTGAGTATCTGACCGGCAATTGCCCTGATATAGATTTTCTCAGTTTCCAGTTTTACGGTGATATCGAAAACCTTGCCACCAGGATCGATGAAGCGGGGTATGAAGGACCGTATCTTATTACCGAATGGGGTGCTACGGGACACTGGGAGGTGCCGCTAACACCCTGGGGTGCTCCCATTGAGCAGACTTCCAGTGAAAAGGCAGAGGCAGTGAAGAGAAGGTATAAGAATGCTATACTGGCAGACAGCTCCAGGTGCATGGGCTCTTATGTTTTTCTGTGGGGACAGAAGCAGGAGCGCACACCAACATGGTACGGACTGTTCACAGAAGACGGAAGGGAGACTGAAGCAATTGATGTTATGCATTATTACTGGACAGGGGATTGGCCTGAAAATAGAGCTCCGGAAATAAGCAGCGCCACTATAAACGGCCAGGACAGGTATGCCGGTATAATGCTGGAAGCCGGCTCGTCGAATGATGCCCTGGTTAATTTTTCAGACCCTGATGGCGACAGCCTGGAGATACAGTGTGCGATTATGGAGGAAGCCACTGAGCTTAGCGATGGTGGCGATTTTGAACCCAGGCCCGATGTTGTGGAGACAGAGATAAGCCATAATGAGAATGGTGAGATATCATTTACCGCACCATCTGAAAAGGGTGAATACCGGCTGTTTATTTATATCAGGGATAATAATAACCATGTAGCCACTGTTAACATTCCCTTTAAGACGATTTAAGAATAGCTATCTGCGCTACCGGAACGCATGGAATACTGCATAAGGGGCAGAGGATGATAAGCACCGACTGTAAGGTTCCATAGTAAGCTGTAAAAAAAGACGGACAAACGCAGGCACTAATTTAAAGCAGGAGGAGGTATAATTGCCGGATAATATATATACAGGAAATCAGAAACTGCAGCTGGCAGCAGAGAAAATAACAGGCAAACTGGTACACCTGGAAGGGGAGCAGTATTACCTTATTGACAATTATGATCTGATGGACCCCTTCCTGATGACTATAGTCAGTAACTCTGACCACTGGATGTATATTTCCAGCAGCGGTGGACTCACGGCGGGGCGGCGTAACCCGGACAATGCCTTATTCCCTTATTATACAGATGATAAGATACATGAATCCTGTACCACCACAGGAAGCAAAACGATAATACTGGCAGGTGGTGGGGATAAGAAAATGTTATGGGAACCCTTTTCAGACCGTTACCGCGGCATTTATAGAATAAGGCGTAAACTGTATAAGCATATTACGGGAAACAGGGTGATCTTTGAGGAGAAGAACGAAGACCTGCACCTTAGTTACCGCTACTCGTGGATGAACAGTGACAGTTATGGCTGGATAAAGAAAGGCAGCCTGGTAAATAATTCAGGGCAGGTCGTAAGCATATCAGTTCTCGATGGTGTAAGGAATATATTGCCTTACGGGGTAAGCCAGATGATGCAGAGCACCATGAGCACACTGCTTGATGCTTATAAGAAGAATGAGCTGGATATATCAACCGGCATGGGTATCTACAGATTTTCATCAATACCTGTTGACCGGGCCGTGCCCAGTGAGGCCCTGGAATGTACAAGCGTATGGTCGGCAGGGTATAAGTCCTCGTCAGTTCTTTTGAGCAGCAGGCAGCTGGAGGATTTTGCCAGGGGAAAGGCTGTTGCTGCGGAAAAAGGATCCAAAGCCCTTAAGGGATGTTATTTTACCGTGGCTGACTTTGTCCTTGAGCCTTATGAATCAGTAAATAATTATTATGTACTGGAAACGGAACAGGACGCCTGTGATATAGAGGAGCTTGTCTCAATGCTCAGCTATGGCGATAAGCTGCCGGCCCTGCTGGAGGAGGATGTGGCAAAGGGGACGATGCGACTGAAAGAGCTTGTTGGCATGGCTGACGGTTTACAGGAGACGGATGACAGCATGACGGGCATACGTCACTTCTCCAATGTGCTTTTTAATTGTATGCGGGGCGGACTGTTTGAGGATGATTATGATATCAGGAAGGAATACTATGAAAGGCATTTAGAGAAGTTTAACAGTAAGCTGGCTTATAAGTATAAAGGATGGCTGGAAAAACTGCCTGAGACCATGACACTGGATAAACTTATGGAGGAAGTAAAAGACAATGGTGATGCTGATCTGCTCAGACTGACCCTCGAATACCTGCCTCTTAGCTTCAGCAGGCGCCATGGCGATCCAAGTCGCCCATGGAACAGGTTCGATATAAGCCTGAAAGAGGATGACGGAAGCCTTTCACAGAGCTACCAGGGCAACTGGAGGGATATCTTCCAGAACTGGGAAGCCCTGGCCCTGTCATATCCCGGATTCCTTCCTTCAATGATATCAAGGTTCCTTAACAGTTCAACGCTTGATGGCTATAACCCTTACAGAATAAGCAGTGAGGGCATAGACTGGGAGGTGCCGGAAAAGGATAATCCATGGTCACATATAGGTTACTGGGGTGACCACCAGGTAATATACCTTCTCAGATTACTGGAGCTGAGCCGGAAGTTTATGCCGCAGCAGCTGGATGAGTGGCTTGACCTGCGGATATTCTCTTATGCCAATGTGCCTTACAGGATAAAAAATATTGATGATATAATAAAAGATCCCTATGAAACAATTGTTTTTCAGGAAGAGAAAAACAGGGAGATAGAAAAGCTGGCTGCCAGGACGGGTGCAGACGGTAAAATGGTGTATGATAAGAATGGGGACCTTATCAAAGCTTCTTTCACCGAAAAGATACTGCTTACAGTGCTTACCAGGATTGTCAATATGATACCCGGTGCAGGTATATGGATGAATACACAGAGGCCTGAGTGGAACGATGCCAATAATGCACTGGTGGGTAATGGTGCCTCAATGGTGACACTGTATTATATGCGCAGAATGGCAGCTTTCCTCAGAAATCTGTATAACAGTACCTCCGCCCCGGACTTTTCTGTCAGAGAGGAGATTTCTGTCCTGTTTGAAGCTGTTTATGATATTCTGCTTGAGAACAGGGATAAAAAAGGCAGTCAGGATAATAGACTGCGAAGGAAAATAAGTGTCAGCCTGGGGAAGGCAGGCTCTGACTACCGCGATAATGTATATAAAGGTTTTTCGGGCATCTTCTCTGAAAAAGATAAGAACCGCCTGATTGATTTTTTTGTCCTGGTGGAGGAATATATCGACACAGATATAAGCATTAACAGGCGGCCTGATGGTTTGTATAATGCATATAACCTGGTAAGTGTTGAAAAAGACAGTATTGATATTATCCCCTTGCAGGAAATGCTGGAAGGGCAGGTTGCCCTGCTGAGCAGTGGCGTGCCCGATCCGGCTGAGGCTGCCACCCTTATTGAAAGTATGTATGAGAGTGCACTCTACAGGGCTGACCAGGACAGTTTCATGCTGTACCCCGATGCTGAACTGAAATCTTTCAGGGAGATGAATATTATCAGTGATAAGGATGTTTCAACATCACTGCTGCTGAAAAAACTGGCCAGTAATGGTGATACTTCTGTTATAAAAAAGGATATATGGGGTAAGTACCATTTTAACGGTAGGTTTACCAGGGCTGAAGACCTTAAGAAGGCGCTTGACAAGCTGCCGGCAGCGTATAAGAAACTTGTGGAGAAAGAAAAGGAATTGATTGCCGGCATCTTCGAATCTGTGTTTAATCATAAAATGTTTACAGGTCGCAGCGGTTCCTTCTTTAAATATGAAGGACTGGGCAGTATTTACTGGCATATGGTGTCAAAACTGCTGCTGGCGACCGGCGAATATGTTGTGCGGGCAGACAGGGAAGGATGTGATAAGGACACCCTTACCAGGCTTTCCGGACTTTATTACAGACTGAGATCAGGTATAGGAGCGGATAAATCACCCTCTGAATACGGAGCCTTTACGGTAGATCCCTATTCACATACACCATCAATGATGGGAGCACAGCAGCCGGGAATGACAGGACAGGTCAAGGAAGATATTATATCACGTCATATAGAGCTTGGTATACAGCTTGAGGGTG
>CAZGUR010000122.1:0-9723 GCA_964529295.1 uncultured Rikenellaceae bacterium | reverse complement strand
CAGGATCAATAACCGTATCACTGCCAAGGCAGTAAGGGTTGTAGGCGATAATGTAGAACCACAGGTAATGTCAATAAATGATGCCATTAAACTGGCTGATGAGATGGAGCTTGACCTGGTAGAGATATCTCCAAAGGCCGATCCTCCTGTTTGCAAGATTACCGATTATCAGAAGTTTCTTTACCAGCAAAAAAAGAAACAGAAGGAAATGAAGGCCAAAACCACCAAGGTGGTGGTGAAAGAAATACGGTTCGGTCCCAACACTGATGACCATGACTATAACTTTAAATTAAAACACGCCATTAAGTTCCTTGAAGACGGCGCTAAAGTGAAAGCTTATGTGTTCTTTAAGGGACGGTCAATATTATTTAAGGAGAAAGGTGAAATATTACTGCTAAGACTGGCACAGGACCTCGAAGATTACGGGGTTGTTGAGCAGATGCCAAGACTCGAAGGCAAAAGAATGATAATCACCTTCACTCCCAAAAAGAAAAAATAGGTTCTTTCAAATTATATAAAAACTGTACGAAATGCCAAAAATGAAAACGAATCCCGGTGCTAAAAAAAGATTTTCTTTTACCGGCTCGGGAAAGATTAAGCGCAAGCATGCGTACAAAAGCCATATCCTTACAAAAAAGTCAACAAAAAGAAAAAGGAATCTTACCTATTTCGGAACTGTTGATAAACCGGATGAGAAGAATATAAAACTTCTTCTGGCCAAAAAGTAATGCTGACGCAGAAAAGAGAGAAAGTATACGATTTATTAACCGGATGTACAGCCAGACAAGTCTCCTCAGTGGAGCGCTGACATTCAAAAAATTTTAAAATATGCCAAGATCAACTAATTCAGTTGCTTCACGAAACAGAAGAAAGAAGGTACTGAAACAAACAAAAGGTCAGTTCGGTCGCAGGAAAAACGCCTATACCATTGCAGTGAATGCACTGGAAAAAGGATTGCAGTATTCGTATCGCGACAGAAGAAAGAAAAAAGGTAATTTCAGGGCACTGTGGATACAAAGGATAAATGCCGCATCAAGACAATATGATATGAGCTATTCTGAATTCATGGGCAAGATAAACAAGAAAGGAATTGCACTGAACCGGAAAACTCTTGCCGACCTGGCAATGAACCATCCTGAAGCCTTTAAAGCAATAGTGGAGAAAGTAAAATAATTAATTAACATATTTCGAAAGAACCTGTAAAGAGGCCGTCTCATAAGAAAACCTGAGACGGTCTTTTTTTTGGTAAATTTTCATCTTTCAGGCTTCCTTTACAATGGATTCATTTTTTTCACTGTCACAAGGAAAATATCAATCTCCCCCGCATGTCATATTGTCGTTTTATTGTTTATTTAGTCAGTCATATTGGCAGGCTTATTGAATAGCCGTACACAGGACCAATAAGCAGGACATAAGCTATTAATCATTGTTTCACTGATATTTAGTTATATGCGGCAGATTGTAATCTATTACAGTGGCACAGGATTTGAAAACTAAAAAGCAGAGTAAATAAATGTATAATTAAATAAATGGAGGATAGAAAAATGACTATAGCAAGATTTCCTTTTTTTCCGTCATCAATGCTGGACCGTTTCTGGGATAACGAATTATCAGACAGGCCCACTATGAATTATTCATCTACCAATACAAGTGTACCGGCAGTGAATATTAAAGAGACAGACAATGATTTTATGATTGAGGTGGCAGCACCCGGCATGAAAAAAGATGATTTTTCCGTTAATTATGATAACGGACGCCTGACAATCTCTTCAGAGATAAAGCAGGATGAGAACCAGGACGAGTGGTATAACCGCAGGGAGTTCAGTTACCAGTCCTTCTGCAGGAGCTTTGAGATTGAGGACAATCTCATTGACAATCAGAAGATAAGCGCCAGGTACAAAGATGGTATCTTATATGTAAGCCTGCCAAAGAGTGAAGAAGTAAAACCCAAACCTGCAAAGCAAATAGCAATCAGCTAAACCTGAACAGGAACTTATTAATCTAAGCTGCAGGTTATGATATATTAGCCTGCAGCTTTTTGTAAACAATAATTTTCGTAAACAATAATTAATATATGCAGTTCGATAAATTTACCATAAAGTCACAGGAGTCAATACAGAGAGCACAGCAACTGGCCATGGAAAATGAGAACCAGGCCATTGAATGCGGTCACCTGTTAAAAGGGGTGCTGGAGACAGACGACAATATTATGCCCTTCATTTTTAAGAAACTCTCTGTTAACGAACAGGCTGTACGCATGGCCCTGGATGAGATAATCAAAGCTTATCCAAAGGTAAGCGGCGGACAGGTATATTTATCCGATACTGCCAACAGGACTCTTGTAGCAGCCCGTAAAGCAGCCGACTCATCAGGTGATGAATATATTTCCATTGAACACATTCTGGCAGGACTGATGAGCACATCTGACAGCACTGCATCCATGCTGAAAGACAGTGGTATGAACCTTGCAGACCTGAAGGCTGCGATGAAGGAACTGCGCAAAGGCAGTAATGTCAACAGCCAGACAGCGGAGGAAACCTATAATGCACTGGGCAGATATGCCATAAACCTCAATGAGAGTGCAAGGAGTGGCAAGCTGGATCCGGTGATAGGCCGCGATGAAGAAATAAGACGTGTGCTGCAGATACTGGCACGCAGGACAAAAAACAATCCTATACTGGTAGGTGAGCCCGGCGTCGGTAAAACAGCTATTGTCGAAGGCATAGCTTTCAGAATTGTAAACGGTGATGCTCCGGACGACCTGCTGAAAAAGAATATTTACTCACTGGATATGGGTGCTCTTATTGCCGGTGCCAAATACAAGGGAGAGTTCGAAGAGCGACTTAAATCCGTGGTTAAAGAAGTGGTTCACTCCGATGGCAATATTATTCTGTTTATTGATGAGATACACACACTGGTTGGTGCCGGGGGCGGTGGCGAAGGAGCGATGGATGCTGCAAATATATTAAAACCTGCACTGTCCAGAGGCGAGCTTCGTGCTGTAGGTGCAACAACCCTGAATGAATATCAGAAATATTTCGAAAAAGACAAGGCTCTTGAGAGAAGGTTCCAGAAAGTATTTATAGATGAACCGGATGAGGAAGATGCCATATCAATACTCAGGGGTATCAAGGAAAGGTACGAGAGCTATCATAAGATACGCATCAAGGATGAAGCAATTGTTTCGGCCGTCCAGCTATCCATAAGATATATCAGTGATCGTTTTCTGCCCGATAAGGCTATTGATCTTATAGATGAAGCTGCAGCCCACCTGCGTATTGAAATGAATTCAAAGCCTGAAGAACTGGATATACTCGACAGGAAGATACAGCAGCTGGAGATTGAAAAGGTAGCTTTCAAACGCGAAAAGGACAAAGAAAAGGTCGAAAAAAGAAACAGGCAGCTTGCAGAGCTGGAAGACGAAAGAAAGCAACTGACTGCCCTATGGGAAGAAGAAAAATCAGTTGTGAATGATATACAGAAGATAAAGCAGAAGATTGAGGATTACAGGTACCAGGCTGAAAAGGCCGAACGTGAAGGTGACCTGGGCAAGGTGGCCGAGATAAGGTACGGACAGCTGCCTGAAGCCGAAGCAGAGCTGAAAAAAGCCATAGAGAAGCTGCAGGACTATGAAAAGGAAGGCAAGAGACTGGTAAGGGAAGAGATAACATCCGGGGATATTGCCCAAATAATTTCCAGATGGACCGGTATACCTGTAACAAGGATGCTGCAGAGTGAAAAGGAGAAGTTATTGAAGATAGAGGAGGAACTACATAAGAGAGTGGTTGGCCAGGAGGAGGCAATTAATGCAGTGGCTGCTGCTATTAGAAGAAGCAGGACCGGACTGGCCGATGAAAACCGGCCCGTGGGCTCATTCCTTTTCATGGGCACAACAGGTGTAGGCAAAACCGAGCTGGCAAGAGCGCTGGCTGAATACCTGTTTAATGACGAATCCCTTATGACACGCATAGATATGAGTGAGTACCAGGAAAGGCATGCTGTATCGAGACTCATTGGAGCTCCCCCCGGATACGTGGGATATGATGAAGGGGGACAGCTGACCGAAGCTGTAAGGAGAAAGCCCTATTCCGTTATCCTGCTTGACGAGATAGAAAAAGCACATCCTGATACTTTTAATATCCTGCTCCAGGTGCTTGAAGACGGCAGGCTTACAGACAATAAAGGCAGGGTGGCCAACTTTAAAAACACCATAGTTATCATGACATCAAACCTGGGATCTGAGCTGATAAGGGAAAACTTTGAAAGCTATACTGAAGAAAATGCGGAACAGGTGATAGAAGATACAAAAAACCAGGTTTTTGAAATACTTAAAAAAAGCATGAGACCGGAATTCCTGAACCGCATAGATGAGCTTATTATGTTCAAGCCTCTTACCAGGGAAGATATCAGGGATATTATTGACATACAGCTTCGTCTGCTCGAGAGAACTCTCGGCAAACAGGATATTAAACTATCTGTTACCGACAGCTGTATAAGCTACATGCAGGATAAAGGCTTTGATATTCAGTTTGGGGCAAGACCCCTTAAAAGGCTAATACAAAAGGAGATAACTGACAAAATATCACTTGCCATACTGAAAGGTGATATCAGGGAAGGCCATTCTGAGATAAAGGTTGACAGTGACGGCAGGGAAACTATCGTCACAACAGCATGATATCATAGCGCCAGGTTTACTTTATTGACATAAAGAGGCGTCTGAAACGTATCTTCTTAAGACCATCGGCCTCCTTATCAACAGAGAGCCATATAAATTTAGGCTGACCAACAATATGATCTTCAGGTACAAATCCCCAGAACCTGGAATCAGCTGAATTATGACGGTTGTCGCCCATCATCCAGTAATAATCCATCTTAAAGGTATAGCTGTCAGTCTCTTCACCGTTAATAATATAGCTGTTTCCTTCAAGGGTAAGATCATTATCTTCATACACATCAATAATCCTCTTATAGATGGATATATTATTGGAATCAAGCTTTACCGTGGCCCCTTTCTCAGGTATCCACAGGGGACCAAAATAATCCTCATTCCACGGATAATACGGGTTATGTGGGAATATATGCTCACCAAATTCCCCTTCCCTTCTGAGGTTTTTTCTCACTTCCTGAACATTCCGGAAATTACTTATGGCTTCGGCATTTGAACGTGTCAGAGGCATAAGGTAGGTTGTTCCCGATACCATATTCTGATCTGATTTATATATATCCAGTCTTTCAAATGCCCTGGGATTAATCCTGGTACCATCAGTACGCACCCAGTAATTTAACTGCTGTGATTCAATCCCTTCATATCTTTCTCCATTAACATAAAGAACACCACCTTTGACACTAATTGTGTCACCCGGTATTCCCACACATCTTTTAACATAGTTTTCGCGCCGGTCCACAGGCCTGTAAATAACATCATTCGACTTCCATACTTCTTCACGTGCCATGGCAAAATATTCCTGCCTGGTCCTGACCCTGTTACCCATCATGATATCATAATTTTCAAGCCTGGAAGCTTCTGATCTGAGTATCTGATCATAAGCTGTTATCTGGTTTTGCAGAACAACAGTATCGCCCGCCGGAAAATTAAACACCACAACATCAAACCTTCCAACCTCACCAAAACCCTTTAATCTTTCATACCTGGCCTGTACAATATTGGACCATGACCTGGTTTTAATAAGCGGTATTGTATGCTGGGTGAAAGGAAAGGCGATGGGGGTGTTAGGCAATCGCGGACCATAAGCCACCTTGCTGACAAACAGATGATCACCCACCCTCAGGGATTTCTCCATTGATGGTGTGGGTATCCTGTAATTCTGAAAAAGGAAAATATTAATAAGCGTAACAGCAATGACGGCAAAGATCAAAGCATCCAGCCATTCAATGAAACTGCTGTTGGGTCCTTCCCTTTTCTTCCAGAATGACCAGTTTACTTTTTTTGTAATATATATATCGAAGATAAGCGGCAGGCCTAAAAGAAGCCAGTAGTTACCTACCCAAATTACCCATAATATATAGATCAGTGCAACGACTGAAAATGTAAAATACCGGTTGCGTATTATTTTAAGCATATCCCTTAAATTATGTGACTGGCAAAAGTAATGTTTTAAATTAAAAACCCAGCAGATCCTTCATTGTAAAAACACCCTGCCTGTTTTGAATGAACTCAGCAGCAAAAACCGCACCAAGCGCAAAACCCCTCCTGTTATGCGCCCTGTGCTCAATTATAATATCATCAATATCCGAGCTCCATTCCACCCTGTGTGTACCGGGCACATCCCCTTCCCTCACCGACTTTATGCTTAATTCTTTTTCAGAGGCCGGTTTACCAGAAAACCATGACTCATATTTTTTACATTCTTTTATAATATCCTCTGCCAGGCTTTTCGCAGTGCCGCTGGGAGCATCTTTCTTCCTAATATGGTGTATTTCTTCAAGCTTAACACTGTATGCATCCTGTTCGTTCATTATCTCTGCCAGTTTCCTGTTTAAATAAAACAGTATATTTACACCCAGACTGAAATTGGATGCATATAACAGGCATCCTCCTTTTGACAAAGCCATATTCTGAGCCTCCACCAGCCTGTCTGTCCAGCCCGTAGTACCTGAAACAACAGGGATTCCCCTGCTAATGCATCTTTCAATATTTATATAAGCTGTTTCGGGAGTGGTGAATTCAATTGCCACATCCGACTGTTTAAAGGTTTCTTTATCAAGGTCATCAGCATTATCCTTGTCAATTGTGAGTATAATCTCATGACCTCTCGACAATGCGGCAGCTTCCACCTCTTTACCCATTGTACCGTAACCTATTAATGTGATCTTCATATGGTTAATTTTTGCTTAAAAATACCCGTTTTTTTTTAGTATCGGAAGATAAGAACAGGAAACATTTATTGCTAACTTTAAGGCCGGTTAAACAATAAAAATCAGGCCCTGTATGAGAGAGCTATGCATTCATTTTTTCCTTTTTATCATTATATCATTGCTTTCTTTATCACATATATGCGGACAAAAAACGGATCCCTACCATCTTGACAGCGGTGGATTTGGAACCAGCCTGGAAGAGGGCGGGGAAATATCTGTATGGTGGTGTGAAGGAGCCTATAAGGTGATGCGTGACACCCCCTCTCCCACCCGGCAGGCTGATACAATAAGCCTGTGGACTGCATCCAGAGAATACGAGCCTTTCCAGCTGGTTATCAGGCCGGACACCATTCTGGATGCTTGCAGCATAAGTGTATCGGATCTCATCTCAGGCGGGGATTTTATAGATGCACAAAACATTGAAATCCGCATGCTCGAATATGTTAAGGTCTCAAAACCTACAGACAGTTACGGATATGCCGCTTACTGGCCGGATCCCCTGCCTGCCATTGACGGTCCCCTTAGCGTCCGCGGCGGGGAGAATACCACATTCTGGATAACACTGCTCGTCCCGGAAGGCACAGTCGCCGGTGTATATAATGGCTCAGTTATAATAGAAAGTACGAAATGGAAAAGAAAGTTTCCGGTAAAACTGACTGTATGGGACTTTGAGCTTCCGGAGGAAACAAGCCTTCGCTCAGGATTCGGGCTGAGCGTGGATAAGATAGCTGCCTATCATAATCTCGAAAAAGAGGAAGATATAAAGCGCACATTTGACCTCTACATGCAGGCTTTCCGGGAATACAAAATAGCTCCTTATGACCCTTTCTATCTTTACCCGATAAAGGAGAAGGTGTCGGGACCGGAATGGGAAGGGGGTATTTATGATTATGATAATTCATATAAGGGCGAATACTCGCTGATGATTGAAGATGACAGTGGAACAGAAGACATACCTGCCAGATATAAAAAAATGATACCGGTCGATAAAGACAAAAAGTATAATCTCAGATGGAATGTAAAGGCAGCTGATCAGGATCAACAATATTGCATGCTTCTGGAAGGCTTTAACAATGAAGGTGATATACTGGTTTTTGAAAACAAGCTTGAAGTATTTGAATGTGACAGCACATGGGAAAGCAGGTCCTATACACCCGGAACCTTCGGTGATAAGGTATCATACCTAATGCTTTCAGTATTCCCTGTTTTCAGGACAGCATCAGGTGAAGAAAAAGGCACCATATGGATTGATAATATCATCTTCAGTGAGGCAGGTGGCAATGAGAATCTCATAAGCCAGGGCGGTTTTGAGATTAAGCCCGGTGACACGGATATTGAACTCGATTTTACAGAATTTGATAAGGCCGGGGAGAGGTACCTGGATGAGTTTGGTTTTAATTCCTTCAGGCTCTACCTTAAAGGGATGGGCAGCGGCACCTATTTCAGCAGGAATAAAGGGATATTCGAAGGCTTTGTCAAGGGGAGTCCCGTCTACAGGCACCTTATGGACAAATACCTCAGGCTGATGGAGAAGCACCTTGATGAGAAAGGATGGCTGGGTAAGGAATATGTATACTGGTTTGATGAGCCGGCGCAGGTTGACTACCCCTTTGTAAGGGAGGGTATGGAGACAATAAAGAGGTCTGCACCACGAATCAACACCTTTCTTACCGAGAATGATCCCGGTCCGGGTATCATGGACCTTACCGATATCACCTGCACCATTTTTCACAGGGTTGACCCGGAAGATGTCAAAAAGGTGAACAGCATGGGAAAGGAATACTGGTCATACCTCTGCACAGCACCAAAGGCACCATGGATCAGTGAGTTTATTGATCATGATGCCATCAATCTCAGGATGTGGCTGTGGATTACATATGCCTGGGACCTTAATGGTATACTTATCTGGTCTACCAACTACTGGACATCACGGTCAGCCTCACCCTCAGGATACCTGCAGAACCCCTGGAAGGAACCGGCCTCCTATGTTCAGGGCTATGGCTGGCCCTACGGTAAACAGACAAACTGGGGCAATGGTGACGGCAGGTTCTTCTACCCTCCGAACAGGAACCCTAATACTGACAGAAGCAGTTATATTGCCGGACCCGTACCTTCGATAAGGCTGGAGTTTCTCAGGCAGGGTATCGAAGATTATGAATACCTTGTGCTGCTGGAAGACCTGCTCAGTAATGCAGATGATATAGACAGAAAGCTGAGGGGCGAGGCTGAGCAAGTGCTGAAGATACAAGGCAGCCTGTTCACTGACGGAAAGACCTACACAAAAGATCCTTCGGACATACTTCAGTACAGGAAGAAAGTGGCTGAGATGATAATCAAATTAAAAAACAGATAATATGAGAACCCTTGTAATCCTTCTGACATCAGTAATTAGTTTTTCATCCTGCTCAGATAATGGCAAAGGTGATAAATGGATAAGCATTTTTAACGGAGAAGACCTTGAGGGCTGGATCATCAAGATGACCGGTTTTCCGGTGGGCGTTAATTATAATAATACTTTCAGTGCCGGAGATGGTATAATGAAAGTTTCTTATGATAATTATGATCAGTTCAACGGTGAGTTTGGCCATATTTTTTATAAAGAAAAGCTTTACAGCTACAAGCTGAAGCTTAAGTACCGTTTTACGGGTGAACAGGTACCGGGCGGTCCGTCCTGGGCTTACCGCAACAGCGGGGTAATGCTTCACAGTCAGTCGCCTGAATCGATGCTGAGCGACCAGAACTTTCCCGTTTCCGTTGAGGCACAGTTTCTTGGCGGCGACGGATCATCATCACGGCCAACACTCAATGTTTGCACACCGGGCACCCATATTATAATCAACGGGGAAC
>CAZGUR010000121.1:0-9756 GCA_964529295.1 uncultured Rikenellaceae bacterium | reverse complement strand
TGAGCACAATATTATTCTTTTCATCCAGGATAATATCCTCACCGTCATAGTTTGTGACTATACGGGGTTTAACATTATTTCCGGGCATATCGGGACTGGTATCCATATGTGCTATCAGTCCGAGTACAGGCAACTCTTTGCTGCTGTTGGAGGGCAGGGTGGCCATAAGGTAGCCGTTTTCATCAAGGCTTACCTCTTCCAGTCCCAATCCCTCCATCTCCTTTTTAAGCATCCCTGCCAGTTCAAGTTGTCCGGCAGTGCTGGGACAGCTGCTTGAGTTCTCATCCGACTGTGTGTCTGTCCCTGCATATCTTATCAGTCTTTCAGTTACTTTTTCCATAATTTATCTGAATAATATATTGCCTAGCAGTACGCGGCCGCTTTTCCAGTAGGCACGGTAGTATGGCGAATCACTTATATATATTACCTCTCCGCGTCCCATACTTTCACTTGCTATAACAATAGTGTTTTTTACTTTCTCACGGAATTCGTGTCCTGCAAATCCCGCCACCGGTTCACTGCTCTGTATATATCCTATATTATTGCCACTGGCCAGGTAGGGATAATGATTGGATGATCTTCTCATCATAAACCATTCCTTACCCAGACCGAAAGCATAGGGGTGGGTATTGTCAAGGCTTATCCTGTAAATGCTGCCTGATGATCTCTCGGTAAGCCTTTCCCTTCTCCTGTCCTCAAATTTTTTCAGGTGTTCAGGATCGTCAGTCTTCAGTTTTTCCTTATCCTTCTCTCTTTCTTTTTTCCTTGCCTCCACAGCCTTATACAGGTTTGTTGACTCGTCGGAAGCAAACAGCCTGATGGCGTTTTCAAACAGCACAAGGCGTCCTCCCTGCTTTACATAATCCTTAAGCTGCTCCTTTTGTTTGGTATATGAGCCTGAGGGGAGCAGCACAACATCGTAATCGTCAAGGTCAACAGATGATAGGTAGTCAGGCCTGATAACGGTAACCGGGTATTCCAGCTCCCTTTCCATGAAGAACCACAGTTCACCGAATCCGCCTGTGGACACTCCTTCACCTCCTATAAGTGCTATCTCAGGCTTATACTTCAGCACAGCGTAGTTGGAGCCCAGGTCTTTTCCTTTTTCTGACATACCGCTTTTTACGGCAAAAAGCTTAACACCTGACTTATTAGCCAGTTCTGTTACCTTCGTATCAAAGCTGCTGTCAATATTCATATTATCACCCCTGGCAATAATAAGGCTGCCCCTGGCAAAATCACTGCTGTCTATGGTGAAGGGTTTGATAAGGCTTCTGACCCTTATCTTTTCCTTAAGCATGTCAGCCATGAACTTAAGCTCATTGAAGCCCTGCCAGTCTGCTATATAGGCATAGGTTTTTGTCTCCGGCACTTTATTGGTGACAACTGCCTCTTCCGGCATTTCACCTGCAGACGGTATATTTTCCTTTACAGCATATGCTTTTACGTTGAACAGGTAAGGCATGGCCCATGCAGTGAGATCGTAGTTCAGGGAGTCAGTATATTTAGAGTCAGGCTCAAAGAAGACCTTGAAAAGATGTGACTGTGGCTGGCGTGCGCTGACAAGAATATCGCCTTCGGAGATTTTTACTTCCCCGTCCTTATTTGCAAGGTAGTCGAAGCCCTTATATGTCTTGCCCTTACTACCTGCCAGGCTGTATCTTATCTGGTTCTTATCAAGCAAGTCCGTCAGGGCCGCTACGGCTGATGCTTCATTATCCCCTTTTATTATAACAGATTCATATTCGCATACCGGCTCTGTGAGTCCTGATTTAAAGAACTTATTGAATTCACTCACCAGCTTCTCCCTGTTCTCATAGCTCACCTTTATTGTTGCCATGGAAGCCAGGTAGTGGCCTTCAATACGCTGCTCAAGGGTTATGGTGTCGCCTGTTGTTTCCCTGGCCAGTGCCAGTCCCGCGTAGCCACCGCCGCCCTGCTCATAGGTGAAGCCCATGGCACCGTTGAACAGTGGCCAGGTGTCGCCGAAGCTGGGACAGAAAAGATCAAAGCTTTCCTTGGTGAAATAGAGCTTGTATGATTCATCGAAAAGCTCTGCATTGGCCTTGCCTGCCAGCTCATGGAACTTATGCTGCCAGGGTGTTATCACTTCGTGCCAGGGATCGGCCCCCGGTGCGAAGAAAAAGGTTGAACCTGATCCCATCTCATGGAAGTCGGCATGCACATGTGGCATATACTTATTATATAAGGCCAGGCGCTGCTGTGTCTCTTGCTGTGTCTGCCATGACCAGTCGCGATTCAAATCAAAAAGGTAATGGTTGAGCCGTGCACTGGGCCATCCCTGGTGATGCTCCCAGTCGTCAGGACTGGCATTGGGCTGCACCGACTGTGTTTTCCTGTACCTCATGGTGTAGAGGTCGCGGCCATCCGGATTCTGGCAGGGGTCGAAAACTATTACACATTCCTTCAGCCAGTCGCTTACACCTTCATATGAACCGCTTACCAGTGTGTACAGTGTTTTGATTGCCGCTTCCATTCCCACTGACTCGTTGCCGTGTACATTATAGCTCATCCAGACAATAGGCAGCTGATTGCCGCTGCTTTCACCCTCCAGCAGTCCTGTATTGATAAGGTTGTCCTTCCTTATCTGCTCCAGCCTGCCTATATTTTCTGTGGAAGAGATAAATACAACACCCAGCTCGCGACCCTCATATGAGCTGCCGTACGAGAGGTAGCTTACATTATCCGATTCCCCCGCTATATATTTAAAGTAGTCCAGTGCCTGGTGATGTAAGGTAAATTCAGTTCCCAGTTTATGGCCAATAAATTCATCAGGCTTCATAATATCTTGTGCTGTAATGTTTAACAGGGTTATAAACATTATTGAGAGAAGTGCTGTCAGTTTCATATGTCCTTGATTATAATTAAGAGCCATAAATATAATGCAATATTGATTAATAGCCCTTGCTTCGTTTATGTTATTTAAGATGTTTACTCCGGGGAGGCTGCCCTTTTCAATAAGAAAGTATAATAATCTGATAATTTTATGGATGGGAATAATCCTTAAATTAGTTAGTTTTACTACAAAATGTAATTTATACCAAAAACATGTAGCCATGAAACAAACAGCCGGTCTTTTAATTCTGATACTATTTACCCTATCATGCCAGACAGAAAAGGGCCATACAGCATTGGATTTTTCAAATGTTTCTGAAGAGATTATTCAGGAATTGACAACAAAATATGGTCAGGAAGAGAAAGATCGAATCACGAGAGGGGTAAAGCATCTTTCTTCAATCTGGTATGCAGGCGATGGAACTGAAGAGGAATACAAGGATTTTTGTATAAAAAACTATATTCCTGCCGGCCCTCAACTGGACCAGGTACTGGAGATAACAGAATCGCAGTATGAGCAAATAAGGGGGCATATAAGGGAAATCAATATCAGCCTTGATCTTCCGGTCACCACTCATCAAAGAGAACTGTTTGAGATTGACCGCTTATTCAGTGGTTCAGGTCCTCAATTTGATCCCTATAAGAACAAGCTGGCATTTGCCCTTGCACTGAACTTCCCGTATTACTCCCAGGAAGAAAAGGAAGCTTTGGGTGCCCGGTGGAGCAGGAAGAAATGGGCAATGGTACGAATAGGCGATATGTTTGATCACCGTCATGATCCGGCAACTAAGATTGATAGGGAGCAACTGCCTGATGATCTTGTTGATTATACCAAACTGTATATATTATCCATGGATCATATACTATCTCCTGATATGGAGATCCTGTTTCCTGAGGGTACCAGGTTAAACTGCCATAATGGTCTCAGGGATGAAATCAAAGGACTATATACAAGGGATAATTCACTTGTAAGGCAGAGGATGATAAGTGATATTGTAATACATATAATCTATCAGACTATTCCTGAGTGTATGATAGGAGAAACAGATATGTACTGGGAACCGTCTTCAAATAAAGTATTCAAGAAAGAAGGAGATGAATTTGTGGAGACTGAATTTACTGCTGAACCGGATCGCCGGTATAAAAACCTGCTTTACAGTATGAGGAGAAAAATGGCAGATGATGAACTTTACCCTGAAGGCTCAACATATATTACCAGAACCTTTGACAACCGGCAGTTAAGCGAGGAAAGGGTTGTAGAACTACTGGAATCAGTTGTAGGAGCACCTGAACTGGCTGATGTAACAGAAATACTGAAGGAAAGACTGGGCCGGGATCTTGAGCCCTTTGATATATGGTATCCTGGTTTTCAGAGCCAGTCAAAGCATAATATGGATGAACTGGATCGTCTGTTACGTGAGAAATACCCTGATCCGCTGGCCTTCCAGAAAGATATACCAAATATTTTACGCCGAATAGGATTTGATGAAGATATGGCGGATTTCCTTGGGAACCATGTGATTGTTGATCCAATACCATCAGGTGGTCACGCAAACGGACCACAAATGAAAGGAGCAAAAGCACATCTCAGGACCAGGTTTGAACCCTACGGTTTAAACTATAAAGGTTACAGGATAGGGATGCATGAAATAGGCCATACAATAGAACAGAATGTCTCAATGTATATGACCGATCATTATTTTCTCAAAGGAATACCAAGCAGTCCGTTTACCGAATGCATGGCAGACCTGATTGCCTACCGTGATGTGGTAGGCCTTGGAGTAAGTGAGGAATATTCATCAGAGGAAAAAGAACTGAATGCCCTTGCGGCTTTCTGGTTTGTATGTGAAATGGGATCTGATGCACTGCATGAAATCAGGATGTGGCACTGGATTTATGATAATCCCGATGCAACAGTGGAAGAACTGAAGGATGCAACAATAAGTACCGCCAATGAAATATGGAATAAATACTTTGCTGATACATTTGGTGTAAGAGACATACCGATATTTTCAATCTATAATCACTTTATTAATGGCAGCCTCTATCTTCATAGTTATCCTCTTGGCAATATAGTATTAATGCAGGTAGAAGAGTATTTCAACGGAAAGGACTTTGCAGGGGAAATGGTAAGAATGTGCAGTATAGGCAAACTTACTCCCGACCTCTGGATGAAAGAAGCTACGGGTGAACCTCTTAGTTCTGAGCCCATGTTAAGGGCAGTAAAAAAGGCAATTAATAATTATGAATAGAATAAGTTTGATAATTTTACCCCCCTGGTATTATAAACTAATCAGCAATACAATGAGAAATGTAAAATCTTTCCTGATAAGCCTTTCGCTGATATTAATCCCGGTGCTTGTAAGCGGTCAGTCAGTTACACTCGAAGACATTGAAGAAATTGCCGTTATTGAGCAAAAAGTTATGATGCCAATGCGCGACGGCATAAGCTTATGCACTGATATTTACCGTCCAAAGACAGATGCGCCCGTCCCGGTTATTTTTGTTAGGACACCATATAATTTCAATCCGTGGAGGAACGGTGAGCTTAGCACAAGAAATTTTTCCGCGATTTACAGGGCGGTCAGCAGTGGTTATGCTTATGTGATACAGAATGAAAGGGGAAGGTATTATTCGGAAGGTGAATGGGATATCCTTGGGACCCCGTTGACCGATGGCTATGATGCTTTTTCCTGGCTGGCTGATCAGTCATGGAGCAACGGGAAAATTGGCACGCAGGGTTGCTCCTCTACAGCAGAGTGGCAGATGGCCGTGGCTTCACTTGATCATCCTGCTCATGCAGCCATGGTGCCGATGGGCTTTGGTGCAGGTGTGGGCAGGGTAGGTGATTATTATGAACAGGGTAACTGGTACAGGGGAGGAGCCCACCAGTTGCTCTTTACAAAATGGCTCTACGATACGCAGCATGATCAATACAGGCCCAGGCCACAGGAGGGAATGCAACAGGAAGACCTGCTGAGGATACAGAAGTACTATGACCTGGAGCCCTCCATGCCGGATGTGGACTGGTCAGAAGCATTCTGGCACCTGCCGATAAATGATATGTTCGATTACCTGGGAGCCTCAAAAGGTATATGGGATGACCTGGTAAACAGGAAGCCCAATGACCCGGAATGGTATGAGGGAGGTCTTTACCATGATGATATGCCATTCGGGGTGCCTTCTTTCTGGTTTATTTCGTGGTATGATGTAGCTACCAGTCCAAATATTGAACTGGTGAATTTTTTAAGGGAAAAAGCATCGGGTGACCAGGTAGCTGATAACCAGTACATGGTAATCTCACCTTCGCCTCATTGCGGATTCTGGCGTGATTCGGAGAATACCGTGATTGGTGAAAGATATATTGGTGATGCCCGGATGAATTATGACAGCCTGATATACAGCTGGTTCGATTACTGGCTTAAAGAGGAGGATAATTCCTTCACAGAAGAATTGCCCTATGTCCATTATTACACCATGGGTATGAACAAGTGGCAGACAGCCGATGAATGGCCTCCTGAAGGTACTGAGATGATAACTTTTTATCTGCAGGGTGAAGGTGAGGCCAACAGCCTGGACGGGGATGGCAGCTTAAGCATTGAAAAACCCGGACCTGTTGATAATACTGATACATATATTTATGACCCTGACAATCCTGTTCTTTCATACGGCGGAAATTTCTGCTGTTATGGAAATGCGATAGATGTGGGCTCATTTGATCAAAGGCCCATGGAGAAGAGAAATGATATTCTCGTTTATACATCTGAGATCCTGGATGAGGGAATCGAAGTGAGTGGTTTCATAGAATCAACCCTCTACGTGTCTTCCGATGCAAGGGATACGGATTTCACCATTAAACTGATCGATGTTTATCCTGACGGACGGGCCTATAACCTTGATGAGACAATACAGCGGGCCCGCTACCGCGAAGGGTATGACAGGGAGGTGTTTATGGAAAGTGGTGAGGTCTATGAGTTAAACATGACTCCCCTGTCAACCAGTAATTATTTTGCAAAAGGGCACAGGATAAGGATCGAAATATCAAGCAGTAATTTTCCGAGATTTGCCAGGAACCTTAACACCGGGGGCGATAATTTCAATGAGTCAGAAGGCGTTGTGGCAATAAATTCCATACATCATTCAGAAGAATATCCATCAGCAATCGTACTGCCTGTGGTAAAATAGTAAGCTACACATAATCAAATACCAGATTGTTTACTGACCCTCAGAATAACAATTTTGAGCCAGTGCTTAGAATAATCTTCTCTTTAAATCCATAAATATAAGCCGCTAAACTATCCGGCAGTTCTTGTTGGTTGGATTGCTCCAGCGATAGATAATCTATATAATATAGTATATGTTTTGGATAACTAGTTGATTGATTATTAATGCATGTCCTCATAAATTGCCTACAAATTAACCTTAATCTAAATTCAGAATATGAAAAAACTAGTTCTTTATGTTTTGGTGTTTTTGTGCTCAGGACTACAGGTCCTTGTAGCACAAACTGTCACAGGAACCGTTAGCAGTGCCAGGGATGGACAAACACTTCCCGGTGTTACTGTCCAACTCAAGGGTACCACGACAGGAGCTGTAACAGATGTTAACGGAAGATATTCAATTGATGTTCCGTCACTCGAGGAGACTCTTGTTTTCTCATTTGTAGGATATACAAAAGTTGAAATTCCGTTAGACGGACAAACAACAGTAGATGTAGAAATGGAACCTTCCATTTATGATTTGGATGAAGTAATGGTAGTAGCGTATGGCACAACCAGGAAAGCTTCATTTACCGGATCGGCTGCTGTAGTTGAATCGGAAGATATTAAAAAAATACAGTCTTCCAATATCGGACGAAACCTTGAGGGAGTGACAACCGGTATTCAGGTGCTGGGTACCGGTCAACCTGGAGAAACCCCAACAATACGTATCAGAGGAATAAGTTCCATTAATGCAGATGCAAGCCCTCTGATAGTTGTGGATGGAGCTCCATATGGTGGGTCCCTGAATGGTATTGATCCTAACGATGTTGAATCCATTAGTGTGCTAAAGGATGCATCGGCAACTGCTTTATATGGAGCCAGAGCTTCTGGCGGTGTTATTATGATTACAACCAAGAAGGGTGAAGCCGGAAAAACAAAAGTGAACTTTAATAGCAGTTATGGTGTGTCATCACTTGCAATGCCACTACACTACAGAGTTAATAATGCCGAGTATTATGAGCTGCACTGGGAGGCTCTTAAGAATGGATATCTTGACAGGAATTCAGGAGTCCCTCTCTCGGAAGCTGAAACCTATGCTCATGACAACCTGCTTCCAAGGCTGGGAGGATATAATTCTTTCAAGGAGTATCCACTAAATACTGATGGTAGTTTCAATACTTCAGTTGAGCCAAGGTGGGGAAGCGGAATATGGGAAGATGAATTATTTAACCCTGGCCCCCGACAGGAGTATCACCTGAGTTTAAGTGGCGAAACAGATGAGGGGCTGAACCACTATTTTTCAGTGGGCTACCTTAAGGATAAGGGGGTTTTAATGACCTCCAAATACGAGAGATATTCTGCGCGACTCAATTTGTCTCAGAAAGTAAATGACTGGTTTGAGGCAGGACTGAATGCAGCCTTTAATCACGGAATTCTGGATGCTCCATGGGGTGCCGGTGGTACGCGTTTTGTAACGGATATGCCCGATATCTACCCACCCTGGATATATGATACAACTGTTGAAGACTGGGCAAGAGATGAGGATGGTAATAGATTATTGTATCACAACGGACAATTACAGAGTGGATGGCCCGGCGGATGGTACAGAGCTACATGGGGGTGGCTTAACCCACTTGCAACCATGAGGGATAGTCAAAATATTCAAGAACAGGATAACCTCAGCACAAGAGGCTTTCTTAATTTTCACATCCTTCCCGGTTTAAGCATTGAGAATTCTTTAAGTGTTGATTATGCGGTAAATTCATATTATCAGCATTGGAGTGGTCTGAGCAGCTATGCAACAAATCAGGGAGGTAACTCATGGAGACGAAGAGACAGAGGAATAACCTACACTCTGACAAATCTTATTCGCTATTCAAAGGGTTTTGGGGATCATAATGTCAGCCTGCTTGCAGGACATGAAGTATATTCATATACATGGCATGGTGTGGATGCTTCACGTTCGGGTTTCCCAACATTTTCATTAATTGAGGTAAGTGCAGGATCCAATCTTACAGGTAACGGATCATGGGAAGATAACCACAGGATGGAAAGTTTCCTGAGTAGCGCAGAGTATGATTTCATGGATAAGTATTATGTTTCAGCAAGTTTCAGAAGAGATGGTACATCCAGGTTTTCTCCTGAATCCCGCTGGGGTAACTTCTGGTCTGGCGGATTATCCTGGAGGATATCTGAAGAGTCCTTTATGGATGACTTTGCATGGCTGGATAACCTTACATTGCGCACAAGTTACGGAACACAGGGAAATGAACGTATTGCGGGTTATTATGCATGGCTTGGATTATACAATACAACTAAAGACCTTGGGCAAGCCGGTTTCGAATTGAACACTCTTACTAATGAAAACCTGCGCTGGGAAAGTAACATCCAGGCTAACATCGGTATTGAAGCCAATATACTCGGGCGTTTTAATTTCTCAATTGAATACTTTAATAGAAAATCTAAAGACCTTCTCTTTAACAGGGAGTTACCTCTTTCATCCGGCTTAGGATCAGTTGCAGAGAATATAGGTGATGTGGAAAACAAAGGTATCGAACTTTCGCTTAACTCAGTAAATATTCTTAGTGGAGATTTCAGATGGGAAACACAGCTTAACATGACAAGCTATAAGAATGTTATTACAAGTTTGCCAAGCAAAGAGATAAGTGCAGGATGGCACAGGTATGTTGTCGGCAGA
>CAZGUR010000120.1:8121-9778 GCA_964529295.1 uncultured Rikenellaceae bacterium | reverse complement strand
GATCACGAGCTCTGCCCTCCGCAGCTTCAGCGAAGGAGGGGAGACGAGTAATCCCTGGCCCGCAATGCAATGAAGGGTCAGGTGGGATCACGAGCTCTGCCCTCCGCAGCTTCAGCGAAGGAGGGGAGACGAGTAATCCCACACACGCCCTTTTTGTCTTTTCCCATTTATCACTTATCTTTTAAGCATGAAAATACGAACAGCTACCGAAAATGACCTGGAAGCTATAAATAACATCTACAACCAGGTTATACCTTACGAAATATCAACTGCTGATATGGTGCCCTATACAATGGAAGAAAGAAAATCATGGTTCAAGGCATATGACAGGTCAGTATACCCTGTTTTTGTGGCCGCTAAGCCAGATATGATTACAGGATATTTTTCTTTCAGTCCCTACAGACCACGCAGGCTGGCAATGAGATATACAACTGAAATAAGTTACTTCATACACGACAAACACAGGGGAAAGGGTATTGGAAGCGCCTTAACGGAACATGCAATTAAATCAGCACCTGAATATGATTTCAAAACACTTATAGCCATACTACTTGCTCATAACGAGGCAAGCATCAAACTGCTTGAAAAATTCGGTTTTAAGGAATGGGGAAGGATGCCTGGTGTTGCCGATTTCAATGGCCGTGAGAGAGACCACCTTTATTATGGCCTGAGAGTGGGGTAATAACGACATTATTCCCAGAGTGTCATCTGTTCATCCCGCAAGCTGTCGACACCCAGGTTGGATATGGAAACACCCAGAAGCCGAACCTTTTTTCTCCTGAAATTAATCTGTCTCCTGATTATTGTTGTCTCGGCATGCAGTGTCTTAAAACTGTCAACCACCCTGTTAAGGGTACGGCTCCTTGTAATCTGCCTAAAATCATCAAACTTTACCTTAAGGGTTACCGTGCGTCCCGACTTACCCTGTTCCTCCACTCTTGACCATAATTCCTTCTCCAGCTTATATAGTTCGGCTATTATCTCAAAATCTGTAAGCAAATCCCTGCCAAAGGTAAGCTCAGCACCAATGGATTTTCTTTCGCGGCCGGGATTAACTGCCCTTTCATCAATACCCCTGGCAATATCATAATAGAAGGTGCCGGCTTTGCCAAAATTCCTTTTAAGAAAGGACAGGTCAGCCTTTCTGAGGTCATAGCCTGTATGTATACCAAAGCGGTGCATCTTTTCAGCTGTAACCTTACCTATTCCGAAAAAACCTTCAATAGGGAGCTTCCCGACAAAATCATCTATATCAGCAGTATAGATAATATATAAGCCATCAGGCTTGTCAATATCGGACGCCAGTTTAGCCAGAAATTTGTTTACCGATACTCCTGCCGAGCATGTCAGTCCTGTTCTGTCACTTATCGCCTCTTTTATATTGCGGGCTATTAAAGCTGCCTCTTCAAGGTCTGACACCCTGTCGCTCACATCAAGGAAAGCCTCATCGACAGAGAGTCCTTCCACCAGGTCAGTATAATTATGAAAAATCTCAAAAACATTCTCAGAAACCTCCTTATACCTTGTCATTCTGTGCTTCCTGAAAATAAGTCCGGGACATAACCTTTTTGCCACGGTACATGGCATAGCTGACCTGACGCCATATTTACGGGCTTCATAGCTTGCCGCAGCCACTACACCCCTCTCACTGTCAGAT
>CAZGUR010000120.1:7459-8111 GCA_964529295.1 uncultured Rikenellaceae bacterium | reverse complement strand
TTACCTTTCAGTTGAGGATAATCACCCTGCTCCACAGATGCAAAAAAAGCATCCATATCAATATGCAGTATATTGCGGTCCATATAATAACTAAAAAAAATATAAATTTAAAAAAAGACAGGGAACTTACTTTGAAAAGTGTATAATCTTGTTCATACTTGCAGGATATAGCATTTAAGTTTATATGAGTCCATTAAAAAGAATATCTGATCGTGCATTTGTTCTTATACTGAGCAAGCACAGGCTATGGGGATCATTATTCCTTCCCTGGTTCATTGAAAAGGAAGAGGGAAGTGATTATTACAGTCCCGTTGAATGCCTGTCACCGTACGCTTCTCCTGAAGCACTGGATGGACTCTCTGAGCATGAGACAGAGCTAATACAACTTATTAACAGTTATTCTGACAGGCATTTGTTCCGTCTTTTCTCACGCGAAAGGAACGTGGTGGAATTTACTGAAAAGATTGACAGGGAAAGGTTTGAAAAGCATATAAAACCATATATTGAAAGGAAAATAATCAGTTGTTTCGATATTATCCGCAGAAGTTCAATACATGTATACAGGCAAAAAACCGGTACCAGCAATCTTCATGAAGAAGACCTTATGCTTATTAACCGTGAGATGCTTAAACCTGTATTTACATTCCGCAAA
>CAZGUR010000120.1:4288-7449 GCA_964529295.1 uncultured Rikenellaceae bacterium | reverse complement strand
AAGGAGACGAAAACAATTCATACAGACTGGAATTATTCAAAGATGATAAGCTTACAGACCTGAAGGGCAGTGATATAGAGATAATAAGCAATCACCCCTGTCTCATAAGGCATAATGACGAGCTGAGCATTGTGGAAGATATTGAAGGTGCCAAGCTGACTCCCTTCCTGACAAAAGACGAGGTGATAATTCCCTTAACTCATACCCAAAGATATTTTTCCAGCTTTGTTAAGTCTGTAGTAAATAAGCACAGGGTTATTCCCATAGGTTTTAATATAGTTGAAATACAGCCAAAAATAACTCCCTGCCTCTGTCTCGAGATGGGTATAAGAAATATCCCGGTTCTGATACTTAAGTTCAGGTATGAAGACCAGGAGATTTTTCGGGACAGCACAATAAACTCCTTTACTTTACTTGAAGAGGATAAGGGGTATCTTTATAAGAAGATTATAAGGGACAGGCAATGGGAAGATGACTGCATTAGCACCTTAAATGATCTGGGTTTTTACAGCGAGGATAGTATTAATTTCACGGTGGCCAGTAAAACAGGGGAAAAGAACGAGGAACTGTATTCGCTTATCGAATGGCTGAATGAGTCCTATGATGAGATCAGCGCTAAGGGTTTTGTAATTGAGAGGGGAAGCCTTGATAAGAATTACAACCTGAAGCCTATAAAGCTTGATATTAATTATAAAGTTGTGAATGACTGGTTTGACCTGGAAGCAGTGGTGAGAATAAACGGCAGGGAGATACCTTTCATTCGCTTCAGGAAGAATATACTTGAGGGGAACCGCGAATATCAGGACGAGGACGGCTCCGTTCTTATATTGCCCGAAGAATGGTTCACAAGGTATTCTGAATTATTCGAGCTCGGATCAGCGGAAAAGGACCGCCTGAGAATACACAAGCAGCACTTTTCACTGCTTGGCGGTATGTTTGATGAGCAAGAATGCAAATCATGTCCGGCCCTTGAGAAGCTTGTTTTACCTGACAGTATACCCGGGGTGGAGATGCCCTTGGGCATGGATATAAACATGCGGCACTACCAGAAAGAAGGGTTAAAATGGATGGTTTTCCTGCAGGATAACAAGCTCGGTGGTTGTCTGGCAGATGATATGGGTCTGGGTAAAACCATTCAGACACTTGCCCTTCTCCAGCTTAATAAGGAAAAATATGATGAGGCCCTGCCTGAACAGGACGATCATAAGCAGCATATTTTCACTTCGCAGACAAGGAGGACATCCCTGCTTATAGTCCCGGCATCCTTAATCTATAACTGGGAAAATGAGATAAAAAGGTTCACCCCCCTGCTGAGGACATACAGCTATAAGGGCAATCAAAGAAAAAAATCCACGAGATATTTTACTGATTATGACATTATCCTGTCCAGTTACCACACTGTAAGACAGGATATTGAACTTATATCAAAATTTAAGTTTCATTATATCGTGCTTGATGAAAGTCAGGTGATTAAAAATCCGGCCTCCCAGTTATATAAGGCTGTATCACGTCTGCATTCTGATCATAAACTTGTATTGACAGGAACTCCTGTGGAAAATTCCCTTACTGACCTTTGGACCCAGCTCAACTTTGTAAATACCGGGCTGTTGGGAAGTCTGGCATATTTCAAAAAGGAATTTGCCGTTCCTATTGAAAAGGACCAGGCGGGAGACAGGGAGGAACGTTTAACGAGGCTGATCAAACCTTTTATCCTCCGCAGAACGAAAGAAGAGGTTGCTGCCGACCTCCCTCCCATGATGGAAAATACGGTTTACTGTGATATGAGTGAAGACCAGTTTAAAAGATATGAAGAAGAAAAATCACTTGTAAGAAATTCCATCCTCGAGAACGCAGTTAAGATAGGGGAAGAAAAATCAGCATTAATAGTCCTGCAGGGACTGATGAAACTGAGACAGATATCCAATCACCCCCTGCTTGCAGACCCAGATTACAAGTCGGATTCCGGCAAATTTGACAATGTACTGCACGATATGGAAGCTGTCATCTCCGAAGGGCACAAAATACTTGTTTTCTCGTCTTTCGTAAGGCATCTTGACCTTTTTGCCAGGGAATTTAAAACAAGATCACACAAATATTCCATGCTCACAGGCAGCAGCACAAACAGGGGAAAGATAGTGGAAGAATTCCAGAACGATAAGGATAACAGCCTGTTTTTAATATCACTGAAAGCAGGCGGTGTGGGACTGAACCTCACAGCTGCCGATTATGTTTTTATCCTCGATCCATGGTGGAATCCCTCAGCTGAACTGCAGGCATTAAACAGGGCCCACCGTATAGGCCAGAACAAAAGTGTTTTTGTTAAAAGGTATATCTCAACCTACAGCATTGAAGAGAAAATAGTTAATTTACAAAAGAGAAAATCAAGGCTTGCAGAAACGTTCATCTCAACCAATAATCCCTTAAAAGAGATGGAAGTTAAAGATATCCTTGATCTGATAGGATAATTATAAATATGTATATTTGCCTCCCTGAACAGTAAATTCATAATGCTATGCCGGACTATTCGAAGCACCCCCTCAACAGGAGCTATGATCTTGACACTGCCCTGAGCACAATATGGGAATTCTATAAGAAATGGTTCTACAGTTTGTTTGTTATATCATTCGTATTCTCACTTATTATTACCTATGTATCAAGAAGTGTCGATATATCGGAAATATATTCAGTTACAGATCCGGAGGAGATGATGGAGATTCTGAGCTCCCTTATAGGTCCTTATGCCCTGATAATGCTATTCACCTTTTCATTCACCCTCATACTGCAGTATTATGTTATAATAAAACCACTGGAACCTGAAAGCACTGTGTTCTCCATTGGTTCCAATGCCATAATTAAATTTTTCATCCCCCTGCTGGTACTTAATATCATTCTGGCAGTCGTTGCTGTTGTCTCCATTATGCTGGGTTTTTTCATATTTATAGTAGGAGCATTCTTTGCCTTTTTGTATATTATGATGCTTGCGGCTTTTATCAGCCCCGTACTGATGATAGAGAATAACAGCATTGGGGATACCATAAACAAGTCAATTAAGCTGGCTCATAAACGATTCTGGCCAAATATAGGCTGGGTGGCAGTTTTTGCCATTCTCCTGGCAGTAGTGTCCTTTATACTTAATGCTGTGATTATGATTCCCTTTGGCG
>CAZGUR010000120.1:0-4278 GCA_964529295.1 uncultured Rikenellaceae bacterium | reverse complement strand
GTTTCATAAAAACCATAACGAGTCCGGAAAATGCAGGTGAAGTATTAAACATATCGAGCCGCCCTTCGTTTATAATACTCAACTCAATTGCGAGTGCACTGACCATGCCACTGTTTCCAATATTCAGCCTGATATTATATTTCAATGCAAGATCAGGTGCCGGGAGCAGTATTTCCAGTGATAAGGGGAGAAATAACAGAGCAGGTAAGGTAACAATTGAGGATCTGTATGCTGACCCCAAAAAGGACAGGAAGAAGGAGTTTAACAAAAAATCTGACAAAGGCCCCACTATTGAGGATCTTATGCCCTGAGTAGATAAATCTTATTATTCAAATATATGAAGGTAGTAGCTTTTAACGGCAGTCCGCGTAAGAAAGGGAACACAGAGATACTTCTCAGAGAAGTATGCAAGGTACTTGAGAGCCATAATATTGAAACAGAGTTAATACAAATTGGTGGAAAACAGCTTAGCGGCTGTGTTGCATGCATGAAGTGCCGGGACAAAAAAGACGGCCTTTGCCATAAGAAGAATGATCTTTTGAATGAATGCCTGCAGGCCATGGTTGAAGCAGATGGCATACTTATAGGATCACCGGTATATTTTTCTGATATCACCCCTGAGACCAAAGCATTGCTTGATGTGGCCGGTTATGCATTAAGGGCAGCCGGCAATCCTTTAAAAAGAAAAGCCGGGGCGGCGGTCATTGCCGTCAGACGGGCCGGAGCCATACACTCATTTGACAGCATTAATCATTTCTTCCTTATAAATGAAATGATTATACCAGGCTCATCATACTGGAACCTGGGCATAGGAAAAGATAAGGGTGATGTATTAAAGGATAAGGAAGGGATTAAAACAATGAAAACACTTGGCGAGAATATGTCCTGGCTTTTGAAAAAGACGAACAAAAAGTAATAAAAACTAAAGGGCGCCCTTGAAATTAAGGACACCCTTTAGCATTTCTAACCATTTGGTACTATTTAATACCTTACTCTCTCAACATAATGTGTATGCAGGAGCTCATGAGCCTTATGACTGTTGGGCTTTTCCAGGAAATCCTTATATATCTGTGCTATTTCTGGATTCTCATGCGACTTCCTGATGGGGAGCGACATATCCTCGGCATAGATGGCATCAATCCTCTGCTGTCGTATAGCCATATTGGTCGGTATAGGTTGTCCGCCACCGCCAATACATCCGCCAGGACAGGCCATTATTTCCACGAAATGGTAGTTTGCTTCACCTTTGCTGATAGCTTTCATTACCTTATCAGCATTGGTCAATCCGTGAGCAATGGCTACATTGAGCTCCACGCCTTCCAGAAAACTCCACTCTTTAAGACATCCCTCTATTTTGAGTGAGGCCTCCTTAACACCTTCCATGCCCCTTACAGGCATAATATTCAGGTTATCAAAGGGAACAGGCTTGCCTGTTACAATCTCATAAGCAGTACGTATGGCAGCCTCCATCACTCCACCCGTAGCTCCGAATATTGCTGCAGCTCCGGATGAGTCACCCATCAGTGAATCATACTTTGAAGGCTCGAGTGTTCTGAAGTCCAGCCCGGCCTGCTTAATCATCACTGCAAACTCTCTTGTTGTAAGAACAAAATCAACATCCTTATATCCGCTGTCCCTCATCTCCGGACGGTTTGCTTCAAACTTCTTGGCCGTACAGGGCATTATCGAAACAGAAACCACATCCTTGGGTTCAACTCCAATATTATCAGCGTAGTAAGTTTTTGCAAGTGCGCCGAACATCTGCTGTGGTGATTTACAGGTTGAGAGGTTAGGCAGCATCTCCGGATACTTATGCTCGATAAATTTTATCCATCCAGGTGAACAGGATGTATACATGGGCAGTACTGTGTCCTTGTCACCGTCAACCAGTGCTTTCTTCAGCCTGGTAAGAAGCTCTGTTCCTTCCTCCATAATTGTAAGGTCAGCACTGAAGTCCGTATCCAGTACTGAATCAAATCCAAGCTGACGGAGTGCGGTTACCATCTTACCTGTCACCCTTTCTCCCGGATCGTATCCCAGGTCTTCACCCAGACCTACCCTTACGGCAGGAGCTGTCTGAACAACAACATGCTTGCTGGTATCATAGATAGCATCCCATACATAATCAATATAGTTTTTCTCTGTCAGTGCACCTGTCGGGCAACGGTTCACGCACTGTCCGCAATTAGTGCACACAACATGACTTATAGGCCTGTCATGGAAGGTGGAAATCTTCATCTCTGAACCTTTCCCGCTGACGGCAATGGCAGAGACCTTCTGCAATGCACTGCATGTACGCACACAACGCTGGCAGCGAATACACTTGCTGTCATCTTTTATTATAGAAGTACTTGTATTATCAATTAAATGTTCATGCTGACCCACCAGGTCAAGGAAGATATGATCACCAAATGAAAATTCGTTTGCCAGTTCCTGCAATTCACAGTTCTGGTTACGATAACATTTCGTACAATCAGCCCGGTGCTCTGACAGCAACAGTTCAACCACATGCTTTCTGGCATTTCTTACTTTAAGTGAATTGGTAAGTATTTCCATACCTTCTGCTACAGGCTGAGCGCAGGCTGCCGAAAGCACACGTGCACCTTTTTGTTCAACCACACAAACACGGCAGTTACCGGCAACACACAGGTCGTCGTGATTACACAGTGTAGGTATTTTAATATTTAGTTTCTGAGCAGCCTCAAGTATCGTTACTCCCTCAGGAACCGATACAGACTGATTATTTATTGTCAGGTTAACCATTTTATTCTTTTTCATTTTTCTTTTCTCTTTAGTAGATGATTTCTTCTTTGAAGTTCTCAACTATTGAACTGAATGCATTACCCACCGATTGACCGAGACCGCATTTCGATGCTATCTTCATCGATTCGGCAAGCTTAGTCAGCTCATTAAGGTAGGTCGACTTTGATTCGCCCCTTTTAACGCTCTCCACACCTCTCAGAAGTTGCTGACAGCCTACACGGCATGGTGTACACTGTCCGCATGATTCTTCATTAAAAAAATCAAGGTAATTATGAAGGACATTATACATTGAGCGCGAGCTGTTAAACAGTTTCATGGATCCTCCTGTCGGTACACCTTCAAAACCAATTACCGTACTCGCAAATAATTTCCTTGGCACACAGAATCCGGCAGCTCCTCCAACCTGCACAGCTTTGGTATCACCATCCCCAAACTCCTTAACAAATTCCAGCAGGGACATGCCAAGTTCAATTTCATATATTCCTGGGGTCGGAGTATCTCCGGATACCGAGAACACCTTTGCTCCTGTTGAGAACTGGGTTCCCATCTTTTTATAACTGGCCGAACCGTACTTAATGATTATTACTGAGTTAACCAGTGTCTCAACATTATTGATAACAGTTGGCTTGCCAAATAGTCCGGAGTTAGTTGGGTACGGAGGTTTATTTCTTGGTTCCCCCCTCTTACCTTCTATTGATTCGAACAGGGCACTCTCCTCACCACATATATAAGCCCCGCTCCCGAGCCTGAAATCAATACTAAAATCATAACCTATCTCCTCAATCATCTTATGAAAGCCGTCAAGCTCCATCCTCAGCTGTGGAAGAAGAAACTTATACTCACCTCTCAGGTAAACAATCCCAGTCTTTGCCCCGATAGCTTTACCGGCAATAGCCATACCGGCAAATACCTTATAAGCCACACGGTCAAGTATCTCACGATCCTTGAATGTGCCAGGTTCACCTTCATCGGCATTACAAATTATATATTTTGTTTTCTCTTTTTCTTCTGAACAGAATTTCCACTTCATACCGGTAGGAAAACCGGCTCCGCCCCTGCCCTTAAGACCCGATTCAAGAATCTCCTCAATAATCTCATCACCGGACATATTATAGGCTTTTGTCAGCACTTCGCGGGGATCAATGTGTTCAAATATAAGATCTACTTTACTTATTTTTTTGGTTTCCATTATCAGGTCCTCTTATTTATGCATGTAATCTTTAATAATCTTCACAATCTTTTCCCTTGTCAGCTCTATATAAGGGATATCATTAATCAGCATGGCCGGTGCTTTGTGACACCAGCCCATACAATTGGTTTCGAGCAGTGTGAACATACCGTTGGAGGTTGTTTCACCCATCTTTATTTTCAGTATATCTTCAATAGTCTCAATAACTTCCTGCTTCCCCTTCATGGAACATGTTATGGTTTTGCAGACTCTTATAACATACTTGCCCCTTGGTTTGGTATCAAGGAATGAATAAAAGGAGGCAGTGCCATATACCTCGGCAGCAG
>CAZGUR010000119.1:0-9834 GCA_964529295.1 uncultured Rikenellaceae bacterium | reverse complement strand
CCAAGCTGGAATATACCCGACGGCGACATCTTCGTGCAACCCTCGGGCGACCCCCTCATACCCGACGGAAAGGAAAGTCACCTTGCATACGATATGAGCTTCGGACTATTCTACCAGGCAGTCGATTATTATGCCGGACTGTCGGTTACACACCTTACGGAACCAAAAATAAAATATACCAAAGCCACACCTTTTATCGCCAGGCAATACTACGCCACGGCCGGTTATACGGTGAGGCTGCCTAATCCCAACTTCGAACTGCTGCCCTCAGCTTTTGTTTTCAGTGACGGTAAAATATTTCAGTTATCGCTAAATGCAATGGTCAGATACAATAAAAAAGTATGGGGCGGCGTTTCTTACAGAGCAGGCGATGCCCTGTCGGGAATGCTGGGGATCGAACTGTATAACGGTGTACGCATAGGATATGCTTATGATTTTCCTATGAACGATATCCGGAAAGCCTCTTCAGGCAGTCATGAATTTATGATCAATTATTGCTTTGATCTAAGTCTGGGGAGGAGTTCCAAGCGATATAAAAGTATAAGATTTTTATGATTATTTAAAAAAAATAACTTACTTGCAGTATTAAACTCAGATTGCAATATGAAAAAGGTAATCCTATTAGCCCTAACAGTTACAGTACTGATGACAGCATGCGGGCCCGGTAATAACGGGGAGCTCATCGGTGTACAGGGAAGAAAGAAATTTTTTGAACCGGAGCCCTTCGAGATGGCCTTTATCCCTGCCGGTAACTTTATCACAGGTCCAAGTGACCAGGACGCTATGTTCTCCATGAACACACTGTCGCGTTCGGTTACTGTAGAAGCATTCTGGATGGACCAGACAGAGATGACTAATAATAAATACAGGCAGTTTGTGTACTGGGTGCGCGACTCCATACTCAGGACCAAGCTGGGTGAGGCCGCCATAGCAGACTTCCAGTTCTTCCGTGTGGATGAGGAAGGCAATGAAATAGACCCGCCAATTATCAACTGGGACGAAGAGATAGATATGGACGTACCGGAGATAGCAGACGTGGTGGAAGAGATGTACTACCCCCCGGGAGAAAGGTTCAATAACAAAAGACAGACCGACGTAAGGAAGCTTAACTACAGCTATTTCTGGGTCGACTATCAGCAGGCGGCAAAATCAAGGTACGACTATGATAACGAGCGCTATGAGGGACAGGTGACAGACCTTGACGGTGTGGTGTCCGATGTACAGGACCGCTCATCATTCATCATGCAGGACGAGGTAAACGTTTACCCCGATACACTGGCATGGATACGCGACTTCACATACTCATTCAACGAGCCGCATGCATCGATATATTTCTGGCACCCCTCCTTCGACGATTACCCTGTGGTAGGCGTCACATGGAAACAGGCATCGGCCTTCAGCATATGGAGGACAGACTTTATGAATGCATCACTGCGTGCACAGGGTATGGTTGATGTGATGAACTACAGGCTGCCGCTTGAGACAGAATGGGAATATGCTGCAAGGGGCGGACTCGACCTGTCGATGTACCCCTGGGGCGGACCCTATACAAGAAATTATGAAGGATGCTTCCTGGCTAATTTCAAGCCGCTGAGAGGCAATTACATAGACGACGGAGCAGCATATACAGCAGCAGTGGCCTCCTACGAACCCAATGAATTCGGGCTCTACGATATGTCGGGTAATGTGGCGGAATGGACATCATGCGCTTACCACCCATCATCCTACGTCTTTAGCCACGACCTTAACCCCGATTACCAGTATAATGCCAAACCAGACGATGATCCCGTACTTAAACGCAAGGTGATAAGAGGCGGTTCATGGAAAGATATAGGATATTTCCTCCAGGTAAGCTCGAGGGATTATGAGTACCAGGATTCGGCCAAATGCTTTATCGGGTTCCGTAATGTAAGAACTTATATAGGTATTAACTGATATATTTAAAACTAACTTTAAGAAACAACCCTTAAATACAGGTATATGAGCCTATCAGAAATTGTACAAAGTAGCGGCTGGAAAAGTTTTATGGCCAAACTTTACGGCATTGGAGCATCCGTTGTTATCATTGGTGCTCTTTTTAAGATTCAACACTACCCCATGGCAGGTACACTCCTGTTTATAGGACTGACGACAGAGGCAATAATATTTTTCTTCTCCGCCTTTGAACCATTGCATGAAGAACCGGACTGGTCACTGGTATACCCGGAACTGACAGGCATCGGAGGAGACGAGGAAGAGCTGGCATCAGGACACACAGTACCACCCAGGGCACACGTGGGAGCAACACCGGGCGGAGGTTCGGCAGCACTGGCTAAATTTGATGAGCTGCTGGTTAATGCCGATATAACACCCGATGTGTTCGACAGGCTGGGCAAAGGACTCAAAAAGCTGAATAATACAACGGAAAGCCTGAATGCCATGGGCGACGCCACGGCAGCAACAGGTAAATTCGTTGATTCAGTGGAGAAGGCGGCCGAGACACTCAGCTCCTCAACCGAGAACTATGCAAAGAAAAGCGGTGACCTGGAGTCATCACTCGAAAAGCTGGAACACTCCTATCACAGCACTGCCAAAATAATAAACGAAACAGGCGGCAGCTATCGCGACATGACAGAGGCACTGACCAAGATAGAGGGCAGCAGCAAGTCATACCAGGATCAGCTCGAATCAGTCAACAAAAACCTGTCGGCCCTCAATGCAGTGTACGAACTGCAGCTGAAAGGAGCCAATGAGCAGGTCAAGGACACTGAAGAGATGATGAAAGGCGTCAACGGCATGCTTAACGACCTTAAGCAGTCAGCCGATGAAGCAACAAAGTACAGGACTGAAATAAGCAAGCTGAACGAAAATCTGGCATCACTTAACTCAGTGTATGGAAATATGCTGTCAGCAATGAATGTTAAATAGAGCAGACCTTTAACCAAACTCACTCCAGAATATGGCTCACGGAAAAGAAACCCCGCGGCAAAAAATGATCGGTATGATGTACCTGGTGCTGACAGCTATGCTCGCACTGAACGTATCGAAAGAAGCCGTGGAAGCATTCAAGAACGTTGATAAGGGTCTTACCAAGACCGTTGTCAACTATGAAAAAAAGAATAACCTGACGTATGAAGAATTCGACAGGGCAGCAGCTGAAAACCCCATTAAAGCAGGACCGTGGCGGAACAAGGCATATGAGGTAAAAGCAAGGGCCGATGAAGTCTTTGAATATATTAAAGACCTGAAAATTGAGATCATAACCGAAGCCGAAGGAGAAGATACGGATGCCATAGATGGCAGGGAGGTAATCATCGATAATGTGCAGAAGATAGATGAGAATAATATCCCGTCCCAGATACTGATAGGTGCGGATCAAAATGGTAAGGCCAATGACCTGAGGGCAATAATCAATGATTACAGGAGTTTTCTTATAGAGACGATAGATGGTAAGAACATATCAGTTGAAAACGCGGTAAGCCAGAGCCTCGACACAGAAGACGGCAGGGCACCCGATGGCTCAGTGGAGAGATGGGAGAATAATACTTTCCAGGCACTGCCCCTGGTGGCTGTTATTACCATAATGTCAAAGCTGCAGGTCGATGTAAGAAATGCAGAGACAGATGTGCTTAACTTCCTCTATGACCAGATCGATGCCGCCTCTTTCAAGTTTAACAAGATAGAGTCCACAGTGCTGGCCAAATCCGACTACGTAATGAGAGGCAGCACCTACGAGGCTGAAATATTCATTGCAGCCTCCGATACAACAAAGAAACCGGAAATACTGATAGGCGACTACAGGGCAGTGCCCAATGCCGACGGCTCCGTGACATACGAGATGACAGGCGACTATCAGCAGCTGGAGGTTAATGAACAGGGACGCGGTATTTTCAGGGAACGGGCTACTTCAATAGGCAACAAGCCATACAGGGGACTCATCAAAATGATGGCACCCGACGGCACAGAAGTGTCATATCCCTTCGATGAATCATATAACGTTGGGGCACCCAATGTGATAGTGTCGGCAACAGGCATGAACGTGCTTTATTCCGGTATGGAGAACCCCATAGATATATCAGTGCCGGGTGTGGCACCCAACCTGATACAGGCAACAATGACCAACGGCAGCTTAAACAGGGGCAGCGTGGAAGGATACCGCGGCTCGTGGGTGGCGGTACCCCAGACGGTCGGACAGATAGCTACGGTTAACGTAAGTGCTAACATAGACGGTGAAAGGAGGACCTTCCCCGGCTATGAGTTCAGGGTGCAGAGGATACCAGACCCCATCGCACAGTTTGCAGGTACCAACGAAGGAACGGTGGCTAAAAATATTGCCATGGCGCAGCCCGGTGTCTTCGCGGTGCTGGAAGATTTCCAGTTTGACCTGACCTATACCATAACACAGTTTACCGTATCCATAATGGCACCGGGTGGGTTTGACAGGAACGAGACATCAAACAGCAACAGGCTGACACAGGCGCAGAGAGGCCTGATAGAATCACTTAACAGGGGGCAGAAACTGAATATAGTAAATATCAGGGCCGTTGGTCCGGATAATACAACAAGGAGCCTGCCGCCTATAGTACTAACGATAAATTAAAAACAGCATAGGATCATGAAAAGATTATTTCTTCTTGGATTAGTTGTATTGCTTTTTTCATCCGCCGGCTTCAGCCAGTCTTTTGGCGATATATATGAAAAATCAATAGACAATAACGAGGCAATACCATATCCGTTTCTCAGGGAAGCAGACGTAGCCTGGTCAAAACGTATATGGAGGCTGATAGACCTGAGGGAGAAGATGAATCACACCCTTTATTACCCCATCACAGAAAGGCCCGACGGTAGACAGAGCCTGATGAACATCATACTGGGCGAGATAAAAGCCGGTAACCTGAATGCCTACGACCCCGATGCAATGACCGTAAGTGTCACATACTCAGATATAGAGTCCAATATGGGTGCCGGGGCCGACACTGTGCAGATACCTGATATGCAGGGGGTGATGCAGGATACGGTGATCTACAATGAGCCCAGGTCTGATGAGATAAAGCAGCTGATGATACTCGAGGAATGGTACTTCGATAAGAAGCATTCACGTATGGATGTAAGGATAATTGGAATACAGCCTATCAGGGTCTTTATGGATGAGCAGCTGGGACGCATGTCGCGTGTGCAGCTTTTCTGGATACACTTTGAGGATTTTCGCGACACCTTTGCACAGCATGAGGTGTTTAACCGCTTCAATGATGCCCAGCGGCTGTCCTTTGATGACATTTTTATGCAGAGAAGGTTTGCCAGTACCGTATATGCTGAATCCAACGTGTACGACGACAGGCTTATCAGCGCGTATAAGACAGGTAAGTCAGCCCTCTACGAGGCGGAAAAATTAGAGAACGAGCTGCGTGTCTTTGAACATGACCTCTGGGAATATTAATCACTAAACAGATACTCTCACCTTACGATGGCGCGGACCGGCTGGTCCGCGTCTTTTTTATGCCTCCATCCTGTGTCAGATATAGGTATCACCCTTCTTATCCCTTATATCCTCTATATACTGCTTTATATCCTGCTCCTCACTGCGCCTGACAATAAGCAGCACATCACCTGTATCAACAATGATATAGTCGCTCAGTCCCTGCACCACTGCTATCTTGCCCTCGGGCAGCTTTACAATGCTGTCCTTCATCTCATAGCCGAAAACATCTTTCATATCACCCGTATTGCCATTGGCATCCCGGCTGTCATGCTCACTCACAGAGCTCCACGTACCCAGGTCCGACCATCCGAAGTCGGCGCAGCGCACATACACATTATCGGCCTTTTCCATTATCCCGTAGTCAATGGATATGCTGAAACACTCTGAATAGATCCTGCTGATAATTGTCTCCTCCTCTGCCGTTCCCAGCTTGTCGCTATACATATCAAAGGTGGTGTACATATCGTTAAGATAAAGCTCGAAGGCAGACATTATAGCCTTCACCTTCCAAAGGAAGATACCCGAGTTCCAGTAAAAATCACCGCTCTTCAGAAACACTTCCGCCAGCTCAAGGCTGGGCTTCTCTGTAAAGGTTTTTACCTTCATCAGGTTATCATAACCCTCTTCCGGCTTTTTCTTGTTGGCCTGTATATACCCGTAACCCGTCTCGGGCCTGTCTGGCTTCATGCCCAGGGTCATCAGCACATCCCTGCTGCCGGCAAACTCAAAACTTTCCTCTATCACCCTCCTGAACTCATCCTCATCCTCTATATGATGGTCGGCCGGACTCACAAGCATAACAGCCTCAGGATCCCTCTTAAATATCCTGAAAGCAGCATAGGCTATGCAGGGTGCCGTATTGCGCCGCATGGGCTCACTAAGGATATTCTCCGCAGGTATGTCAACCTGCTCACTTACAATATCACGGTAGCTCTCATTGGTCACAACCATTATGTTTTCGCGCGGACATAATCCTTCAAAGCGCTTAACGGTGGCCTCCAGAAGAGTTGATCCTGTATTCAGTATATCAAGGAATTGCTTGGGCCTGACATCGCGACTGAGTGGCCAGAACCGCGTTCCCGCTCCTCCGGCCATAATAACTATATATCTGTTTTCCATTCAATTGAGTAGTTAGATTAATCTGATGCAAATATAGTAAAAATCCCTGCATTGATGACGATCATATTTTTTAGTACTTTTATGGCTTACAGTAAAAGTAAGCAACTGATAGCTCATATAGGCAGGTACTTTATCCTTATCGGCAGTATATTCAAAAGACCCGAGAAGCACAGGGTATATCACAGGCAGATGCTCACCGAGATTATGAACCTGGGTGTTAACTCCATAGGCATAGTGGTGATTATATCATTCTTTATGGGAGCGGTCATAACCCTGCAGACAGGATATAACTCCACCAGTCCGCTGCTGCCACGTTACCTGGTGGGACTGGGCTGCCGCGATGCTATGATCCTGGAGTTCTCGTCAACCATCATAGCCCTGATACTGGCCGGCAAGGTGGGCTCACATATAGCATCCGAGATAGGCACCATGAGGGTGACAGAGCAGATCGACGCCCTTCATATCATGGGTGTCAACACAGCCTCATTCCTTATACTGCCCAAGCTGGTGGCCACCCTTATCTTCAATCCCTTCCTCACCCTTATAAGTATCATTGTGGGCATAGGTGGCGGATGGGTGGCGGCCATAACAACAGGCATTGTCTCTTCCCAGGACTTCATTTACGGCATACAGTACTCCTTTGTGCCCTACTATGTGACTTATTCACTGATAAAAACACTGTTCTTTGCCTTTATTATAAGCACCGTGGCCGGATACCAGGGCTATTATGTCTCGGGCGGATCACTGGAGGTGGGCAAGGCAAGCACCCGCACCGTAGTGTACAGCTGTATACTGATATTGCTTTTTAACCTTATTCTAACCCAACTGCTACTGTCATGATAAGGATACACGCAGCCAGCAAATCATTCCAGGACAATAAGGTGCTGGATAATGTGTCGATAGACTTTATAGCCGGCACCACCAACCTTGTCATAGGGCGCAGCGGTTCAGGCAAGACGGTGCTGCTGAAAGCTGTGGTGGGACTGCTGGAACTAGACAGCGGGGAGATATGGTACGATAACACCCGCTTTGACAATCTCGGTATGAAAGGGAGAAAGCCCATACGCAAGGCCATAGGCATGCTTTTCCAGGGCAGCGCCCTGTTCGACTCCATGACAGTGGAGGAGAATGTTATGTTCAAGCTTGACATGTTCACCAATATGAGCATGGCTGAAAAAAAGAAAAGGGTAGACTACTGTCTCGACCGTGTCGATATAAGTGATGCCAACAGCCTGCTGCCCTCCGAGCTGTCGGGCGGCATGAGAAAAAGGGTGGCCATAGCCAGGGCCATAGTCCTTAACCCGCGCTACCTGTTCTGCGATGAACCCAATTCCGGTCTCGACCCCTTAACAGCCATAGTGATAGATAAGCTGATAAAAGATATAACAGAAGAGTTTAAGATGACCACCATAGTCAACACCCACGATATGAACTCGGTGCTGGAGATAGGCGAAAGAGTTGTCTTTATAGCTGAGGGTATCAAATACTGGGAAGGCAGCGGCAGTGAGGTGATGCGCTCAGACTGCCAGCCACTCAATGATTTTATCTTTGCCGGCAAGATGGCAAGTCAGCTAAAAGATCAGTCATCATCATCAGGTCCCTCACCCTCATCAAGCTCCTCGTAGTCAACATACTCACCCATATCACGGGGGACACCTTTTTTAGCACCACCACCGCGGACATCGGCAGCACCCTCACCGCCATCCTTCTGTTTGCCTCCCGACAGGAAGCGGCTCACAGCGCTGACAACAAGGTATATCAATAAGCCTATTAAAAGTAATCTGAAAAACACGTTCCCTCCTTATTCAACCAGCATAGGTGTATCGGCCGCCCTTTTCTTTGCCCTGCCAAAAAGCAGGTTAAGGCCGAACCTGAAATTCATATAATCGAGTCGCTGCGGTATAACAAAGCTGTCAGCACCATTATTCCCTCTGAACTCTATCCACGAGGCAGGGATCTGGTCAATGACCATATAGAACTGCAGGGGACCGCCCCTTACACCCAGCCCGAAACCAAAATTATTGAAGCTCCTGTTAGTCATGGTATAGCTGAGGCTGGTGGATAATACATCGCCCGCCAGCAGGGTGCCCGACAATGTCAGCGATTCCCTTACGCCCATACCCAGGGTGGTGCGTGAGAGCACTCCCAGGGACAGGAAGTCAAGGGGCTGATAGCTGGCAGCCAGGTACAACTTTGCCGGCAGACCTGTGGTATATCCTTCCTCGCTGCTGCTGAACTCAAAAGTGTTAAGCAATGAGTCGCCAAACTCCTCCAGTATAAGGTCAATATCTTTATCGTCAGTAAGGGCATCCGACACATCAAAACCGTCAAAGGTGAAATTATTGGTGGCCCGGAAAACGAATGACTCCCTTCCCCACTGCATATAGCCCAGATCAATGATGCTTGCAGACAGATGGAGATTGTCCATCAGCATATATTCAGCCCCCAGATCAATACCCATACCGAAGTTTTTGAAGCTTGGACCTATCTCGCCAAAGCCCGCATCCTCGCGGAAAATAATATCATCAATAAAACCGTCCTCATCAAGGGTCACATCAAAGGGTCCGCCCAGTCTGAGCTCCACCACGCTGCTCAGCGTATGCGAATAATCATCATGCACCTGCAGCTCCAGCTCTTCAGCCATCAGTGAGGCGCTCAGCGCACCCTGCATCAGCTTCAGGCGGCCGCCCACACGCAGCCTGTCAGTGATATTCTTCGACAGACCTATATGCGTCTGCAGGTAGGCCTGTGCCTCCATGCCCATACCCGAAAGGTCGGCCGAGGAACCGGTAAAACCTTCATTACCCTCCAGCGCCAGTGTGAAAAGGTCGGCAGGCAGCCTGGACCTGCCCAGACCTTTGGCCGTAAGACCAAGGTCAAGCCACCAGTCGTCCGCCAGGGCAAAACCCAGTCCCAGCAGCTGTACATGGACCTCGGCAGACACAAAAGCCTTGTTGCCTATGCTTCTGAAGAAACGGTCGCGGTCATAATCAGGATGCAGTATGGTCATAATGGAATCGCTGCCTTCCATGGGCTGAAACAGTTCAGTCACATTGAGCAGGTTATTGCTCATACCGAAATAGATATCAGAGATTGCCGGCAGCCCTATATACACCCTGGCATTGGGCCTGAAAGCCGGGTTCAGTTGCGACGATTGTGGTATATTAAGGAAATACTGTGTCTGTATATGCTGTGCCACAAGACCTGATGCCATCAGAAGCATCCCGGCCACCAGTCCTGCTTTTTTTATTCTCTTC
>CAZGUR010000118.1:0-10029 GCA_964529295.1 uncultured Rikenellaceae bacterium | reverse complement strand
AGTTATCAGGCTGTCATTCGTGATGCTGCAGATGAAATCGTAATAGATCAAGCCATCGGAATACAAATTAGTATTCTGCAGGGTTCGGAAAGTGGTACACCGGTATATACTGAGACACACACACCTACGACCAATGAGAATGGTCTTATTTCCATTGAAATTGGAGCAGGCACAACAGTTGATGATTTCTCTGCAATAGACTGGTCTGACGGACCATATTTTATTAAAACCGAAGTAGATCCCCTGGGCGGAAGTACTTATACCATTACCGGCACAAGCCAGTTGCTTAGCGTTCCTTATGCCATGTATGCCAGGACAGCTGCCAATGTTGATGATCTGGAAGCCCGGCTTGATTCATTGATATTAGCTTTGAGCCCGCCTTTTGCAGATTTTTCCGCTGATAATACCACAATTATAATTGATGGAACAGTTCAATTTACTGATGAATCGACCAATAATCCCGAAAGTTGGTCCTGGGATTTCGGGGATGGAAGCCCTGTATCTACAGAACAGAATCCTTCTCATGTTTATAGTTCTCTTGGAACCTTTACCGTAGTATTAACTGCCTCAAACGGATATGGTGATGCTATTGAAGAAAAAGTGGACTTCATTACTGTAAATCCACCTCCTCCTGTTGCAGCTTTCTCATATGATAGAACAGAGATTATTGTCAACGAATCCGTTAATTTCACAGATGAGTCAACCAACAGCCCTACAGAATGGTCATGGGATTTCGGTGATGGAAGTGCTGTATCTACAGATCAGAATACTTCTCATGTTTATACAGATGCAGGAACATACACTGTTACACTGACAGCAACTAATGTAAGTGGTTCTGATGATGAGGTAAAAACAGACCTTATCACTGTCTACCCCGAGGGTACATTAATTGATTACGACGGTAATGTCTATAGCACAGTAACAATAGGCACACAGACCTGGATGGCTGAAAATCTAAAAGTAACCCACTACTCAAATGGCGATGCCATACCCCTGGTTACAGGTGATGGCACCTGGGCAGCTCTTGTAGATAATGACACGGATAAGGCATACTGCTGGTATAATGATGATAAGGAAAATTATGAGTTTTATGGTGCCTTATATACTTATGCCGCAGCGGTGAATGGTGACATTTCAGCAAATGATGTACAGGGTGCCTGCCCGGTTGGATGGCATATACCAAGTTATACCGAATGGGAAACTTTAATTAATTTCCTGGGTGGAATGGATGGGAGCACAGGCAGTAAATTGTCAGCGAATGAAGCTCTCTGGACTGATGGACTGTTAGATAGTAATGTGGATTTTGGCAGTTCTGGTTTTGATGCGATTCCAGCTCACGCACGGTATAATGGCGAGTTTGCTGCTCTAGGCATAAGAGCTCTTTTTTGGAATAGTAATACTGATGCTATTCATACTGATACAGCTAATAAAGTTGAACTGGATTATAATTATGCAGGTGTTTTCCGTCATAATATTCATCCTAAATCAGATGGTTTAAGCATTCGCTGTATTAAGGATTCAGAGAAGTAATTGATATTCTCAACTATAATTACCTCAATCCCCTTCAGGGGAGTGGGGTGGTGCGTTTTTGAGCTTCTCTTAGTCACTGAGTCCCGAGGAATCGGGACGAAAGTGAAGAGGGGGTATTTTATGTTACAGGATTAAGCCTCGCTAACGCTTGGCTTGATCCGTAGGGGGGAGGCTCTACAAAGAAAAAGCCCTGCAATGCTTACGCATTGCTCAGGCTTTTATTTTCCAGACCCTTACAAAAACAAGTTTTTGACGGAACTGGAAAACAAAAGCCCGTGCTATCGCACAGGGCTTTTTCTTTGTGATTCAGGCAGGATTCGAACCTGCGACCTACGGCTTAGAAGGCCGTTGCTCTATCCAGCTGAGCTACTGAACCATCTGCTATCTGTCCTGATCGGTTCTATGCCTGCTCGTTAAACCGGTGCGAAGTGTTGCAGCGTGACATTTTAATATTCATCCACTGCTTATCCTTCCTTTTTCTGCGCCAGCTGTAAGCTGCTTAACCGTTCAGGCTGCAAAATTAATTCTTTTTTTTGATTACTCAAGCGGCAGCAGCTATTTACTGCCGGCTCAAGCTGCTAATCCTGCTAATCCTTCTGTATGTATTTAACATTCCTTTCATGCAGGATGCTGTTCAGGGCGGGTATCCTGTCCTCAACTATCTCCTGCAGTCTTCCCAGCTGCACATCAATGCGCGAAACAAGCATGTCCCTGACCTCGTAAGACTGGTCTGTGGGCTTCCAGCTGCCGGTGGCAACAACACCGTTAAGCGCTGCCAGCTTATTGCCCAGCTTTATGGGATAGTTAAGAGGATCCTGTCTCGACCGGTTCTTTGTCTGGTACAGCGCTTTCTCAATTGCATCCAGCTCTTTCTTTATACCGGCTGTCATCTCGAGTATATCCTTATGATCATCCTTACCCAGCCTGGCTTCCGTATCCCTTATATCCTGGCGCATCTTCCTGATGTCTAGTATGGCCTGGTGTGTCTCTGTCAGTTTATCCCTAACGGCAATGATAAAGTCAAACTGCTCCTGCAGATCCTCCATAGTGGTGGACGACCGTGGATCGGCCAGTACCTCAAACTCCTCTTCGGCAGTTTCCCCGTTGACAGACAGTCTCATCCTGTAAGTGCCGGGTACGGCATCAGGACCGCTGAGATTGCCTCCCCACAGTATCATGCCGGGTACACGCAATGCACCGGGATAGGACAGGTCCCATGAGATAAGGTTCATGCCCTGTTTAAGATTGAGCTTACCGTATATTGTATGCAGTCCCGTCTCCAGCCCCGAGGTTTTGCTGCGGTATGACCTTATTATATTTCCGCTTTCATCCATGTATTCAATGCGTATATCATCATCTCCGGGCTTCTCTTTCAAATAAAAGGAGGCTACTGCCCCTGGTAAGGGATTCTGTCCGGCAAACAGACTGCCTCCCTGTCTGCCTCCAATACGGTATGCATCCCCGGGTTTAAAGAGAATATAATCACTCCCTGCAATCTCTGCATCCATATTCCGCAGCAGGTGCAGGTGATCAAAAATCCAGAAGGAGCGACCCTGTGTGGCCACAACCAGGTCATTATCCTTTATTGCCAGGTCAGTGACGGGCACCACCGGCAGGTTGAGCTGGAAGGGCTGCCATGCCTTGCCGTCATTAAAGGATATATACATACCAGACTCTGTTCCGCTGAAAAGCATTCCCTGCCTGGCAGGGTCGGCGCGAATGACACGGGTGAAATGTTCATCGTCTATTCCGCTTGTTATCTTCTTCCAGCTGGCACCGTAATCTGTTGTCTTATAAAGGTATGGACTGTAATCATCATTCTTGTAAGAGGTAGCAGCCACATACAGTCCCCCGGCATTAAAAGGATCAGCCTCCATGCTGTTTATCATTGTCCATTCAGGCATAATATCCGCAGGCGGTGTTATATCTGTCCAGCTGCCACCGCCATCCCTTGTTATATGTATAAGGCCATCATCCGAACCGCACCATATAACTCCTTCCTCATGCACTGATTCGGCCACGGCGAAGATAGTACCGTAATACTCCACACTGGTATTATCCTTTGTTATCGGTCCCCCCGAGGAACCCATCTTTGATTTATCATCCCTTGTAAGATCGGGCGAGATCGTTTCCCAGCTCTGACCCTCGTTGGTGGTTTTGAACAGATGATTGGAAGCAGCATAGAGTGTGTTATTATCATGCCTGGAAAACAATATGGGGAAATTCCACTGGAACCTTTGCTCCAGGCTGTCGGCCCCCCAGCCCATAGGGTTGTCAGGCCATATATCAATCCTTCGTGTTTCGCCCGTCTCATGGTTATAACGCACCAGGTAACCGCCATATGATCCACCATATACAATCTCATTATTATCAGGGTCAGGGGCTATCCAGCCGCTTTCACCACCGGCAGTGGATTCCCAGTTGTCTTCCGTTATTCCGCCGTAGCCGAAGGAGCGCGAATCTATCCTTACTGTTGAGTTATCCTGTTGTGCCCCGTAGATACGGTATGGGAAATGATTGTCCGTTATTACCCTGTAGAACTGTGCCGTAGGCTGGTTCATCATGGTAGACCATGTGCTTCCGCCATCATGGGTCACCTGTGCTCCTCCGTCATCACCTATAACCATTATATCAGTGTCGAGCGGATCAATCCACAGGTCATGATGGTCGCCATGGGGTGTCCTTATTGTCTCAAAGCTCTCGCCACCATCCGTGGATTTGTGAAAACCGACATTAAGAACATAAACGATATTCTCATCTTCAGGGTCTGCATACAGCCTTGTATAATACCATGCCCTCTGCCGCAGGCTTCGGTCGCTGTTAACCCTGCGCCAGCTGTTGCCCGCATCCTCACTTACGAAAAGGCCGCCCTCAGCGGCTTCAATAATGGCATATATCTTTTTATGGTTGGCAGCCGAGGGACTAACTCCTATGATGCCAATCGGACCGGATGGCATACCTTCATTATCTGTCAGCTCTTCCCATGAGTCACCTCCGTCAGTGCTCTTCCAGAGTCCTGATCCTTCTCCTCCGCTTTCAAGACTGTAGGGTGTGCGCCGGACACGCCATGTGGAGGCATATATTATACGGGGATTGACAGGATCAAGAATAAGATCGCAAGCCCCTGCATCTTCATTTATAAATAATACTTTTTCCCAGCTATCACCGCCATCCTTCGAACGGTAGATGCCGCGTTCCTCATTAGGGCCGAAAAGGTGACCAAGCACAGCTGCATAAACGAGGTCGGGGTTGTCAGGATGAACCCTCAGCCTGGGTATGTATTGTCCCTCTCTCAGACCTTTATATGACCATGTTTCACCAGCGTCGAGCGACTTCCAGATACCATAACCATGTGATACATTTCCGCGCACGGTTTTCTCTCCACCGCCTGCATATATAATATTCCTGTCTGACGGGGCCACCTCAACAGCTCCCATTGAGCCGCCAAAAAAACCATCACTGATATTCCTCCATGACCGGCCTGCATCAGTGGTCTTCCATACACCTCCTCCGGTGGCACCCTGGTAGAACACCTTACCGTCACCCGCTATACCTGTAACGGCAGCTGAACGGCCACCCCTGAAGGGACCGATAAGCCTGTAGTCAAGGTCTTTGTATAATTCAGATAATTCATTGTCGTTTACTGCAGCTCTCTTACCTTTCCCCTGAGCGGACAGACCGTCAGGGTAAGCGCACAGCATTGTAACAACCATTAAAAGGAGTGATAGTTTTTTCATGCTTAAGTAATTTTGTTATAGATATTTTCTGAGTGTTTTATTAGCAGCATACTGCGTATTAATTCAATAAAAGAACAAAAGTTAATAAATTGAGCTAGCAGTAAAGCAGTTTTTACTATTTTTAACATTTATTAAAGGCAATAATAATAAATTATGAAGAACAAAATAGCACTGGCATTTACATTTTTTCTGATAAGTATTTTTCCACTTTTGTCCCAGACAGATAACACCCAGGTATTCCTTATCACCTGCGATCCCGGTCCAGAATCACATACCATGTACGGCCATAGTGCCCTTCGACTGTATGACAGTATCAGCGGTACCGATGTAGTGTATAACTGGGGCGTGTTTGATTTCAGCACAACAAATTTCAATTATAAGTTTGCCAGGGGACGGCTTAATTACAAGCTTGCCGCTTACTCGTATAAAAGCTTCCTTAATGAGTACAGGCCAACAAAGCGCAGTGTATATATGCAGAAGTTATATATGCCTGATAAAGAATTGCTGAAGCTGAAAAAGATGCTTAACGAGAACCTGAAGCCTGAAAATGTTTTTTATAAATATGACTTTTTCTGGGATAACTGTGCAACAAGGATACGCGATATACTGGAAGATGTGTATGCTGATAAGCTTGTTTATCCTGAACAAAAGGAAGAGCCTGATGTAAGTTACCGGGACAGGTTGGATGAATTTCATGATGGCGTCTTATGGATGGATGCCGGTATAGATCTGCTGCTTGGGAGTCCGGCCGACCAGCCATGCGGCTTTCGTGAGTCTATGTTCCTCCCCGAATACCTGATGAAGAATCTCAGTGAGGCCCGGATAACAGATGGAGATAAAAGAGTTATGCTGCTTGGTCCTACGGAGATGGTATTCGAGCATGAAAGGCCTGAATATGATACGGGAGTACTTAAACAACCCTGGTTCTGGCTTTCAGTAGCCTTTATTATTGTGTTCCTTTTCACTTTATTAGTCAGGATACCCGCTCTGCAGAACGGCTTTGACCTGGTATTCTGGTCGGTGCTTACACTGCTGGCACTGTTGATGATATTCCTTAATTATGTTACCGACCATGTAGCAATGGGTCAGAATTATAATATGATATGGCTCAATCCCCTGGTACCCATTGCACTCTATGCCATATTTGCAAAGTATAAACTGTACTGGTTCTGGCGGGCACAGGTAGCCTTTGCGCTTATCTTTATGCTTGTTATTGTCCTGATAAACCAGAGTATCAACCCTGCTTTTATCCCTGTTTTGCTGATAATTATTATAAGGTCATATTACAGGTTGTCTGAATAAAGGTAAGGGGTCATCTATGAAGGCAATGCATGACTTATTGAAAGAGCTGAGCACCACGGACAGAAACGTGAGTGTGATGGAATAAAATAGTATCAGTCCGGCCGGTAAGCAAGAGCTTTAATTTAACAATATTTTAACAGTCATTAACAAGCTTGTAGCATAATCCTCTTTTATTTTGCATAGGTTTTTCTTTATCACTACAATCTCTGATAATAGTATATTTGTATTTTAAAAAATTTACCATGGACATAAATGTTGACATTAAGGAGTTGAATGAAAGAATTGAGAAGGAGAGTGATTTTGTCGATGCCATAAAACATGAGGTGGGCAAGGTTATCATAGGACAGAAGCACCTGGTGGAAAGCCTGCTCACAGGCCTTCTTACCGATGGGCATATATTGCTTGAAGGTGTGCCCGGACTGGCAAAGACACTGGCTATAAAAACCCTGGCCTCCGTTATCGATGCTCGCTTTAACAGGATACAGTTTACTCCTGACCTTCTGCCGGCCGACCTGCTGGGGACAATGATATACAGCCAGAAAAGCGAGGAGTTTGTGATCAAAAAAGGACCTCTGTTTGCCAATTTCATCCTTGCCGATGAGATAAACAGGTCGCCGGCCAAAGTGCAGAGTGCCCTGCTGGAGTCGATGCAGGAGAGACAGATAACAATAGGCGAGGAGACATTCCTTCTGGATGACCCCTTCCTTGTGATGGCAACACAGAACCCTATTGAGCAGGAAGGGACCTATCCTCTTCCGGAAGCGCAGGTCGACAGGTTTATGCTCAAAGTGCTTATTGATTATCCCAGCAAGGATGAAGAGAAGCTCGTTATTCGCGAAAACCTGGCTAAAAAATTCCCGGTTGCCACGGCAATTATGAAGCCGGAAAGGATAATAAAAGCAAGAGAGCTGGTGAAAGAAGTGTATATGGATGAGAAAATAGAGAATTATATACTTGATATTGTATTCTCATCACGCTACCCTGAAGAGAACGGTCTGGGTAAATACAAAAGCATGATTTCCTACGGCGCATCACCCAGGGCCAGTATTAACCTTGCACTGGCCTCCAAGGCTTATGCCTTTATAAGGAGAAGGGGTTATGTAATACCTGAAGATGTGCGTGCTGTTTGTCCGGATGTGATGAGGCACAGGATAGGTCTTACCTACGAGGCAGAGGCCGAGAACATAAGACAGGAAGATATAATCAGGGATATACTCAATACAGTGGAGGTGCCCTAAGCATTTTATTTAAACGAACATAGTTCAATAATGAAAATATTAACGCTTGCAATAATAATGATATTGCTGTCCCTTAACCTTACGGGCCAGAATGTGCTGGGCTTTACTCCCGAAGAGATTGTCAGGTACGTAAAGGAAAACCACAGGAACCTGGTCCGGGATGATAACAGCAGGAATGAGTATTATGACTATCTTAAATATACTGACGGCACAAGCGGTACCACAACTGTGTATTTCTTCCTGTCTGAAGATAACAGGTGCAGCAGGGTGAAAAGGATACATGTCCACAGCCTTAAAGATGAGGTCAGAAGGGAACTGGACAGCCTGTACGTGAAAAAAGAAGATAATACATGGGTGGATGAAAAGAAAGAAAACAGGGCGCTGATAAGACTGTTGGATGAAGAATGGTTCTTTACGGTTAATATTGAACCCGGAACAAAGAAATAAGACGTGGAAGCAACTGAACTGTTAAAGAAGGTAAGGAAGATAGAGATTAAAGCGAGGGGACTTACCCGGCAGGTTTTTGCCGGTGAGTATCACAGTGCTTTTAAGGGAAGGGGTATATCCTTCAGCGAGGTGAGGGAGTACCAGTATGGTGATGATATACGGTCCATAGACTGGAATGTGACAGCACGGTTTAACCATCCGTATGTTAAAGTATATGAAGAAGAACGGGAACTGACCGTGATGCTTCTGGTGGATGTGTCAGGATCGGGTAATTTCGGGACCAGGGGAGCCTACAAAAGGGAACAGATAACAGAAATAGCAGCCTTGCTGGCTTTCTCGGCAATAAACAATAATGATAAGATAGGGGTGATATTCTTTTCGGACAGGGTAGAAAAATTTATCAGCCCGCAGAAAGGACGCAAGCATATACTCAGGATAATAAGAGAGCTGCTTGACTTTAAGCCTCTGAGCACACGTACTTCACTGGATGAGCCACTGAGATACCTGACCAATGCCCTGAAAAAAAGATGCACTGCCTTTGTTATATCTGACTTTATGGCTGACGATTTTGAGCGCTCACTGCAGATAGCATCAAGCAAGCATGATGTTGTGGGACTGAGAATTATCGATAATATGGAAAAAGAGCTGCCTGACCTGGGCATGATTTATGTAAGCGACCCGGAAACGAGGAATAATGTATGGCTTGATACCTCCCTTAAAACGGTAAGGGAGAATTTCCGCAGTCACTGGGCCAGGGACAGGGAGAGGCTGGATGAGATTTTCACAAGGAGCGGGGTGGATAATGTAACTGTATTCACAGGAGAGGATTATGTGAGACCGCTGATTAAGCTGTTTAAAAAGAGATCGTAATGAGAGGACTGTTATTGCTTATATTGACAATTGGTATATGTGGTGCAGCACATCCGCAGGATGTGACTGTTAAGTCCGGTCTGGACTCATCGCTTATCTTTATTGGCGACAGGGCACAGTACAGCATAAGAGTAAAACAGCCGGATGATATACACCTTGTCATGCCTGAATACAGGGATACCATAATAAGCAATATAGAGATACTGTCGCAGACACCAGTGGACACTGCCTATGACAGTGATGGTTATCTTATACTGAACAAGACTTATAATATCACTTCCTTTGATACTGGCTTCTATCAGATACCTCCCTATTATCTTGAATATCAGACACCCACAGGAAAGAAACGCTTTTACAGCGACTACCAGCCTCTTCAGGTCAGAAGGGTTGATATTACTCCCCCTGATTCCACTGATGTGATATTCGATATCAAGGGTCCCGAAAAGGTAGGTTATGGTGCAGGGGAGATACTGCCATGGGTCTTGCTGGCAGCCGGCATAGCTGTTGCCGCCTGGCTATTCTATAAATACCTGCAGCGCCGCAGTAAAAAGGAGGAACCGGAAGGGCCGAAGATGCCGGATGAACCAATACATATAATAAGCTTACGGGAGCTGGATAAACTGGAAAAGAAAAGACTGTGGCAGGCGGGGAAGATAAAGGAATATTATTCGCGGCTGACGGAGATAATAAGGTATTACCTGGAGATAAGGTATGGTTTAAGAGCCCTTGAGATGAGCTCTGAAGAGATACTTGAGGGTCTGGACGGTAAAGAGATAAACGAGGGGGACATGACCCTGCTGCGGAATATCTTACGTAATGCCGACCTGTCAAAATTTGCCAGGTACACACATGATGCGGAATCAAACACAGCAGCCCTGCTTGATGCCAGAACCTTTGTAAGCAAT
>CAZGUR010000117.1:0-10071 GCA_964529295.1 uncultured Rikenellaceae bacterium | reverse complement strand
GCTGGGACAGGAAGGCAGGGATGAGCAGGGCATGTGGCCTGGACTCCCATACCTGGCTGATCATCCCTTTATGAAGCTGCAGAAACGGTGGCTGCTGAACGAGGGTGAGTGTTATGAGCCTTCCGGTATCGAGTCATATATTGCAGGGGGTGGATATAAAACACTGATAAAGACAATTAACAACTATACCCTTGAGGAGGTATGCGATATTATTGATGAGAGCGGTTTGAGGGGACGCAGTGGCAGCGGCTACCCCACAGGTAAGAAATGGAGGCATGCGCTTAATGCTGACTCGGAGATTAAATACATGGTATGCAATGCCCGCGAGAGTGATCCTGGTGCTTTTACCGATAAGATACTGATAGAAGGGCAGCCACACAGGTTGCTGGAAGGGATAGCCATAGCCTCATATGCCATGGGTGCATCCAAAGCTTATATATATCTGCAGAATGATGCTGTATATACACTGTCGGTGCTGCAGGATTCGCTGCGACAGGCCCATGAGTACGGGCTGCTGGGCTATAATATTTTTGACAGTGGCTTTAACCTGGATATAGAGATACGTATTGATCCGGGTGCCTTCGTCTGTGGCGAGGAGACGGCACTGATAGGCAGCCTGGAGGGTAAGAGGGGCATGCCGCAGGTAAAGCCTCCCTATCCTTCTGCATCTGGACTCAATAATCATCCCACGGTGATTAATAATGTTGAGACACTGATGAATGTGCCGCTTATCATGAAGAACGGTCCGGACTGGTTCCGTTCGGCCGGCACCAGTGACAGTCGCGGCACCAAGGTGCTGTACCTGTCGGGCAGGTCCGCACTCTCTGGTATTATTGAAGTGGAGATGGGTACTACCCTCAGAACGGTTATCGAGGATATAGCCGATGGGGTGGCCGGGGGCAGGGAACTGAAAGCAGTGCTGACAGGCGGAATGGTGGGTAACCTGCTGCCGGCGGATAAGATTGATACGCCCATAGCCTACGGTGAATTAAAGGAGGCAGGTGCTGCTATGGGCTCGGGCGGACTCGTAATACTGGATGAGGATACATGCCTTGTTGACCTGGCGAGGTACCAGATGGAATATATGCAGAGGCAGAGCTGTGGTAAATGTATACCCTGCCGGGAGGGGACATCAAAAATGTATGGTATACTGTCGGGTATCGTCAGGAAGCCGCCGGTGGAATCGTCCATATCCACGCTGGAGAGGTTCAAGGGAGTGATGCAATTGGAGAGTATAGCTGCCGTTATGAAGGATACCTCGCTGTGCGGACTGGGACAGGATGCTCCCAACATGTTCCTGTCGTTGCTCACGGATTTCAGGGAAGAGCTGGAGGAGCATATTTTTGATCGCAGGTGCAGGGCCAACAGGTGTCACGGTCTGCGCAGCTTTGTTATTGATGTGGACAAATGCACGGGCTGTACGATATGCGCTGAGAAATGTCCGGTTAACGCCATATACGGCACCAGGCTGCAGCCCTATTTTATTGTTGAGGAGAAATGCACGGGCTGCGGAATCTGTTATGATGTTTGTAAGTTTGATGCTGTATCGGTAAAATAAATAAGATGCTGATAACAATAGATGTAAATAATAATAAGCTGAGGGCTGAAAAGGGTGAGACCATACTGGATGCCCTTAACAGGAACGGGATAAATATACCTACCCTCTGCCGTCTGAAGGATCTCACTCCTACAGGGGCCTGCCGTATTTGCGCGGTGGAGGTGGATGGGGAGGATATGCTGGTGACGGCATGCTCGGAGCCTGTAAGGGAGTGGATGAAGATAAGGACACACTCGCCGCGGGTGATAAAGGCACGGAAAGCCATTGTTGAGCTGCTGCTTGCCGGTCATCCCGATAATTGTTTGTATTGCGACAGAAACCTGAGCTGCGAGCTGCAGAGGATAGCCAGTGAGCTTAATATACGTGAGAGAAGGGTCAGCGGCAGGAAAATAAGTCCAGGTGTCGATGCTTCCAGTCCCGCCATAACAAGGGAACCTGCCAAATGCATACTCTGTGGCAGGTGCGTGCGTATATGTGAAGAGGTGGTAATGGTTAACACCCTTGATTTTATTGGCAGGGGCAGGGATACCCATATAGGCACCACCATGGATAAGGATTTTAATTTCTCCAGCTGCATACACTGTGGACAGTGCGTCAATGTTTGTCCAACCGGCGCCCTGCATGAGAAATATAATATTACAGAGGTGCAGGACTATCTGGTTAAGGATGAGATGCTGAAGGTAATACAGTATTCACCGCTTGTAGCCTCTGCCGTGGCTGAGGAGATGGGTATAAAATATTCCTCCGGCTTTGATAACAGGCTTAACGAGGCACTCATGCGCCTGGGCTTTGACCGTGTCTATACCACGGGTTTTGGAGCTGACATTATGATCAGCGAGCTGGCAGAGCAGCTGTGTGAGAATAAAGACAGCGGTTCGCCTGCTACGGTATATAGTTCCCATTGTCCTGCCTGGGTGAAATATGCCGAGCAGTTTATGCCGGGCAGCCTGGCGGAGTTGTCTGGACTCAAATCATCGAGGCAGATAACAGGTGCCGTTATAAAAGCACTGGTACCGGGACAGGAATCCCTTAAGCCTGAACAGCTTTATTCAGTGGCAGTAACAACATGCACGGCAGCCAAGTATGAGTCGCGGCGCGACGATATGACCCGTAAGGGGATAAGTGATATTGAGACGGTGCTTACGGTGCGTGAGCTGGTGCAGCTGATAAGACTGTACGGCATAGATATCGAAAAGCTTGAGGGAAGGTATACTGATGAGCCCTTTAACCATGGCAGCTCGTCGTCGGCACTTACCGAGGTGTCGGGCGGACTCACAGAGGCAGTGATAAGACATATAGCACAGAAGCATGGTGTTAAGCTGCCGGCTGCAGACCTCAGGAAACTAAAGCCGGGAGCGGGCTTCAGAACGCTGAAGATAAGTGTTGACGGTAGCGACTACCACTTTGCGGTGGTGGACGGACTGGCAGGTCTTGATAAGTTAAAGGCAGCTATGACCCCCGGGGTAAGCTCCGAAGGCTATGATATGGTGGAGGTGATGGCCTGCAGATCAGGCTGTGTCAACGGCGGGGGCATGAATAACAGGGGTGCGGATGAGGAATTGAAGGAGCGTGTCAGGATACTGACCAGGACAGATGGACAGTCGGCCATACATCTGCCTGCCGACAGTCCGGCATGGCGTAACTTTTATGAGAAATGGCTGCCGGGCTGCAGTGAGCTGTCAGATAAAAAGGCCTTCAGGAATAATTACTCGCAGAAGAAAGTATTGTTATGATAAGAGGAGCGGGCAGCAGTGAGATGTCAGACAGCAGTGTTTTAAGGGCTAAGTATACGGAAAAGAAAGTATTGTTATGATCAAAAGGGAGAGAGACAACAAACCGACAGGCAGCAGGACCCTGAGGAATGAGTATACAAATAAGAAAGTATTGTTATGATCAACGGTGGAAGGAACAGGGAGCTTGTATATACACGGCGTGAGCTGTGCCGGACATGCTATACCTGCGTCAGGGAGTGTCCCGCCAGGGCTATAAGGATAGAAGGGGGTCAGGCCGAGGTTATACACGAGCGCTGCATAGGCTGCGGTAATTGCACCAGGGTGTGCAGCCAGGGCGCCAAGGTCTTTATGCGGACCGATGAGATCGTGTCTGAGCTGGTAAAGGATGGGGATACGGCTGCTATTATTGCTCCCAGCTTTCCGGCCGAGTTCAATGATTTTTTTAACCATGGAAACCTGGTATCAATGATCAGGGAGCTGGGTTTTAAATATGTAAGTGAGGTGTCTTTCGGAGCCGACCTTGTGGCACAGCGCTACAAGAAGCTGCTGACGGAGGCCGATGATGAGTTTTTTATCTCATCCGACTGTCCATCAATAGTACGGTATATAAAATATTACCATCCCGGGCTGACAAAGAACCTGGCACCTGTGGTGTCGCCTATGGTGGCTATGGCAAGGGTGATGAGGAAGCTGCATGGTGATGACCTGAAAATAGTATTTATCGGTCCGTGCGTGGCCAAAAAGGATGAGAGCAGGGAGATTGATGAGGCTATCACCTTCAGCGAGCTGAGGGCTATGTTTGAGAAAAGTAGTATCAGCGCTGCCAGCGTGGAGCCTTCGGATTTTGATCCTCCCCTGGGAGGCAAAGGGGCTATCTTCCCTGTGGCTAGGGGACTCCTGCAGACGGCAGGGATTAATGATGATGCCGTGTCGGGTAATATAATAGCCGCCGAGGGCAGGATACCCTTCCAGGAAGCTATCAGGGAGTTTGAGGAGGGACTGGTATACGATCAGCATCTTGAGCTGCTGTGCTGTAAGGGCTGTGTTATGGGTCCGGGTATGACCAACGGCGGTAAATACTATAAGCGACGGGCACTGGTAAGCCGCTACGCAGGCAGGAAGCTGGAGACGATGGATAAGGATCAATGGAATGAATATTTCCGCATGATGGACAGCCTGGACCTGTCGGCTGCTCACAGTCCGGATGACCGCAGACTGCAGAGTCCTGAAGAGGCGGAGATAGAAGAGGTGCTGAAGCAGATGGGTAAGTACAGTGTGAAAGATCACCTTAACTGTGGAGCCTGCGGTTACGAGACATGCCTGGAGCATGCGGTGGCCATAACAAAGGGTCTGGCCGAGACAGAGATGTGCCTGCCCTATACCATTGAGCAGTTGCATAACTCGGTAAGCGACCTGGCCCTCTCAAATGAGAAGCTGAGCTCAATGAAGCAGGCACTCAGACAATCGGAGAAGCTGGCACATATGGGACAGCTCTCGGCAGGCATAGCCCATGAGCTTAATAACCCGCTGGGGGTGGTTATTATGTACAGTAATATATTGCTGGATGAATGCGGTGATGATGATCCGCTGCGCGAAGATCTCACATTGATAGCCGAGCAGGCAGGCAGGTGTAAGAATATTGTAGCCGGACTGCTGAATTTTGCACGTAAGACCCAGGTTAACCATGATTATGCCGATATGAATGAATTGATACGGCAGGGTATTGATTCGCTAATTATACCCGAAGGAATTGAAGTGCTAACGGAAGATAATAGCAGCGACGCCTCAGCTATGGTTGATACAGAGCAGATGATACAGCTTATCACCAACCTGGTAAAAAACTCTGTTGATGCAATGGAAGGAAGGGCTAAGATCAGGGATGACAGTGAGAAGACCATGGATGACAGTGAGAAGATCATGAAGGGCAGTGAGGAGACCATGAAGGGCAGTGAGGAGACCATGAAAGGCAGGGGTAAAATAAAGATAAGTCTTGAGGATGATGATAAGAGTCTGATCCTTAAGGTATGGGACAACGGTCAGGGTATCGATGAGGAGAAGAAAGAAAAAATATTTGAACCTTTCTATACTACGAAGGGGACGGGTAAGGGAACCGGACTGGGCCTGGCAACTGCCTATGGCATAGTTAAGATGCACAGGGGAAAGATAAAGGTAAGCTCCAACAGCAACCCGGCCTCAGGTGATACATGGACGGAGTTCATGGTAAGCATACCCAGGGTAAAAGAATAAACAGATAGTAAAATGAATAAGGAAATAATTACGGTTCTGGTGGTTGATGATGATCCTGATTATCTTTTCCAGGTGGTGGCGCGTCTTGAAAAGTCAGGGTATAAGGTTATAAGTGCAGGCAGCCAGAAGGAGGCTGTGGAGGTAATGGCCTCGGTCAAACCCGATATCGCTGTATTCGACCTTATGATGGAGCAGCAGGACAGCGGCTTTATACTCTGTTACAAGCTTAAAAAGAAGTACCCGGATGTGCCGGTTATACTGGCAACGGGTGTGTCGAAGGAAACGGGACTCTCCTTTGGTCTGGGTACGGAGGAGGAGCGAAGCTGGATAAAGGCCGACCGTTACCTGGAAAAAGGGATAATGGGAGCACAGCTGGATAATGAGATTGAGAAACTATTAAAAATATAAGATGGCTGAACTAAAAGTGCTGGTAGTGGATGATGAGCCCGGCATACGGTCCGGTGTAAGCCGGATACTGAGCAGTTTCAGGGTTACATATCCTTTTATGGATGAGGACTATACATTTATTGTTGCAGAGGCAGAGACAGGGGAGGAAGGGCTGGAGATGATAGATCGTGACTGTCCGGATATAGTGCTGCTGGATAATAAGCTTCCGGGCATGTCTGGTGTTGATGTGCTGGAATATATCAAGAAGAAGAAATATGATACAGTGGTGGCCATGATTACTTCATATGCCTCCCTGGACGTGGCAGTAAGGGCCACAAGGGACGGCGCCACCGATTTTATACCAAAACCATTCAGTCCGCGCGAGCTGAAATCATCAATAGAAAATATCACAAAGCAGCAGTACCTGAAGCGTATAACCAGGGAGATGAATGAGGAGGGTAAGAAAATACGTTACCAGTTCCTCTCGGTGCTGTCACATGAGCTTAAATCGCCGCTCAATGCTGTGGAGGGATACCTTAATATGATGATGGACCGGCATGAGGGAGATAATATCAATGATTATAATGATATGATTAGCAGGTCTGTACAGCGTATACAGGGTATGCGCTCGCTGATAATGGATATGCTGGATTTCACGAAACTGAGGCTCGAGGTGAAGAAAGATAAGGTAAGGGACCTTGATCCGCTGCCTGTAATTGAGCAGTGTATCGAGACAATAAACCCGCTGGCCATACAGAAGGATGTGACTGTGGAAACAGAAGAGAGGGCAAAGGTGGTGATAAGGGCCGACAAAGAGGATATAAGCATAATATTCAATAACCTGCTGTCAAACGCGGTGAAGTATAATAAGGATGGAGGCAAAGTAAGGGTGATTATAGACAGCGATGGTGATGATGCTGTTTTTAAGGTGGAAGATACCGGCATAGGCATCAGCAGTGAGGACCGGGAAACGCTTTTTAATGATTTTGTAAGAATAAAGAATGAGAATACCCGTAATATCACGGGCAGCGGCCTGGGACTGTCAATTGTAAAGAAAGTGGCTGATATGTATGAAGGGTTTATAAGCGTTGAAAGTGAGCCTGGCAAAGGCAGTGTCTTTACATTGAGGATGCCGTTAAAAAAACAGGATGACTGAAGTTTATTCTAATTCTTATATTTGTAGATAATATAAAGACATTCAGATGAAAAGACTACCAGGAAAGACCGTTGAAAGGTTAAGTGGTTACCGCAGGAACCTGCTGGGCTATCTTGCTGCCGGTAATAATTATATCTATTCCCATGAACTGGCTGCGCTCTTGCATATCACTGCCGTACAGGTACGGCGCGACCTGATGCTTATAGGATACTCCAGCGTTCAGAAGAAGGGCTATGACATAAAAGAGCTGATAGCTACCATAGGAACTATTATCGACTCTGAAAAAGGCCAGAATGTGGCAGTGATAGGCATAGGTAACCTGGGACGTGCCATAACGGCATATTTCATGGGGAAAAGGTCAAAACTGAATATCGTGGCCTGCTTCGATAACGACCCTAAAAAGGTGGGCAGGGTGATAGCAGGTGTGAGATGCTATCCCGTGGAGCAGCTCGGGGATACAGTAAGGGAAAAAGAGATATCCATTGCCATACTCACCATACCGCCGGATTCGGCACGGGCAACAACAGAGGCGGCCATAAAAGCAGGTATAAGGGGTATACTCAACTTTACCACTGTGCCCCTTAATGTACCTCCCAATGTGTACCTCGATGAGTATGATATGATAACATCAATAGAGAAGGTGGCATATTTTGTAAAAGAAGAATAGTAGAAGGGATGAGGGTGTTTTACGGATTCGACGGGCTGGAGAAGATAAGGAATGCAGTGGTGACAACAGGTACCTTTGATGGTGTACATTACGGTCATAAGACAATACTCAGGAGACTTAACAAGCTGGCCCGGCAAAATAAGGGTGAGTCGGTGCTTATAACTTTCTATCCCCACCCACGTAAAGTGCTGTATCCCGATACCCTGGGCAGGAATCTGCGGATGATAGCAACCATGGATGAGAAGATTGAGCTGCTTGAAAAGGAAGGGCTCGACAACCTGGTGTTTGTGAAATTCACCCGGGAGTTTGCCCGTATAAGCGGACAGGAATTTATTGAAAAATACGTCTTTGCCTCACTGAAGCCTAAGGTGATAGTGGTTGGGTTTAATCATCATTTCGGACATAATAAGGAAGGGGACTACAGCTACCTTAGTTCTGTGGCAGAACAATATGGTTTCATAGCCGAGGAAATACCGGAACAGGAGGTGCAGAATGAGACCGTCAGCTCAACAGAGATAAGGAAAGCGCTGTCTGATGGTTATATACAGAGGGTTAATGCTTATCTCGACCATTATTATTTTATTACTGCCCTCTGCAGTGACAGCAAAACGAATATATCGCTTGTTGGTGACCGGCACTACCTGCTGCGTGTTGACGATGAAGAAAAGCTTCTTCCCCTTGCCGGCTCATATGCGGTAAGCATAGCGGTGGATGGTGCCGTTATACGCGGACTGGCTGTTATGCCGCCACATAAGGACGGACCCGTGAAGGCCGGCCTGATGGTAATGGATGAGGCAGTGCCGCCGCTGACGGCCGGAAGGCGTGTTAAGATCAATTTCCATAAGCGGATGGGCAGCTTTACCGGCAACGGTGAAGCAGGTCTTTTTAAGGTTCCTGAGAGCCTGGTAAATGAAACAAGGGAACTTATTTATTAGTCTTTATTGTCATTACATGATATTTTTCATTGCCTGAATCCTTAGGAATGGTTTACTTTGTATTAGGTTTATTTAGTTTAAGTATAAATAATTAAAATAATGAAATTCAATCCTGAGAAATTATCCATCAGGGATCAGAGGATGAAGCCCTTTATTGATCCGGATGAGATATGGGGCATAATAAACAATGCAAAGGCTGATAAGGCCAGGGTGCGTGAGGTTATAGCCAGATCGCTGGATAAGAACAGGCTGACACTGGAGGAGACGGCTGTGCTGATCAATGCTGACGACCCGGAGCTTATTGAGGAAATAAAGGCGGGTGCCAGGACGCTGAAGGAGAAGGTGTATGGTAACAGGATTGTGCTCTTTGCACCTTTATATATTGGCAACTTCTGTAATAATAACTGCACATACTGCGGCTTCAGGGCCAGTAATAAAGAGGCTGAAAGGCGCACCTTATCCGATGAAGAGATTGTAAAGGAGGTGCAGGCGCTGGAAGATAACGGGCAGAAACGCCTGATACTTGTTTACGGAGAGCATCCCAAATACTCGGCCGAATATATAGCCCATACGGTGAGGCAGGTATATGGCGTAAAGAAGGGCAACGGTGAGATAAGGAGGGTTAATATCAATGCTGCTCCTTTTGATATTGAGGGCTTCAGGACAGTGGGTGAGTCGGGTATAGGTACTTACCAGGTTTTCCAGGAGACCTATAACCCGGAGGCTTACAGCTGGTATCACCTGGCAGGTAAGAAGAGTGATTATGAGTGGAGGCTGACCTCGCTTGACAGGGCCCAGGAGGCCGGTGTTGATGATGTTGGCATAGGAGCACTGTTCGGGCTCTATGACTGGCGCTTTGAGGTGATGGGACTGGTACGCCATACAAACCATCTTGAGGCATGCTATAATGTGGGTCCGCATACAATATCATTCCCGCGCATCAAGGACGCCGCATCACTTAATATTAACAGGGATTACGAGGTGTCAGACGATGAGTTCAAGAGGCTGGTGGCCATACTGAGACTGGCGGTGCCGTATACTGGACTCATACTTACGGCCAGGGAGAATCATGATGTGAGAAGGGAAGTGATAAGCTATGGTGTATCGCAGATAGACGGTGGCACAAAGATAGAGATGGGCTCCTATTCAGATATAAAGAATGAGGAACAGAACCTTAACAGGGAGCAGTTTATGATCAATGATGCCAGGTCGCTGGCAGAGGTTATCGATGAACTGCTGGATGATGGTTATATGCCCTCCTTCTGTACAGCCTGCTACAGGCTTGGACGGACAGGCGAACATTTTATGGAGTTTTCGGTACCCGGATTTATAAAAAGATATTGCTCGCCCAATGCAGCCATGACCCTGGCTGAGTATATAGTTGACTA
>CAZGUR010000116.1:5517-10094 GCA_964529295.1 uncultured Rikenellaceae bacterium | reverse complement strand
ACATGCGGTCAGGGGGTATTGATCTTATCGTTTCCCCTGAGACAGGCCTTATGGCCCATTCCACCCATGGCGAGAGATAAAAACCCTTGCCCAGCAGCTGTGCCGCCAGCTCCGGCCTGCCCCTGAACCCGTGTATTATCCATCTCATACGCGGACTTATCTCCTTATGGCTTTTCAGCAGCTCATCCCATCCCTTTACACAATGTATAAAAAGCGGTTTTCCCATCTCCTCCGACAACTCCGCCTGCCTGGTAAAAACTTTCTCCTGCAGTTCCGCCTCAGCGCCGCGCACCCTGTCAAAGCCGGCCTCGCCCAGGGCTATCACATTATCCATTGAAGCAATGCGCCTCAGCTCTGACAGCTGTTCCTCCAGCGCCCCTTCATCAATATACCAGGGATGGATACCACAGCTGTAGGCTATGCCATCAATCTGCTCCGGGTAACGGTCCTCGTGAACCATAATATTATCTACCGTAAAGATCCCGGCTGCCGGAGAGGCACCATGGTCATGGATGTTTATATAATCATATTTACCCGGACCCTTCATCTCTCTTTTATTTTTAAGCCAGCTTTTCCAGTCCCCTGTCTATCCTTTCCAGTGTCTCTTCCCTGCCCAGCCATGCTATTATATCAAACAGGTGCGGTCCGCGCAGTCCGCCCACTATCACCAGCCTGAAAGCATTCATCACCGCCCCCATGCCGTATTTATTATTACTTATCCAATCCTTAACAACTGCTTCAGTTTCAACAGAAGTAAAACTATCAACAGCGCCAAGTACACCCCTCAGTTCTTGCATTAATGCCGGACTGTTCTCTTTCCATCCCTTTTTTTCTGCTTTCTCATCATATTTTTCGGGAGCCTCAAAGAAAAAGTCCGTCTGATCCCATAGCTCATAAATAAAATAAACTCTCTCCCTGGTCATGTCCACCAGCTCAATGACCCTCTCCAGGTCAATATCATACCCCTTTTCATCCAGCAGCCTTTTAAAATCAACAGCCACCTTCTCCACGGGCTGTAGCTGCATATAACGGTGATTAATCCATTTTGCCTTCTCCGGATCAAAGCGTGCACCTGAGCGGCCCACCCTTTCAATACTGAATCCATCGCTCAGCTCATCCATTGAGAATATCTCCTGTTCTGTACCCGGATTCCATCCCAGCAGGGCCAGTATATTGACAAAAGCCTCGGGGAAATAACCATCTTCCCTGAAGCCCCTGGCCTTATCACCATAGGGCCACTGCAGCGGGAAAACAGGAAAGCCCATCTTATCTCCGTCGCGCTTGCTCAGTTTACCCTTGCCTGTTGGCTTGAGCAGCAGCGGCAGGTGGGCAAAAGAGGGTGTGCCCCAGCCGAAAGCCCGGTACAGCATCACATGCAGCGGCAGCGAAGGCAGCCATTCCTCACCCCTTATGACATGCGTTATCTTCATAAGGTAATCATCCACCACGTTGGCCAGGTGGTAGGTGGGCATGCCGTCAGCCTTAAACAGCACCTTGTCATCCAGACTACTGCTGTTAACGACCACACGGCCCCTGATCATATCATCCATCTCAATCTCTTCATCATGAGGCATCTTAAAACGTATAACCCAGGGCACACCTTCAGCCTTCAGCCTGGCAAGCTCCTTTTCAGGCAGGCTCAGTGAATTTTTCAGCGCCCCCCTGGTCTTTGCATTATACATAAAAGTATCACCGGCAGCCTCGGCATTCTTCCTCAACTCATCCAGCTCAGTGGCAGTGTCAAAGGCTATATATGCCCATCCTGCCGACAGCAGCTTCTCTGCATAATCGCCATAGATATCCTTTCTCTCACTCTGCCTGTATGGACCGTATTCACCGCCCTCACGCACACCTTCATCTATCTTTATGCCGCACCAGTCGAGCGACTCCATTATATACTGCTCCGCTCCCTCAACGTAACGTGACTGGTCAGTGTCCTCTATCCTCAGGATAAAGACACCCTTGTTCCTGCGGGCAAAAAGGTAATTATATAATGCTGTGCGCACGCCCCCAATATGCAAGGGTCCTGTCGGGCTCGGCGCAAATCGTACTCTGGGTCTGTCAGTCATAATATTTTCTTGTTGATTATAGTGCCCTGCAAAGATAAAGAATCTGTTTCAGGAAAGCAGGCTGCGGAAAATCATCTTTTTTAAATTACATTTGTAATAAAACAGATATTCTAGAAAAAATATATAAAGTAATGAAAAAAATGAAAGCTCTTGTTAAAGCAAAACCGGGAAAGGGATTATGGATGCAGGAAGTACCCGTACCCGAACCTGGACTCAATGATGTTATTATCAAAATAAAGAAAAATGCCATCTGTGGCACCGATTTGCATATATATATGTGGGACGAGTGGGCACAGAAGACTATTAAAACGCCTATGACCGTAGGACACGAGTATGTAGGCCATATCGAGTCTATGGGTGCCGGGGTTAAAAACCTGAAGCCCGGCGACAGGGTGACGGGCGAGGGTCACCTGGCCTGCGGACACTGCCGTAACTGCCGGCGCGGCAAGAAGCATGTATGCGAGAACACCGTTGGCATAGGCGTTAACATAGACGGTGCTTTTGCCGAATATCTTAAACTGCCTGCAGAGAATGTCATACTGCTGGATGACCGTATACCTGATGACTGGGCATCAATAATGGATCCCTTTGGCAATGCAACGCACACAGCACTTTCATTCCCCCTGATTGGTGAAGATGTGCTTGTTACCGGGGCGGGACTGATAGGCAGCATGGCCATAGCCATCGCAAAATTCGCCGGTGCCCGTTATATTGTTGCCAGCGACCTGAGTGATTACAGGCTTGATATAGCAAAAAAGATGGGCGCCACCATGGTTGTCAACCCCTCAAAAGGTGAGAAAATATCAGATGCCGTCAAAAAGCTTGGTATGCGGGGTTTTGATGTGGGACTCGAAATGTCGGGAGCACCCAAAGCATTTAACGAGATGATAGAAAATATGTATAACGGATCATCAATATCCCTGCTTGGTATCCTGCCTTCGGAATTCAAAGTGCCCTGGAGCGATATCATTTTCAAGGCCATAACCATGAAAGGTATCTATGGCCGCGAGATGTGGGAGACATGGTATAAGATGGAGCAGATGATAATAGGAGGCATCAATCTGGATCCCGTTATCACACACCACTTCCCCATTGATGATTTCCAGAAAGGTTTCGATGTAATGGAAAAAGGCGACTCCGGCAAGGTCATCCTTGAGTGGTAACTCAACATTCACCCATTACAGATAAGCTGAAAATTCTCAACCACCCCGGCCGGCAGGTTCCTCCCAGGGCGTGATCTCCCACTGTGAGTTCCCGGCAGGCACACCCGGCAGTCCCCGCACCCGCAGTCCCGGAGAAAAAGAACAATTTTGCCGGATTAATTGTTAGTTGTGTAATATATTTGTTATAAGTTAATTACTAAGCTAAGAGATTAATCATGGCAGCAAATGAATTTTCTTCCATAGGAACGGTAACCAGGAAAGACAGGATAATACTCAATGACCGCATTGACGACAGCTCGGCCCTGGTCTTTATAGCAGAACACCCCTACTCGGGCTATTATGGTACAACAGTCCCGGAAAGAAAAGAGCCGCAGTCAATGTTCCTCGTAACGGATCATAACTATGACGATAACACCATCATAAGAGCCATACAGGCAGCAAAAAAGGATTTTGAGCATGCCTTTGATGCCGTCCCCGGCACCATCAGCTTCCTTAACAAGCGCCTGGTGATGATAAGGGTCAGGTGTCTGTCATATGAGCATATACCGCTGCTGGTTGATGCATTCAGAAAAGCAGGTATAAAATTCATGGCAAATCGCAAATTCCCGCATTTTGATGCTATAATAAGCATTACCAAATATTTTAAAACAGAAGAAGTTGAAGAAGGTATTTTCCTTGACATCCACAACCCTTCCTTTGCTTACCTTCATATTGACAGGCATCTGTCTTGGGACAGCTTTGAGGATATCTACAGGGATGTAAGGAACAATATCACCGAATTTTCTTTTGATGCAGCCCTTGCAACAATGTATGATGAAAACGGGATACTGGATTTCGTACGTATATATGATGAGAAACGTTCTGTAGAGAAGCTCAGAGTCATACATAAAAAATTTCAGGATATTATCAGCAGGCACCAGAGCAGCTCCGCCACCGGGATCCAGTAAGTCACTATATCGGATCCGTCTCTTAACACAGCCAGGTTTGCAGAGGCAAAACATTTAACCCTTACCGGTCAGTGATGCTGTCAAACAGCTTGAATTTCTTATAAGCTGATTATTAATCTTTCAAAAATAACATTATCTTAAGGGCCATTATAAACCAAACCCATAAACCCTATGAGTAATATCGGCTCCTATGACGAAAGAGTTAAGAACTTCGACTGGTCCATATCCGAAAAAGAACTGGAATATAAAAAAGGTGATATCATCAATATAGGATGGTACTGTTCAGACAGGATATGCGAAAAAGGTAAATCAGATAAGATAGCCTTGCACCATGAGGGGTATACCGGCGAAACAAAAACTTACACTTTTAACGACATAAGGCTGGCCGGCAATACCAT
>CAZGUR010000116.1:0-5507 GCA_964529295.1 uncultured Rikenellaceae bacterium | reverse complement strand
CGGCACCTTCCTTCGCAAGCTGGGCATTAAGGATGAAGACAGGGTGTGCCTTTTTATGGATAAGGTACCCGAACTGTACCTCTCCTTCCTGGGCGTACTGAAGATAGGTGCCATAGTGCAGCCCCTCTTTTCCGCTTTCGGCGATGAATCGCTGAACGTAAGGCTGGAGAATGCAGGCACAAAAGCCATTATAACCCAAAGAAAACATGCAGGCAAGGTGAGGAAGATTATGGACAGGCTGCCTGAGCTGGAGCATCTGATCATTATTGACCAGAAGGAGGACAAGGCGCTGAAAGAGAAGGAGACAGCCTTAAACCTCGAAAGGCTGGAGCCAGTGGAAGATATGGATATCTTCCCCACAAAGGCGGACTCACCTTCAGTGCTGCACTATACATCGGGTACAACAGGACAGCCAAAAGGCGTGAGGCATGTTCACTACTCACTTATCTCGCAATACCTTACAACAAAATGGGTGCTGGACCTGAAGGATGATGATATATACTGGTGTACAGCTGATCCGGGCTGGGTAACGGGCACCTCCTACGGTATTATTGGGCCATGGAGTCTGGGTGTCACCCAGTGCGTCCTTGACAAGGGCTTTTCGGCCGAATCATGGTACAAATTCATAGAAAAATACAAGATAAGCATGTGGTACTCCGCTCCCACGGCCATACGGTCTCTTATGAAAGCAGGCGAAGAGCTGGTTAAGAAATTTGACCTTTCCAGTCTGCGTCACCTCGCCAGCGTGGGCGAGCCGCTGAACGCGGAAGCAGTGGTATGGGGCGAGAAAGTATTCGGACTGCCCTTCCTTGATACCTACTGGCAGACAGAGACAGGCTGCATGGTCATTAGTAATTACCCTGATATGAAAGTGAAACCGGGATCAATGGGTAAGCCCTTCCCCGGTATCAAAGGGGTGGTGCTTGATCCGAATACCTACGAGCCCATAGGTGAGCCCGGCAGGGTGGGACTTATAGCCCTTGAGCCCGGATGGCCTTCAATGATGACCACCTACTGGAATAACGAGGAAAAATATAAGGAGAAATTTGCCAATGGCTGGTACCTGGCAGGCGACAGGTCCACAATAGACAAAGACGGTTATTTCTGGTTTATTGGCCGCGATGATGATGTTATCAATACAGGGGGCCACCTGGTGAGTCCTTTTGAAGTGGAGTCGGCGCTGATAGAGCATGAGGCAGTGGCCGAATCGGCGGTCGTGTCAAAGCCGGATCCGGTGAATATGGAGGTGGTCAAGGCATTTATCACCATTAAACCCGGATACGAGGTAAATGATGACCTGGAGCTGGCCATAATGAATTTTATAAGGAAGAAGCTGTCGCCCCTGGCCATGCCGCAGGAGATAGAATATGTTGATAAGCTGCCTAAAACACGAAGCGGCAAGATCATGAGAAGGATACTGCATGCTAAGGAATGGGGTGAGGATATAGGCGACACATCAACACTGGAAGATGATTAGTAATGCAGCAGGGCAGTGACAGGGAGGATAGTCAATCCCTGCCGCAGCTCATATAACAGCTATCAGAACCGGCAGGTATAAAGACATAAGACACGGTAGCTAATCAAAGGTATTACAAGCTGCCGCAGGTGAAAAGAGGAATCGGCTGAGACAAAATAAAACAGATATATTACTAATTTAAACCCGAATAATATGGACGACATTAAAGATCTGGTACTTGAATATGTGATCAATGAATACCAGGAAGACGAAGATGACGAGATTAGCTATGACACACCCCTTATCTCAAGTGGTTTCGTAGACTCTTTCTCAATGGTATCACTTAAGGTATTCCTTGAGAAAAAATTCGATATCAAAATACCCGACGAGGAAGCCACACCGGAGGCATTCGACTCTGTGAACAAAATTGTTGACCTTGTAAACGGATATCTTGATAAAAAATAAAAAATCATTATTATGAGTTACAGTAACAAAGTAAAAAACCTCTACACAAGTCAACTCTCAGACATCAAATCTGCAGGTATCTACAAGGAGGAGCGTTTCATTCATTCCTCCCAGGCTGCTGATATAGAGGTTGAGTTTCCCGAAGGATCAAACACCCGTAACGTTATTAATATGTGTGCCAATAACTACCTCGGCCTTTCGAGTCACCCCGAAGTGCTGAAGGCAGCACATAAGGGTCTTGATGAAAGAGGCTACGGCATGTCATCCGTACGTTTTATCTGCGGCACACAGGATATACACAGGGAGCTTGAAGACAGGGTGACAGAGTTTCTGGGCACTGAAGACACCATACTGTTTCCCTCTTGCATGGATGCCAATGCGGGTGTTTTTGAAGCCCTGCTTACCAGCGAGGATATAATGATATCTGACAGGCTGGTCCATGCCTCAATAATCGACGGCATGAGGCTTTGCAGTGCTGAGCATGACACCTTCAAGCATTCCAATATGCAGCACCTGGAACAGAAACTGCAGCTGCATGCCGATAAGAGAATAAAAATGGTGATCACCGACGGTGTGTTCTCCATGGACGGCGACCTGGCAAAGCTGGGCGAGATGGTTGATCTGTGTGAGAAATATGATGCCCTGCTCTTTGTTGACGACTCCCACTCATCAGGCTTTATTGGCAAAACAGGTCGGGGTACACATGAGCATTGCGGCGTGATGGGCAGGATTGATATTATAACAACAACCTTCGGCAAGGCCCTTGGCGGAGCATCAGGAGGATGCGTGTCCGGCAGGAAGGAGATAGTGGAGATGTGCCGGCAGAAAGCAAGGCCCTATCTCTTCTCCAACACCATATCACCGGTGGTGGTGGCAGGTGTGCTCAAGGTATTTGATATACTGTCAGGCAGCACCGAGAGAAGGGATAAGCTTGAGGAGAATACAAAATTCTGGAGGAAAGGACTGCAGGATGCCGGCTTTGTGCTTAAGGAAGGTGACAGTCCCATTGTGCCCGTTATGCTGTTTAATGCCGCGCTGGCACAGGACTTCTCGAAAGACCTTTTTGAACTGGGTATATATGCCATAGGCTTCTTCTTCCCTGTGGTGCCGAACGGACAGGCACGTATACGTACCCAGATATCAGCCGGTCATGACATGCATCACCTGGAGAAAGCCCTTGATGCCTTTAAGGAAGTAGGCGAAAAACATGGTATTCTGGGCCTCAGCAAGCAGGAGATAATTGATAAATACGGACTCTAATAACAGTGCTGCTTTTTTTGCCGGCACTAATAAGTATAGTATTAGCTGCAGGGATTAAGCTGAGACTTAGTCCCTGCAGCTTGTTTATTATATCACTGTTCAGTCGTCAAGCTTAATAGTGTATTCGGATCTTACCTCCGGATTACTTTCGGATATTACAGTAAGAGTAATGGTAGCTTCACCGGCCCCTTTATTTTCACGACCGAAATACACGGGCACATCAATCTTCTCCCCGTTCCTGACAGCTATCAGCTCATTCTCAAGTCCTGCCGTCCATCCACTGCCTTCCACGCTCAGCTTAAGCCTGTAAATATCGTAAGCTGTATGCTCACCTACATCATCTGTGTGAATGTCCTTATTGATATCAGCGGCAGTGCCGGTATTTGTGACAGTAAATGTTTGCACGCCCCTCTCTTTCCCCTTCACGGCGTCACCGGCTGATTCAACTGCAACACCTCTCTGGTGCGGACCCCGGCCGTCGAGTGAGCGTACAGCCACGGTATAGCTGCGTATACCATCATCATCCCTGTGCAGGTCAATAATATAAAAATGCAGGCTGTTAGGCTCGTCTATATATTCAAACTCACTGCCTGAACGGAGTCCCGCATGAAACAGAGCATCATTCAGCTGCCGGTAATCGGCTATTGTCCTCATCACCTCCGTACCGTCAGGTCTCACAAAGTCCACCATATCAATGTCTTCAGGATGGGCGTCAATAACCCAGTTAAAGCAGTTAAACTGGTTGGGACCGCCATTCCTGCTTTCCCTGTCCTTATTCTTCGCCAGCAATACACCGTTATCCGGCACAAAGGAATCATAGCCTATACGCTGTATCACCTCCATGGAATAGAAGTTATAAGGTACCAGTCCCTGCGACAGCGGGTTCCCGGCGGGATCCTCAACCGGGGTACGGTCATGGGGCTCTTCACCGTCAAGCCTTACGATAAGTCCGGCATAGGTCCCGGGCAGAGGCTCCACTGCCCTCGATGTGATACGGGCCACTGCCAGTCCCGATTCAGCCAGCCCTTCCCTGCTCAGCTGTATTACCTGCTCTTCTTCTATAAAACCATTAACCATCCTGTTGCGCAGCATCAGTCCCGCGGGCATGGCTGCCCCCATCGTCGGCGGCACTACCCACCGCATATGGGGTCCGCCCGGACCGTTAAAACAGCCCCTGTCCATCATATCCCAGGTGCCTGCGCCGACTCGACGGTAAGGCTCAACATAAGGGTTATTGGCATTATCGCCTATCCTGAAAGCAAAGTGTCCCAGCTCATGTGTTATGGTACCAGAGTTTTCACCCTGGCGTATGGATGAGAGTCCCCACTGCATCATGCCGGCCTTCCATGATGTCCAGTCGACATAACGTGTAGGCACCCACCGTGGCTTTGTGGTATCAGGATTACCCCACTCTGCAGGTATCTCATCCTTCATGAATTTCATCTCACCAAACTCCTGCCATACACCTGTCTCATCATAGCCGGCATATATCCGCAGTATGGCATCATAGTCAGATTTGATATCACCCACATCGGCCTTCCACAAAGAATCAACATCGGGCTCCATACGGCTTCCTGCCACTGAGCCGTCAGGTGTATAAGTATGCTGGTTATGTTCATTAAGTCCGTACTCCCAGTGCGGCTCCGGCATACGGTAAGGTCCGTAGGGATCAAGGGCAGTGATCCCAAATTTGCCCCTCGACTGCTCCATCCAGTACCCGTTGATCGTCTGCCCGTGATTTACTTCCGAAGGCTTAAGCCAGAAATCGGCATAAAACTGTGGCACATCCTCACGGTCCACCGGGTCTATCTGCGGGTTGCCAAACAGATCAGAATGCTTTGGCTGTGTAATAACAAAGGGCTGGTCGGAAAAGTCAACCGCCACCAGTGCCATCTTAAACTCCCGCTCAGGAACAAGCGAAGGATCAGCCCAGTTTTGTCCCGGTATGGGAGTATAATCATCCCATGTCATATCATCCTGGTCCTGCACAAGCTGCGGATCAACGGGAGGAGGCAGTATGCCACTGCTCTCATCCTCCACCTTGCCGGTATTGCACGACTGCAATATTAAGGCCATTATCAATGCCACCGTAAAAACCGGCATATATACTCTCATGTGTTTAACTCTCTTAATCATAAGCATAACTGTTTTAATTATTCCCTCAGAGCAATAATTGCTCATTATTTACTGTTTTCTCACCAAAAGAACTATAATTTTACAACTATAAGCTGTGATAAACAATGATTTATTAAATATTATGGCCATAAAGGCCTGCTTTTAACATTTTTTAAGTACCCGCTTTTATTTACTCTCAATGCAGTCAACC
>CAZGUR010000115.1:0-10167 GCA_964529295.1 uncultured Rikenellaceae bacterium | reverse complement strand
GATCATGAAAAAAATACTTAGCCTTGGCATCTTTATCCTATGTGTGCAATTATTATTCTCACATCCGTGGAAGCCTTCCCATTATATTATTATAGACACTGACGGAGGGATGGACGACCTTAAAGCCATAAACATGCTCCTTGCCTCACCTGATGTAAAGATCATGGCAATTATAAGCTCGGGAGGTGTTATGACTGCAGAAGAAGCTTACCTGAGGGTAAGGAGCCTTCTCGATAAATATCATCACCAGGGCATGATAACAGGTATAAACAGGGGATCTGCTTATAAAGAGATGTCTGTTCCGGTAGAGTATGAATGGGCCCCTCAGCAGGGTCTGGATGTCGCTGATGCACCGGATGCCAATGTTGTTATTTCCCATGTACTGGAAAACGAAAGCACTCCTGTAAGTTTTATCTCTCTGTCAAGCCTGAACACTGTCTATAAATATTCATCATATAAGCCCTCACTTTTTAAAAAGATAAAAGATATTATCTGGAGTAATGATGCTGCCGATCCGCTCCAGGGCTTCAATTACGAACTCGATACAGCTGCTGTCCATGATATAATACGGGAAGATATTCCCTTAAAACTCATAGGCTACCATTTCCAGACTGTATACAACCCGGATCTGCTGAAAAAAATAGCAGGGATAAACAATCCTTATGCCGCCTCAATAACTGAACTGTTCAATAAAGCAGCTGAACATGATTTTATATATGGACTTGTTGACGATATGATCCCTTTATTCCTGCATTATCCCATGCTGTTTAAAGCCGACTCTATTAATAATAATACCAGCTTCTACGATCTGGCCACAGACCGGATAGACGATAAAATGATATATGATATTCTCTCAGGAAATACTGTTAACCGTAACCAGGTATTTAAAAAAATACCATCAGACACATCTTTCTACTTTGCCGATCTGCAGGAATATATTGGTGACATAATTGCCAATAACGGGAAAGAAGAATGGGAAGCCGGAGTGCTTACAAATGAGCTGCACCGTCATCTCGGAGTATACGCCATCATAGGTGTTAAGATGGGGATCAGGGCAAGGGAATATTTTCATGTAGGGGTAGATGAGCTCTATATAAAATCATCCGCAGGCTCCGTTCCCCCGGTAAGCTGTATGAATGACGGTCTGCAGGTGAGTACAGGTGCCACCACGGGCCATGGATTGATTGAGGTGACAGATACCCTGGTATCGCCGTCAGCTGCATTTACCTATATGGACAGGACCATAAGGTTAAGCCTGAACAAGGAAATTGCTTCTGAGATAAAGAACGAACTTAAGGAAATTAACTATATCTATGGGCTTGATAGTAATATTTACTGGGAACTGGTACGTCAGAAAGCCATCTTATACTGGAAAAACCTTGACCGCCATGAGATATTTGATCTAACTATATGTCACTGAACTTTAAAAGCCTGTCTTCCCTGATACCCTTTGGTGTATCCTTCAGGGTACAACACTCGTTGAAAATATCATGTTCAAAAAATAATATATACCTATTCCTGAGTGCTTCGCCCAGTATCTCCTTTTTCTCTTCAATTGTAGCCAACTGATCAAGATCATAACTCATATTCCATATAAGCGGAAGGTGCGCCACGGTAGGTATAAGATCGGCTGCATAGACTATCTTCGTCCCCTTATAATCAACTACCGGTACTAACTGGCCAATGGTATGGCCGTTGACTATCCTCACCGAAAAACCTTCAAATAATTTACCGGGTTTCTCTACCATAAACAGTTTACCATGCCCCATCATAGGCAAAAGGTTCTCCTCAAGGAAACTGTCAGCCTCCCTTATATTAGGATTAACAGCCCAGTCCCATTGCTGCCTGCTAACCCAGTATTTAGCATTGGGAAAAACCATCTCATAGCCTTTGCCGTTCTCTGATTTTTTGACCCCGCCACCACAATGATCAGCATGTAAATGTGTAAGCACGACATCGGTAATATCACCAAGCGAATAACCTGCCTTTTTCAGACCGGCCTCAAGACCGTCACCGCCGTTCAGGTGGACATGCCTGAAAAACCTGTCACTCTGCTTGTCTCCCCAGCCGTTATCTATAAGGATAACATTCTCTCCATTATCAACCACAAGGGAACGTAAAGCCAGGTTTATAAGGTTATTCTCATCGGCCGGGTATCTTTTATTCCATAAAGCCTTGGGCACTACCCCGAACATAGCCCCGCCATCAACTTTAAAATTTGAAATATTTACCGGTGACAACTTCATACTGGAATTTTTTTTTCAAATATACAGTGGTTTAACAGACTTAAAAAGATAATTGTTGAATCCTTGAACCGTTTAACCGTTTTATACCTTATTTTTGTAAAAATTTTAATTATGAAGATCCATTTTATAGCCATTGGCGGATCAGTAATGCATAATCTGGCCATAGCACTGCATAAAAATGGTCATGAGGTGAGTGGTTCGGACGATGAGATATTTGAGCCGGCAGCATCAAGGCTTGCCGCTTATGGCCTGTTGCCGGCAGGAAAAGGATGGGATCCGGACAGGCTAAGCAAAGAAACAGACTCTGTGATACTGGGCATGCACGCCCGGGAAGACAACCCTGAGCTTCTGAAGGCAAAAGAACTGGGAATTGAGATAAAATCATTCCCGGAATACCTGTATGACAGTACCCGGAATAAGAAAAGGATAGTTATAGGGGGCAGTCATGGCAAGACAACAATAACAGCCATGATAATGCATGTACTGAAAAAAAATAACCGGAATTTTGATTATATGTGCGGATCAGTGACAGAGGGTTTTGAAACAATGGTAGGCCTGTCGGACAGTGCAGATATAGCTGTCTTTGAAGGCGATGAATACCTGAGTTCAGCACTTGACCCCAGGCCCAAATTCCATATCTACAGGGCAGACATAGCAGTCATTAACGGTATATCATGGGACCATATAAATGTTTTTCCCCGGTTTGACCAATACCTTGAACAATTCAGGATCTTTGCAGATACCATAAGTGAAAACGGAAAACTGATATATTTCCGTGATGATCCACTGGTGGAAAACATAGCAGGGAAAGCCAGGGAGGATATCAGTCTTATACCGTATTCCGTTCACGGCTATTTCCAGAATATAAAGGGTTTTTTTGCTGCCACCCACAACAGGATACAGAAAATGAAAATTTTTGGCGCACATAATATGCAAAACCTGTCTGCAGCAAAAGCAGTGTGCAGTGAGATAGGGATAGGTGATAATGATTTTTATAAAGCCATAGGTAGCTTTAAAGGCTCCTGCAAAAGGATGGAGCTTATTGCCCAAAATAATGATTCAGCGGTATATATTGACTTTGCCCATGCCCCCTCCAAGGTTAAGGCAACCGTGGATGCAGTGGCTGAAAGGTTTCCCCGTCACAGACTGATAGCCTGCCTTGAATTACACACATACAGCAGCCTTAATGCCGGCTTTATTGATAACTACCGTAACAGTCTCAGTGAAGCAGACAGGGCATTTGTCTATTATAATCCCCATGCCCTGGAATTAAAAAAGCTGGAAATGCTTGACAGTCAGAAGGTAAAAACATCATTCGGCAGTGATAAAATAGAAGTGTTTAATGATTCAGAGGAATTATTCCGCAATATAAACAGTGAGAAAAATCAGAATACAGTTTACCTGTTTATGAGCTCAGGCGATTTTAACGGCTATGACCTTGTGTCATTCGCCGAAAGGCTGATGGCGGAAGACCAATAAATAATTATTGACATGGAATTTACAACAATACTGAATGCTTTTTTGCTTACCCTTTTCGCAGGCCTTGCCACAGGCATTGGCTCAGCGCTTGCTTTTTTTTCCAAGAGAACCAATACACGCTTTCTGTCGATAAGCCTGGGCTTTTCAGCTGGTGTAATGATATACGTCTCATTTGTTGAGATACTATTTAAAGCAAGTGAATCGCTTACACTTGTATATGGGGAAGATAAAGGCTGGTGGTTCACAATTGCTGCTTTTTTCGGGGGTATAACACTCATTGCACTTATCGACAGGCTTATACCCAAAGCAGAAAATCCGCATGAGGTCAGGCTTATCGAAGACATGGACAACAAGCCCTCCAAAACAAGGCTTATGCGTATGGGAACTATGACAGCCCTGGCCATAGGTATACATAACTTCCCCGAAGGACTTGCAACATTTATAGCTGCCCTTGAGAATGCAGAGCTGGGACTTGCCATTGCCATTGCCATTGCTATACATAATATACCTGAAGGCATCGCAATATCAGTGCCGGTATATTATGCTACCGGCAGCCGGAGGAAGGCCTTCACCCTGTCCTTTTTGAGCGGACTGGCAGAACCGGTAGGTGCGCTGATAGGCTTTGCAGTGCTTATGCCCTTTTTGGGTGACCAGCTGTTCGGACTGCTTTTCGCATCGGTGGCAGGTATAATGGTCTTTATTTCGCTCGACGAACTGCTGCCTGCAGCCCGTGAATACGGGGAGCATCACCTGGCTATATACGGACTGCTCGGCGGGATGGCAGTAATGGCCTTCAGCTTACAGATATTATAATTCACATAAGGGTTTTTAGTTGCATTATTATTTCCTTATTTTTGTGATGTTTTTAAAATCAGAGTAACACTTTAAAAAACCGGAACAGCAATGAAAAAATTAATTATAATAATATTTGCCCTTTTTATCCTGGGGTTTTCAGCCGGGGCACAGGATTACCGTACAGGTGTTGGCCTCAGGGCCGGATTTCCTTATGGCCTTACCGTTAAGCATTTCCTGAATGAGACAAATGCTCTTGAAGGAATAGTGGCCAGCAGCTGGGGCGGATTTGTCATAACAGGCCTGTATGAAAACGTACACTGGACCGGTCAGTATCCCGGATTAAACTGGTTCTGGGGCTTTGGTGCCCATATCGGATTCTGGGATAATAACAATAATTATATTGACGATGTCAGTGTCGGATCTGTTCTCGGGGCTGATTTTATTGTCGGGCTTGAATATACTTTCGATGAAATACCGCTGAACCTCTCACTTGATGTTATGCCCAGCGTCAACCTCATCGGGTACACAGGATGGGGAGGCATACACGGGGGATTGTCAATAAGATATGTTTTCTGATCCTGGAGAAAGAAAACACAGTGCAAGGTGAATGTTTTTCACATAAACATTTGGCATATTGGAAAAAAGATATTTTCTTTGCATCCGCTTTCTATTACAGAAAGCAGCCTGCTCCGTTCGTCTAGTGGTTAGGACGCCAGGTTTTCATCCTGGTAGCAGGGGTTCGATTCCCCTACGGAGTACTAAATAAGAGAATGACAACAATAATATAAAGATGGCCAATCACAAATCAGCAGAAAAAAGAAACAGGCAGGGCGAAAAACGCAGGCTGCATAATAAGTATTATGTAAAATCCATGCGCAGCAGCCTTAAAAAGCTTCGCGGATCTACCGACAAGGAGGAAGCTGCGGAGCTGTATCCTAAAGTGTCATCCTTGCTAGACAGGCTCGTTAACAAGCATGTCATCCACAAAAACAAAGCTGCCAATATCAAGTCTTCGCTGACAAAACATGTGAACAGCCTCTAGAATAAAATTTAAGTATCCCATATAAGGCTGCCCTTTACCAGGCAGCTTTTTTTGTTTTTCATCTCAATTATGTAAATTGCAGTAGAATAAAAATCTTGCTGCATGTCATTAAAAATAAAAGACTGGGCCCTTGAGGACAGGCCCCGGGAGAAACTCCTCTATAAAGGTATATCAAGCCTGAGCGATGCCGAGCTGCTGGCAATACTTATAGGCTCGGGTAATAATGAAAATTCAGCGGTTGACCTTGCACGGGAAATACTTAATATAGCTGGCAATAACCTTAACCGCCTGGGCAAGCTTGACGTACATGACCTTGTTAAACTGAAAGGCATAGGAACGGCCAAAGCTATTAATATCATGGCTGCTCTGGAGCTGGGCAGGCGCCGGAAGTCGGCCGAAATAATCGAATCGGCAAAAATAAGATCAAGCAATGATGTTTATACCATCTTTCACCCCCTGCTGGCCGATCTGACACATGAAGAATTCTGGCTTCTCTACCTTAACAGATCGAATAAGATACTCAGCCGCCATAAGCTAAGCCAGGGAGGTATCAGCGGCACTATCACCGATGTGCGCCTGCTTATAAAAAAAGCCGTTGAGCTGCTGGCTTCAGCCGTGATAATATGCCACAATCATCCCTCAGGCAACCTCGACCCCAGCGAGGCGGATACAAGGATAACAGAAAAGATAAAGGAGGCAGCCGCCTATTTTGATATAAGCCTGCTGGACCACCTTATTATTACAGATAATGGTTATTACAGCTATGCCGATAACGGAATGCTGTGATCTGAGCTGCGACATCTTAACAACCAGGCGCCTGAATCATTAATATGCGGACTAAAACGCATAACTCTATTTTTGCAGACTTTCGGCCGGACCCATGCAGCATATCAGCCGGGCACCCTGTGGATCAAGGATTCATCCGGACATTCTGCCAGCAGCTGTCCAATGCTTTTATTGAATACAGGATGATTAAAGCCGGGAGCTATATCAGACATCGGCTTTAAAACAAAAATCCTTTTGTGAAGCAAGGGATGAGGTATAACTAAAGGTTTTGTGCTTATTATCCGCTCACCGTAAAACAGTATATCAATATCAATAATTCTGTCGGAATAAACCTGCCAGGCAATAAGCCTGCCCATCTTCCTCTCTGTTTCCAGGGCAATATTCAGCAATTCCATGGGATCCGCATCTGTCTTAATCCTGATTACCCGGTTAAGAAAATTACTTTTGCTTTTAAAACCCCATGGATCAGTTAAGTAAACAGGTGAAGCCAGCTCAATATCAATGGAATGATCCTGCAGCAAGGTCGCTGCTGTTGCAAGGTTCTTCTGCCTGTCACCCAGATTGCTACCCAGTCCCAGATAAACTTCATTTATAATCATGACTTTTCAGCTTGTACGCACAAAAATATTAAATACCTGAAAACCAAAGCCGGTTACCCTTGTTTTTTATATATTTATGGTCTCAAAAAAATAATGGATTTCAAATATGTTAAACGGTCATGAACGGAATGTACAGGCCTCATGGACAATAAGAAAATAATTTAAACCTATGAAAAGCTTCCTGAAATATACACTCGCAACTATTACCGGCATACTTCTGACCGGCATATTATTCTTTTTTATAAGCCTGGCGAGCCTCAGCCTTATGATAGCTTCAGCCGAAAAGCCGGTAAGCATAAAATCCGGTTCAGTACTGGTGCTGAACACCGGTCTCATCATCCCTGAGCAGGGAATGGATGATCCCTGGAGTAGCTTCGATCCTGTTAACTTTACTTTCAGGCCGGCCCCGGGAATAAATAATATCATCTCCAACCTTAAAAAAGCCGCCAGCGATGAAAAGATAGAGGGAGTGCTGATCACAAACGGTCCTATGGTAAACGGCTGGGCCAAAGCTGAAGAGATACGCAATGCACTGCTGAGGTTTAAGGAATCGGGTAAATTTGTGATATCCTACACCGACTATATCCTGACACAGGAGGCTTACTATATCAGCACCGCCGCTGATAAGATTTATGTAAACCCGAATGCAATGATGGAATTTAAAGGGCTGGCCTCTGAAGTAGTTTTCTTTAAGAATGCACTCGAAAAGCTTGGGGTTAATGTGCAGATCATAAGGCATGGCAAGTTCAAGGGTGCTGTTGAATCGTTTATGCTGGACCGCCTGAGCGAAGAAAACCGTGAGCAGATAAAGAATTATATTACAGGTATATGGAATCATGTGACCGGACAGATATCATCGGCCCGTAATATCAGCACTGAGAAACTTAATCAGCTGGCTGATGACCTGGTAGCCTTTAATATTGAAGAAGCACTGGAAGCCGGGCTTATTGACCGGTCAATGTATAAGGATGAGCTGCTGGATGAGCTGAAGACCCTCACCGGTGCTGAAGGTGATAAGAAACCCGATCAGCTTGCTATGGTAAAATACAGTAAGGCAGATATTAAAAAGGAAGAAAAAGCGGACTCCACCATAGCCCTTGTATTTGCTGAAGGCTCAATCACAATGGGCAAAGGGCAAAGCGGAAGTATAGGAGGTGACTCATTCTCTTCCATGATGAGGAAGATCAGGGAATCCGGCGATTACAGCGCAGTAGTTATCAGGATCAATTCGCCGGGAGGCAATGCCATGGCCTCAGATAATATGTGGAGGGAGATAGAATTGACAAACCAGGAAATACCGGTGGTTGTATCAATGAGCAATTATGCAGCCTCAGGAGGTTATTATATGGCTGCGCCGGCTACAAGCATATTTGCCCATCCCACAACTATTACAGGTTCCATCGGCGTCTTCGGCATGTTCCCGGAAGCCAGTGAGCTGATGGAACAGAAGCTGGGTATAACATCAGATGTTGTAAAGACAAACAAAAACTCTGACGTGCTGTCATTATTCAGAAGCATGAACGGACAGGAAAAGGTTATATACCAGCGCAGTGTAGATGATACATATGACCAGTTTATCACAAGGGTATCCGACGGTCGGGGTATTGAAAAAGAGAAGGTTGATGATATGGGCCAGGGACAGGTATACAGCGGGCAGACTGCCCTTGAAAAAAATCTGGTTGATAAAACGGGAGGACTGCCTGAAGCAATAGAAGAAGCAGCAAGCCTGGCCGGACTTGATGAATATGAGATTAAAGAGTATCCCGTGATTGAAGACACATACACAAAGCTGATGAAAAGCCTGGCAGGTGATATCAGGGCTAAAATAATAAAGAAAGAGCTGGGTGAGATGGCGCAGTATTACGACCGTATAAACGAACTCAGATCACTGACAGGTATACAGGCCCGCCTCCCGTATTTCATCGATATAAGGTAATGAGAAGTAAAGTGCAGCATATATTGCTTTTCCCTTTTGCCCTTGCATACGGTCTTGTTATCAGAATACGCAACTACCTGTTTGATACAGGTATCATCAAAGCAACATTCTTCAACATGCCTGTTATAACGGTGGGCAATATTACAGTGGGAGGAACAGGTAAAACACCACATGTGGAATACCTTGTCAGGCTGCTGAAAAAGGAATATAACCTTGCCGTGCTGAGCAGGGGTTATAAAAGAAAGACAAGGTCTTTCAATATTGTGGAAACAGGCTCAGACGTCAATACCTCAGGTGATGAGCCCCTGCAGGTAAAGTTAAAGCACAGCGATATAACCGTGGCGGTCGACAGGAACAGGGTCAACGGTGTCCGCGGGATACTGTCATATAAACCCGGTACAGATATCATAATCCTCGATGATGCTTATCAACACCGCTATATTGAGCCGGGCTTAAGCATCTTATTAATAGATTATAACCGCCTTATCACCAATGACTGTCTCCTGCCTGCCGGCAGACTCAGGGAGCACCGCTCATCTGCAAAAAGGGCTGACATAGTGCTGATCACAAAATCCCCGCCCGGACTCTCAGCTATAGATATGCGCTTAATATATAAAAAACTTCCCTTGCGCCCGGAGCAGCACCTGTTTTTTACCGGATTGTCATATGATGGACCTGCTTATATTTTCAATAACAAAAAGCAGGCCCCGGGCATGACCCATATTAGTGAAGAATTGAATAATGTGCTGCTGATAACGGGTATAGCAGAGCCGGGTTCCCTGATAAAATACCTGTCAGGATATAAGCTTGATATTACACACCTTAAATATCCTGATCACCACCTCTATAAGAGCAGGGATTATAAAAATATTTCAGACAGCTACCTCAGCCTGCCGGAGGGCAGAAGGTGCATCATAACAACAGAAAAAGATGCAATAAGACTGAGAGAAGGCATCTGCGAACAGGATTTTCCTGATAACATGCTCTTTTATCTCAGGATCAACATTGAGTTCCTGAATAATGATGCCGATGAATTCAATAAATTTATTTTAAACTATGTTAGAAAGAATAAAAGAAACAACAGGCTATCTTAAATCGAAAGGGTTCGCCTCACCCGATGTGGGAATTGTTCTTGGCACCGGCCTGGGCGGACTGGTATCCAAAATAAACATTATTAAAAAGATAGCCTATTCGGATATCCCCAATTTTCCTGTATCCACTGTCGAAGGTCATGAGGGCTTTCTTATTTACGGCGAATTCGGCAATAAGAAGATAGTGGCAATG
>CAZGUR010000114.1:0-10180 GCA_964529295.1 uncultured Rikenellaceae bacterium | reverse complement strand
CTTATGATGTGTTATTAACTCACCCCTTTTTGCCAGTCGCTTATGATATATGGAATGTTTTTCAAACCTCATCACAGTCATATATGATACCGTTGATGTAATAATAAGGGGCACCAGCAATGAATAGCCACCTGTAATCTCAGCTATAAGGAAAATGGCTGTCAGCGGTGCATGCATTATCCCTGCCATTGCCCCGGCCATCCCGGCCAGGGTAAAACTGCTCTCCGGCAGACTGTTATTACCGAGTACATTTATAAGTTTAGCCATAAAAAAGCCACCTGTAGCTCCAATAAACAGTGAAGGGGCAAAAACACCTCCCACACCCCCTGCACCGTTTGTTGAACTGCTGGCTATTACCTTAAAGAGTGTCAGAGCCAAAAGGAAGGCCAGCAAAAACCAGACCCTGTCATGTATCCCGGTAAAAAAGCTGTTTTCAAAAAGCGAAGCTGTATCTCCGTTAAGCAGCTGATTGATTGTATTATAACCTTCACCATATAAAGGAGGCATCATAAGAATGAGTATACCCAACACTATTCCACCTGTAATAAGACGCAGGTAAGTATTCTTCATCCTGATATACAAACCTTCCAGGTACATTGTTGTACGCGTAAAATAAACAGACAACAGGGCCATGCCTATACCCAGCAAAATATACCAGGGTATATTAGCCAGGTAAAAGGATTCACTTAGTGCAAAGGAAAAAAGCAGGCCTTTACCCATAAGGAAATATGATACTGTGGCAGCTGTTACTGAAGCGATAAGCAAAGGTACTATTGAAGATATTGTGAGATCAAGCATAAGTATCTCAAGCGTGAAGACAATGCCCGCTATGGGAGCCTTGAAGATACCGGCAACCGCACCCGCTGCTCCACAACCAACAAGAAGGGTGATATTCCTGTAATTCATTTTCATCAGGCGACCAATATTAGAGCCTATTGAAGCACCTGTAAGAACAATGGGAGCTTCAGCTCCAACCGACCCGCCGAAACCTATAGTAAATGTACTGGCCAGGACTGAGGACCAGTTATTGTGGGAGCGTATACGGCTGTTGTTTTTTGATATAGCATACAGGATACGACTCACACCGTGTCCTATACCATCTTTGAGGATATATTTCACAAATATAACCGTCAGTAACATCCCGGCCAGCGGGTAGGCCAGGTACAGATAGTTTTCTGTATCTCCCTGCGACCATGTGGTAAGCAGATTTACAATATAGTGTATGGCATTTTTCAGAAGAACCGCAGCAAATGCACTTAGCATACCTGTAATAAAGCTTAATATATAAAGGAAGTGGCGCTGATCGATATTACGTACCCTCCACTTTAAAAACCGTCTCAGTAAAATTGAAAATCTAATTAAGCTCATGGTCTGTTTGCTATTCTTCCATAAAATTACGCATCATCGTACGGTATTGAGAGAAAACATTGGCACGTGAGACGAAACCCACATACTTTCCACCGTCCAGTACAGGAAGATTATAATGTGACGATGTCTGAAACTTATATGCCACATCCTCCATTGACTCATGAATTGAAACTGTTGGTGAAGGCATAAACATTAATTCCCGCACATAGGTATTATCATATAATTCACGTTTGAATACTAAATGACGTATATCGTTAACCCACACCACCCCCAGAAAAGTATTCTGATTGTCAACAACCGGGAAAACATTCCTGGACGACCGTGATATTATCTTTACAAGATCTCCAAGGGATGCTTCGGGTGATACGGTGCTGAAATTTGTCTCTATCAGGCTGGATACATCCATAAGTGAAAGGGCTGCCTTATCCTTATCATGGGTTATCAGTTCGCCTCTCTGGGCAAGCTGGTATGTATAAACTGAATTTCTGACAAATATCTTCAATGTTGCATAGGAGATGGTGGATGTTATCATTAAAGGAATAAACAATTCGTAGCCTCCTGTTATCTCTGCAATAAGGAATATTGAAGTAAAAGGGGCATGAATAACACCGGCTATCATCCCTGCCATAGCCACCAGAACAAAATTGCTTGTCTCTACCTCAAAGCCGAAATAATTGAGCAGGATGGCAAAAAGCAGACCTGCATGTGCACCTGTAAACAGTGTAGGGGCAAAAATTCCCCCAACACCACCACTGGAGAAAGTTACAGAGGTGGCAATTACCTTGAATACTATAAGAAGTACCAGTACCAGAACCATTACCAGTATACTGTTGCGGTAGCCAAAATACAGAGAATCTGCAAACAGATAATTATACTCACCTGCAAGTGCACTGTTTATCCCTTCATATCCCTCCCCAAAGAGTGCCGGCAGGATAAAGATCATTACACCAAGTAATACACCACCGGTAACCAGCCTGCCTGTCCATGTCCTAATAAGACGGAATTTATTGGCTATAAAAATATAAACACGTGTAAAATATACTGATGCGAAGCCAGTGAATATCCCGAGGATTATATAAAAAGGCACATCACTGAATTCAAATCCCTGCTTAAGATTAAAAGTATAAAGAAAGTTCTGTCCTAAAAACAGGTAAGAGGTCAGTACAGCTGATACACTTGATATAAGCAGGGGTACTATTGAGGCCATTGACAGGTTCAGCATAATTACTTCAAGGGCAAAGACAATAGCTGCAACCGGTGCTTTGAATATAGCAGCCATGGCAGCCGCACAGGCACAACCAAGCAAAGTCATAACCTGCTTATAACTGAGCCGCAGCTTCATCCCCAGGTTGGAGCCTATAGCCGCACCGGTTGCGACAGTTGGCCCCTCAAGCCCCACAGATCCTCCAAAACCAACAGTAAGTGCACTGGCAATAATGGAGGAAAACATATTATGCCTTTTGATCTTTCCGCTCGTACGTGATATTGCAAAAAGAACACCGGGTATTCCATGACCTATTTCCTGCCTTAACAAATATTTTGTAAATAAAACCGTTGCCAGAATACCAAGAACCGGTAAAAAAAGGTAGAAAATATTATAATGCTCGAGATCAAAACCAACAGAAAGAAGGTTTTGTATATAGTGCACAAGGGTCTTGATGATAACAGCTCCAAAACCAGCGGATATACCTGTTATAACACTGAGAATAATAACAAAAGCCCGGTCGCTGATATTCCTTTTGCGCCAGCTCAGGAACCTGTCTATTGGACGCCTTTTTGCCATAAATGCAAATATAAAAACAATAACAATCCACAATGCCTGTTTTTTAATTAAGTTTGCAAATAAGGCCGTATAATGAGAGTTTATCCAAGAAACACAGTAATTCTTTTTTTCCTGGCGGGAATAATATCACTGCATGCCCAGGATACGGATATCCCGCTGGCGCCTGTACTTGACCTGGTAACTGTGGATCCTTTTACCGGTCATACATCTTTGTACTGGACCCCAAGCGCTTCTCCTGATGTGGCAGGATACATAATATACCGCCTTATTAATAATGAAGGTTATGCCATTGATACAGTCTTTTCGCCCTATGTGAATTCATATATAAACACCTGGCCATATGCTGCATTTTTCTCTGAGAAATATGTTCTCAATGCCTTTGATTCAACTTATTATGATGATCCACAGGATCCCAATACGAGTCCCTTTTCCAATTCACTCAATACCATTTACCTTAAAGCGGCCATAGACAGCTGCAGGCATAGAATTGAGCTGTCATGGAATGCTTATCTTACTGATTCTCCCACAGTGGATGAATACCGTGTATATTATTCCAGGGATGGCTCTGATTATCAAATTAAAGGGACAACAGCGGACACAAGTTTCAGCATTGAGTCTTTTGAATCATATTCGGAATACTGCTTCTATGCTGAAGCCCTGCTTTCAAACGGCACATCATCATTGTCTAATCTCTTCTGTATAGATACTGACATACCTGCACCCCCTGGCTGGATAAATGCTGATTATGCCAGTTTTAATGACGACGGAACTGTCAGCCTTGCTTTTACAATTGACCCGACATCAGAATTGCATGAGTTCAGGATTGAAAGAAGCACAGCTTCATTACACGACCAGGAAGTCATTTATGAAGGAACTCATAATGAGGAGCATATTGAGTACATTGATCATGATCCCCCGGAAGGCATCAACTATTACAGGATGTCGGCACTTAACAACTGTGATGAAGCGGTAATATTTTCAAATTATTCATCTACCATCAAGCTTAATATTTCGAAGGAGAATGATCTCATCCATTTACAATGGAATGGCTATTATGACTGGCTGGGAGGTGTTTCAAACTACAGTATTCTAAGGAATAACCGGGGTTTCTTTGAAGAGATAGCCACGCTGGGCGGCAATGATACAAGCTATACCGATAACATCAGGGATTTCCTGTATGAAACGGACCATGAAGACATATGCTACAGGATTATTGCAGAGGAAGGATCGAATCCGTACATAACAAATGCAAGCAGCACATCCGTAACAAAATGTGTAGAACAGCCGGTTAATGTGTTTGTGCCAAATGCCTTTACGCCTGATAATAATAACCTGAATGAAATATTCAAGCCGGTTATTTCATTCACCCCCATTGATTATATTCTGGTTATAAAAAACAGGTCGGGTAAAACCCTTTTCGAAACAAATGATCATCTCCAGGGATGGGATGGCAGGTACGGAAGCGAAATGATGCCACAGGATGTATATATCTGGTTCCTTAAGCTTGAAACACCAGGAGGGAAAACGATCAGCAAAACGGGCACCGTTACAGTAATTTTTAACGAGAACAGCATACTATAGGTTTAAAATGACCTTAATAATAGCTATATTTGTGGTCGGGCGAATGATATGAGCATATGGGGAACAAGAATATTTTCACAGAGGACGATTTCGCACTGATCAGCAAAGAATTTGATGCCTTAAGAAACAACCTGCACAGGTGCAATTCACCTGAGTGCATTGATTTGGTAACCAGGGCTTTTAATCTTGCCAACAAGGCACATATGAATATGCGGAGGAGGTCAGGCGAACCGTATATTATACACCCTATCGAAGTTGCAAAGATTGTAAATTTTGAACTTGGACTGGGTGCCAAATCTGTGGCTTCGGCCCTTATGCACGATGTTGTTGAAGATACCGAGTATACTCTCAGTGATATCGAAAAACATTTCGGTCCAAAAATTACCTCCATCATTGATGGGCTTACAAAAATATCCAGTAATTATGACAGCAGGAACACCTCCCTGCAAGCAGAGAATTTCAGGAAGATGCTGTTAACGCTTTCTGATGATATCAGGGTCATATTGATAAAAACAGCTGACAGGCTTCATAATATGCGCACCCTCGATTCACTTCCGGAAAGAAAAAAGATGAAAGTAGCGGGAGAAACTATATATCTATATGCGCCTCTTGCACACCGACTGGGACTTTTTGCCATAAAAACCGAACTGGAGGATCTGAGCCTTAAATACCGTCATCCAAAAATATTTAATGAGATAAGCAAAAAGCTCAAGCACGGTGAGAAGAAGAACCAGGCAATGATAAACAGATTCTCTCTTCCCATTATTGACAGACTGCAATCTGAGGGACTGGAATTTGATATAACAGGACGGCCTAAATCCATATATTCGATATGGAAAAAAATGCAAACTAAAAATGTTCCTTTCGAAGAAATATATGATATTCTTGCTGTAAGAATCATTTTTGACCCTCTGGATGGAGTTTCAGAGAAAACAACATGCTGGAATATTTATTCAATCATCACCGATATCTATATGCCAAAACCTGACAGGCTGCGCGACTGGGTGAGCAGGCCAAAGGCAAACGGTTATGAAGCACTCCACCTTACGGTGATGGGTCCTCATGGAAGATGGGTGGAAGTGCAGATCAGAAGTTCCAGAATGGATGAATACGCTGAGCGTGGTTACGCTGCGCACTGGAAGTACAAGGGAGACAGTGCACAGGAAAGCGAACTGGATAGATGGATCAAGAAAATCCGTGAGATGCTTGAAAATCCGAATAACGATCCCATTGAATTCCTTGATGATTTCAAAATGAACCTTTTCTCATCTGAAATAATGGTCTTTACCCCAAAAGGTAATATAATTACCCTTCCCAAAGGAGCAACTGCCCTGGATTTTGCCTACGAGATACATACTGAGGTGGGTAACAGCGCCATAGGGGCAAAAATAAATTATAAACTACAGACTTTAAATACAACGCTCCAGAGTGGAGACCAGGTTGAGATTATCACCAGTGACACAGCTAAACCTGTAAAAGAATGGTTGGAATATGTTACCATGGCCAAAGCAAAATCAGCGATCAAGCATGCTTTAAGGGCTGAAACCAAAACTTTTATTGATAAAGGAAAGAAAATACTGGAAACAAAACTCAAAGAACTGAAAGTAACTCATAATGCAGAGGTATATAAAAAATTACTCCCGGGCTATGAATGCATAAGCCGTGAGGATCTTCATTCTAAAATAGGAAGTGGGGTGATATCCCTGGATAACCTGAAAAAAATACTTAAGAAGAATCCCAACAGCCGGATAATCAAATACTGGGAACTTACTATGTCAGGTTTGCAAAAAGAAAACAAAAGCAGCCAGAAGCAAAAATCAGGTAGTATTGATAAAAGAACACCCTACCTTATCAGGGAAAGCGTAGATGAGTCCAAGCCATCATATGAAATTGCAAAATGCTGTAAACCAATACCCGGTGATGAAGTCATTGGCTATCACAATCCGGATAATGATATGATAATCATTCATAAGCCTAAATGTCCCGTTGCTGTGAGACTGATGTCAAGTGAAGGCAACAGGCTTATCGAAGTTAAATGGACCATTCACAAGATGGTATCCTTTCTTTCACAGATACACCTGGAAGGAATAGACAGGTTAGGCGTAGTAAATGACATTACAAACATTATATCAGGTGAGCTTAGCGTTAATATGCGAAATATCACTATTAATGTTCATGAAGGTAAATTTGAAGGCACCATTGATGTTTACATACATCACAGCAAAGACCTCAACAACCTGATAATGAAGCTTGTGAACATAAAGGGAGTGGACAAAGTCAAAAGAGTCGAGGTTTTTAAATGAAGCAGCTCTCAGACCGGACCGAAATATACTTTTTGCGTTCATGAAAAAATAATTTAAATTAGTTTCCTGTTTATTTTAATTTGGTTTAAATATGGTTAATGAAGAAACCAAAAAAACCGTAAAGCAGATATTCACAGAATATCTTGAAAAGAAGGGCCATCGTAAAACACCGGAAAGGTTTGCCATCCTGGATGAGATATATTCCAGATCAGGACATTTTGATATTGAATCACTTTATATCTTTATGAAAAACAAGAATTACCGGGTCAGCAGGGCCACTCTCTATAATACCATAGACCTGCTGCTTGACTGCAATCTTGTTATAAAACACCAGTTTGGAAAAAATATAGCACAGTTCGAGAAAGCCTATAACTGCGGACAGCATGATCACCTTATCGATACTGAAACAGGCAAGGTGATTGAATTTTGTGATCCGCGTATTCATGAAATCATCAATACAGCATGTGAACTGAATAATTTCAACCCTCTTTACCATTCACTGTATATTTACGGTGTTAGCAAGAAAACTAAAGACTGATAATAATATATATTTACCAGAAATAAGACATTTTAAGACGCACACCAATCCTGATCTAAACGACTGTTAAACTGATATCAGGCAAATAGCGAATCAAAATCATGATTTATTGTTAAATAAATCACTATGCTATGAAAAACATATTTTCTGAACCACTTCACCTGGGCATTGATATCGGGTCCATTTCTGTCAACACCGTACTAATAAATAATAAGTTTGAAATAGTCTGGGAAGATTATTCATATTGCCAGGGCAAGCCGTTCACCGTGGTCCTGGAAGTATTGAAAGAGATTGAAAGGAAACACGGACAGCCTGGTTTCTCTTCAGTATCGTTCACCGGCAGCGGTGGCAAACAGGCAGCGGAAATAATGGGCGGTGTATTCGTAAATGAAGTTATTGCCCAGTCTGAGTCAATATCAGTGCTATATGGTAATATCCGTTCGGTGATAGAGATAGGAGGGGAAGATTCCAAACTTATACAGCTGGATAATGGTGAAAATATAAAAACTTCCCGCCTGTCAGATTTTGCCCTGAACAGCCTTTGTGCGGCAGGCACAGGTTCTTTTCTTGACCAGCAGGCAAAACGTATCGGGATAAATATAGAGGATGAATTTGGCGCTCTTGCTGAGAAATCAGCTAACCCTCCGAGGATAGCCGGACGCTGTAGTGTATTTGCTAAAAGTGACATGATCCATCTTCAGCAGGTAGCAACACCGCTGCATGATATAGTTGCAGGATTATGTTTTGCAGTGGCAAGGAATTTCAAAGCCACCCTGGGGCGCGGACGCAAAATTGAAAAGCCGGTAGCTTTCCAGGGAGGGGTAGCAGCCAATACCGGTATGAGAAGAGCTATCAGAGAAGTATTCGGCTTATCAGACGGTGATCTTATCATTCCGGAACATTATGCTTCCATGGGTGCCATCGGGGCAGTCTTCCATACCATGGGGGACGAGCATTCCTGTAAACCTTATCTCGGGATCTCCGAACTTGAAAAATACATAAAATCAGGAAAAGGAAAGACACACCGTCTCAAACAGCTTGTCGAATCATCCGCGGTGTATAATAAGCAGACAAGGCAACTGCCTCCGGGAAACGGCCTGTATGATGTTTATCTTGGTCTTGATGTAGGGTCACTCAGTACAAATGTTGTACTTATAGACAAGGATAACAATGTCATTGCAAGAAGATATCTTCCTACTGCAAGCAAGCCTCTTGATGCCATCAGACAAGGTCTGAAAGAAATCAATAATGAAGCAGGTAACAGGATAAGAGTAAGGGCAGCAGGCACGACCGGGTCAGGACGATATCTGACCGGTGATTTCATAGGTGCAGACACTATAGTTAATGAGATAACAGCACAGGCAAGGGCGGCCATTGCTTATGACAGAAGAGTGGATACAATATTTGAGATAGGTGGACAGGATTCAAAATACATCAGTATAAGGGATGGTGTGGTTGTCGATTTTGAAATGAACAAGGTATGTGCGGCGGGCACCGGATCTTTTCTTGAAGAGCAGGCAGAAAAACTGGGTATAAATATTAAGGAGGAGTTTGGTAAACTGGCACTTGAGGCAAAGCAACCGGCCAGACTGGGAGACCGCTGTACCGTATTTATGGAATCCGATCTTAATTCACATCAGCAAAAAGGCGTAGCTCTTAATGACCTGATGGGCGGACTGGCATATTCAATAGTGCAGAACTATATCCAGAAAGTGGTAGGTGAAAAACCAATTGGGGATAATATATTCTTCCAGGGAGGTGTGACAAATAACAAGTCCGTTGTTGCAGCTTTTGAGAAAATAACAGGCAAGAAAATAACCATACCGCCACATTTCGATGTAACAGGTGCCATTGGAGCAGCTATACTGGCAAGGGAACAGATGGGTGGTTCAGGTAAATCAGGGTTCAAAGGCTTCGATATAAGCAATAAAACTTACAGCGTAAGACGCTTTACGTGTCAGGCATGTTCAAATAATTGCGAGATACAGTCAGTAAAGATCGAGGGTGATAAAAAAGCACTTTTCTATGGCGGTCGCTGCGAGAAATATGAAAAAGAGGAAAGGAAGAAGAAAAATAATAATATCCCCGATCTCTTTAAAGAAAGAAACAGCATGTTGCTTGGCGACTATAAAGAGACAGCAGATAAGGATATGCCAATCATTGGCATACCCCGCGCCCTTATGATCTTCTACCAGCAATTTCCTTTCTGGAGGAATTTTTTTGAAGAGCTTGGGTTCAGGGTTATAATTTCAGATCCATCGGACAATAAGCTGGTACGCGAGTCTATTGAACTTATGGTATCTGAAACATGCATGCCAGTTGAGCTAATGCACGGTCATATCAAGAACCTGATTGATAAAAACATTGACAATATCTTCATCCCCTTTATTGTAAACGCCAGGGCCGATAACGCTAATCCAACGAATAACTGTAACTGTCCCTGGGTACAGGCCGCCCCTTTTATGATAAAAAGTGCTTTCAAGGATGAACAGATAAGAAAGAAACTTCTGATGCCCTCCCTGCATTTCAGGCATTATAAAACAGCCTTAAAAAAGGAGTTGGGCACATTCATGAAAGACAAATTTGGCATAAGTCCTTCACTGACCT
>CAZGUR010000113.1:0-10181 GCA_964529295.1 uncultured Rikenellaceae bacterium | reverse complement strand
GCATGTTCCTCGAAACGGATGGTTTTGATATAGGTATTGAGCCGGTGTATGAGGTGGTGGCAGGACACCTGGGTATGGATACGGAAAGGCTGAAAGAGCAGCAGTGGAATAATTTCAATGATTTATTCGCACTTAACGGAAGGTAGCTTAATATGTGGCAGTCGCGTACAGAACTATTACTGGGCAGTGAGAATATAGAGAAGCTGGCATCTTCAGACGTGCTTATAGTGGGTCTCGGCGGTGTGGGTAGCTTTGCCGCGGAGATGATATGCCGGGCAGGGGTTGGGCATATGACCATTGTTGACGGTGACAGGGTTAACGAGACCAATATCAACAGGCAGCTGCCTGCCCTTAACAGCACCGCCGGCAAGTATAAGACAGAGGTTATGGCAGAGAGGCTGCTGGATATCAATCCCGGCCTCGACCTTACCACCATCAGCGAGTTTATCAGGGATGGGCGTATGGTGGAGATACTGGACCGGGGTTTTGACTATGTGGTGGATGCCATCGATACACTCTCGCCCAAGATATACCTTATATATCACTCCATGCAGAAAGGCATCCCTGTTGTCAGCTCCATGGGTGCCGGCGGCAAGCTTGATCCCACAGCCATAATGATAAGCGACATATCAGCATCATATAACTGCAAGCTGGCACGCATACTGAGGAAGCGATTGCATAAGCTGGGTATACATAAGGGCTTTACTGCCGTGTTTTCTCCCGAGGCGGTGCCCGGTGAGAGTGTTGAGCTGACGCCCGGCGAACAGAATAAGGCCTCCAATGTGGGCACGGTGTCATATATGCCCCCTGCCTTCGGCTGTGCCTGTGCCTCGGTGGTTATACGGGGACTGACAGGCTCCTCCTTACTTTGATCTTACGGCTGGTGTTCCTCTTTCTGTGTCCGGACAGATTCATCTTCTTTGGCTGACATCAGCTTATAGAATACCGGCACCACTATAAGGGTGAGCAGTGTTGACACCAGCAGTCCACCTGTAATGGTCCAGCCCAGCGGCGCCCACAGTGTGCCTCCCTGCAATGTGAGGGGCAGCAGGCCGCCTATGGTGGTGAAGGCGGTGAGCACTATAGGCGTAAGCCTTGTCTCCGATGCTGTCTGCAGTGCCTCGGTAAACGTTTTGCCGTTTTTGCGGAGCCTGTTGGTATAGTCGACCAGTATAATGGAATTATTGACCACTATACCCATAAGGCTTGTCAGTCCCACAAAGGCGGTGAAGGAGAAGGTGTATCCTGTTATAAGCAAAGCCCACACCATCCCCGTGGCCGCGAAGGGTATGGCCATAAAGATAATAAGCGGCTGCCTGAAGGAGCGGAACTGGAGGACCAGTATGGCGAATATCGATAATATAGCTATGATAACGGCATTGAGCATGCCTGCAAAGGACTCGTTCCTGCCCTCCAGCTCACCGGCTATCTTATATGAATAGCCCTCCGGGAAAGGGTACCCGTCCAGCATCACCTTCACCGGATCCATTATGTCATCGAGAGAACTTCCGCTTTCAATATCGGCCAGTATCTCTGCCGTACGCTCTGTATTATACCTTTTTATTGTGCTCGGTGCCTGCCTGAACCTGGTATTTACAAGCTGGCGTATGGGTATGAGTCGGCCCGACAGTGAAGCTACATATACCCTGTTGAGGTCATCCGGACTGAAATCATCTGTTTCATCCATCCTCAGCACCATGCGCGACTCCTCGCCGGAGGCATCCCTGAAATCGGAGACAGCCAGTCCCGCCACAGCCGTACGTATGGCACGGTCAATCTCTATAACAGGCACCCCCAGCATATTGGCCTTGTCGCGGTTAATATCAAACAGCAGCTCGGTGCTTGTTTTGACAAAGAGATTTTCCAGGTTGATAACCCCTGGCTGTCGCGCAATAAACTCTTCTATATCAGTGGATATATCTTTCAGTATATCGTTATTATCGCCGGTAAGGAAGACCTGTATGGGGGCATCGAAAGGGGGACCCTGCTCAAACTCTTTTACCCTGATGCGCGCACCGGGATAGTCATCGAAGCTGTTACGCAGCTGTTCGAGGAGATCACTGAAATCATCCGGATCGTATTCATACAGCTCAACATATATATCAGCCAGTCGCAGGTTAAAACGCTGGGGGAAGACATTGTAATATATCTGGGGGTTGCCGTGACCCACATTGACGGCGTAATATTTTACCGCGGCGGTGGTGTCAAGCACGCCGGAGACAAAGCGTGCAGCCTTATCCGTTCTGCTGATACCTGAACCTTCGGGCATTGATACCTGCACCATAAGGTTTGACTGTTCGGCCTTGGGGAAGAAGCTTATGCCCACGAACCTGAACATCCATGCCGACAATGCCAGGATGATAAGGCTTACCGACACTATAAGCCATGGCTTGCGCAGTGACCAGGCGAGGCTGTGGCGGAAAGGGTGTTCAATAAACCACTGCAGCATTTTTCTTGTTCCTTTAAGCTTCTGCTTCGTGAGGTCCTTTTCCCTGAACAGCCTGCTGGTGATGACAGGTGTAAGGGTAAGTGCTATAAGGAGGGATGCCAGCAGTGTTACCATGATGGTTACCGGCAGCGATTCGATAAAGGCCCCTGCCTTGTCAGGCATGGTGGCTATGGGGATGAAAGCCAGGATGGTGGTAAGGGTGGCTGTTATCACCGGCCAGCCTATCTCCGAGGCTGCCAGTATGGATGCTTCTTTTTTCTTATACCCCCTTACCACAAAGCGGTTTATATTCTCCACCATAACGATGGAGTTATCAACCAGGAGTCCCAATGCCACCACCAGGGCAGCAATGGATATCTGCTGCAGTCCGTATCCCATATTGTCAACCACCCCTATAGCAATGACGAGGGACAGTGGTATGGCTGTGGCCACCACCAGGGATTCCCTTATGCCCAGGGACAGGAATATGACTATGCCCACCAGAAGTATACCCTGCAGCAGGTTCATAAGGAAGCTGTTGATGCGGTCTTTGACTCTTGCACCCTGGTCGAACACTATCTCTGCTCCGGTACCTTCCGGCAGCTCTTTGTTGAACTCATCAATTAGCGGTATTATCTCCTGCCTTGTCTTAAGCACATTAAGGCCTTCTTTCTGCTTTACGGTGATAAACAAGGCATCAGAGGCCCCTGAGCGTATGCCGGTGGACATGTCACCTCCATACCTGGCATAATACTTAAGGTTCTCATAGTCATATTCTACCGTGGCTATATTCTCAAGATATATCAGTTTGCCCTGGTGTGAATTAACGACTGTCTTGCGTATCTCTTCAAGGTTCTTATATGAGCCTGATGATGTGACGCTCAGGTTCATATCGCCTATCTCCAGGTCTCCGCCCGGTATGCTGGCATTATTACTCTGTATGGCTTTCTCCACCATCCCGAGGGAGGTATTCACCCGGGCCATTTTCTCAAAATCGAGATCGATATGTATCTCCTGTTCAGGCAGTGCATAAATATCCACCGCCCTGATGCTATTGTTCTTCTCGAGCCTGTCCTTCAGTTTCTCTGCCTGGTATTCCAGGCTGGCGTACCCTGCTGTGTCGGAGACAAGGGCCAGCTGTAGCATGGCTATATCGGTGGTTGTCCACTGCCATACCTCTGTCTGCATTATCTCTTCAGGAAGCTCATTGCGTATATTGTTAACCTTCTGCAGCACCTCATCATACTTCTCATCAGCATCTGTGTTAAAATCAAATTCGACTGATATGGTTGCCGAGCCGTCCCTTACCGAGGTGCTTATCTTTTTTATATTTTCCAGCTCATTGAGTGCTTCCTCCACCGGCATGGCCACCAGCTTCTCCATCTCCACGGGATTGCTGCCGGGCATAACCACCACTATGGATGTGCCGGGCACATTGATCTCCGGATTTTCTGTCCGGGGCATGACTATCAGCGATCGTATGCCTATGGCTGCCAGGAAGATAAACAGCATCCAGGTGAAGGAGGAATTATCAATTGCCAGTCGCGGTAGCTTCATATGTTTAGATTTTTGCTATCTGTTTTGTTCATCAGAGGCTTAACTCAATTATTTAAATTTACTCATAAGGCTTAGCTCTCAATACTGTGTTTATCTCTGCACGTTTTTATTTTCTTTCCTGTCTTACTTTATGGTGTCGATTATGCTTATCTCTGTACCGTGACTCAAATAGGCGGCACCGTCGCATATTATCATATCATTTTCCCTTATGCCCGAGCTAATGATAATATTATCGCCTTTTACCGGTCCGCATATTATATCCCTCTTCACTGCCCTTCCATCCTCTGCTACAAAGAGGCTGGCCCTGTTTCCTTCGGCCCCTCGTATGGCGGTTATGGGTATACTGTAGCCCTGTGAGCTGTCCGGGGGGTATATGGTAGCCCTGCTGATAAAGCCGGAACGAAAACCGGTAGCGGCATTCTGCAGCTTAAGCTCAGCCTCGTAGGTGCCCGTCACCGGGTCTGCCATAGCCCCCAGCTCCGATATTGTGGCCCGGAAAAGGCGCTCAGGATAAGGGTCCATACTTATCACGGCACTGTCGCCCACAGCCACCCGCACTATATCCTTATCGGTGAGGGCCACCCTCACTACCCATTCATTGGCTGTTGTGGCAAACAGCAGTACTGGGTATCCCGGTGCTGCCATCTCATGCTCTTCCATCAGTATCTTCTGTACCTGTCCGTTTGAGGGTGCTTTTATAAAGGAATGCTTATAGTTAAAATCGGCTATCTGTTTGGCGGCATATGCCATGTTGAGAGTCGAGCGTGCATCCTGGTACTGTTCGAGCGTGGCCACACTGTCGCGATACAGGTTCTCAACCCTCTCCAGGTCGCGCAGAGCCTTTTCATGCGCTATCCGGGCTTTCTGCCTCTCTGCGCTTATCTCCGAAAGGTCAAGCCTGGCCAGCAGCTGCCCGGACTGCACATATTCACCTTCATGGACATTGATAAGGTCAATCAGTCCGCCCGTCTTAAAGCTTAGCTTCATCTCTTTGCGTGTGGCCAGCATGCCGCTGGCCCTTACAGGAACGGTATAATCGGATGGTATGGCGTGAGCCAGCTTTACCTTAACAGCTGTTCTTTCCTTGCTTCTCTCATCTGCTTCCTGTCTGCAGCCGCTGATAAGCAGGATGAGGGCTGATATAATAATTATTGTTTTATTCATTTGTTTAAAATTTTTACCGCATAAATTCATCTCCCCTGGCGCATTCCATTTCAGCCAGCTTAATGAAATAATTGCTTACAGCGCTTATATGGTCCGAGTTTGCTTCCGTCATGGCCGTACGTGCATCTGTCAGCTCAAGCAGTGTGGCCTGTCCCTGTTCATATCTTTTCTGCACCACCCGGTATGCTTTGCGCGCCGATTCCTGCTGCTTCCCGGCGGCCGCCACCTGGTCATAGGCTGAAAGCACCGAGTAGTAGCTGTTGAGCACCTCCATCTTAATGGATTCTTCAGCCTCATGGTACATCTCCTGCAGTTTTTGGGACTCCAGCTTTCTCTGCTCCGTCTTATGTTTGTTTACCATACCCTGGAACAGGTCCCATCGAAGAACGAGTGAGGCAAGCACAAAATCATCATCCCCCGTGAAGCTGTATTCCTTGCCCTGGTAACCGTAATTAACCACACCTGTTATCTCCGGCAGGTTATCGGACCTGTCGAGCTTCAGGGCGTAGTTGCTGGCAGCGATATAGCTGCTTATCTTATCCAGCTCACCGCGTTTATCCAGGGCCTGGTCCTGCGCCTGCTGGAGTCCCGGTACCGGCATGGGTTCCTTCACCTGGCCGGGCTCAAAGGCTGTTGTAAGTGGCCTGTTAAGCAGGAAGTTAAAGTATGATTTTGAGCTTTCATAGTAATTGACAGCCCTGGCACGTGCCGCCTCTGCCTTTGACAGTTCGGCCTCGGAGCGGTGGACCGCATCAACGGTAATCTTATCATTATCGAACAGTCGCTTGCTGACCCTCAGGTTCTCCTTCACCAGCATTATGGTGCTGTCTGCCAGCTCCAGCATCGACAGGGCCCTGATGCAGGTGTAGTAGGCGGTTTTTATCTCTTTTACCAGTTCGCGCTCATAGAGGCCGATATCGGCACGGGCTACCTCGGAATATTCCCTGTTGATCCTGTAGTTATATATCAGGTCGGTGTTAAAGATTGGCTGTACCATCGTTATTTTGGTTTCGTGCTCGCGGGGACGGTAAAAATTGAATGACTGGTTTTCTATTGTGGGAAACTGTGCAGTGCCTGTCAGCATATTAAGGGTGGAATAGACGGGATTCAGCAGGTCGCCAACGGGAAACTCAATAACCCTGCCTCCCCGGGCTACGGTGTAGCGGGCGTTGATGTCTATGTCAGGGAAGAATAATGAACGCGACTCCTTCAGCTTTGACAGACTGATGGAGTAATCAATATTTCGTTGCCTGAGGCTGTGGTTGCTTTCAATCCCTTCCCGGATATATTCATCAAGGACGCTGTCCTGTGCTATTCCCTGCAAGGGCAGCATGGCCATGGTAAGTATTATGAAAACTATTTGTTTCATACTTTTGTGAGAAAACATATTACATAAAACTTTATTCACTCTGCTCCCGGGAACGCTTCCCCCGGTTTACTCTTTCATGACCTTATACCGTTTAATACCAGCTCAATTGATGCATCCAACAGCTCTCCGGTTTCCATTTCGACCATTTCAAACAAGCCCCGCTGTATGGTAACAAACTGGAACATGCCAAGCATCTGTGACCACAGGGTGTTGGCTATTATGCCCGGGGGTATATCGCTGCGTATTACTTTTTCATTTACGCCCTGCTCCACCAGTTCAAGTACCATTCTGACGGGTGTCTCCCTGAAGATAACGTCCTTCAGCTCTTCCCTGCTGAGACTCAGCTGTTTGAAGTCGAGACTCTCAACATACAGTATAGACTTGAGGTGACCGGGGAATTTTCCGGCAAAGCTGATAAAGGTGGCGGCCAGTTTTTTCAGCTTTTCTATTGCGTTGTCTTTTTTACTGCCGATATCAGGGACCAGGCTGTTGAGGATATTTATTGCCCTGATGGCCACAGCCAGGTGTATGTCTTCCTTGCTTTTAAAGTAGAGGTAGAGTGTTCCTTTGCTTAGTTCTGATCTTTTCGCGATATCGTCCATTGTTGCAGTATCAAAACCTAAGGAAAAAAACACTTTCTCAGCTGCATCAATTATTGATTCACGTCTTTTCTCCTTTTCCCGCTTTTTCCTTTCACCTGTTCCCATTGACATATTCTTTTTAATGACTGACAGTCATAATATGACCAAAGGTACAATTTTATTTTTAATTAGCATGGGTTTAATTCCCCGCAGCTCGCTGCGAAAAATGCTTTATGATTTGCCTTTTGATACCCCGCTGCCTGCGGCGGGATAGTTCATTTTAACTTCCGGATGAACGGCGGGAGGAGAATACCAGGTATGCAGGTATACCTGCTGCCACTGTCAGCAGGGCAATGGATGATTCAAGGGGCCGTTCCATAAAGGCAAGGACCAGGATAAGGATGCCTGATATCAGGTATATAAGCTGTGGTATGGGGAAACCGGGTATCCTTGAATGTATCCTGTTTGTTTTCCTGATCTTAAAGGAACCAGCGATGGCAAGCAGTGGAAAGATACCAAGGGAGAAGCCCATATAAGTGAGTATCTGATCGAAGGTACCGGTAAGTATGAATATTATTGCTATTGCCGACTGGAGGTAAATTGAATGCAGGGGGACGCTGTAACGGCTGCTGGTACGTGCTGCAAATTTAAAGAACAGTCCGTCGCGGGCCATTGAGTAATATACTCTTGGTCCTATTATGATAAGGGCGCTGAGGGAGGAGAACAGGGCAAAGGATATAAGCAATGAAAAGACTGTTTCTGCACCCGGACCGAAGAGCTTGCCCATGGCAAGGCCGCCCACGGAGATCACCCCTTTCATCTCCCCGGCGGGTATGGCATAGACAAATACTGCATTAAGCAGGAGGTAGAGTATTATTACTGCAGAGGTACCGATGATCAGAGAGCCGGGCAGGTTACGTTTTGGTTTTTTTATTTCTGATCCTATATAGGTTGATGCGTTCCATCCGCTGTATGCAAACATGATCCACATAATAGCCAGGCCCATTGTTTTCCAGCCTGCTACACCTTCGCCCGCTGTGCTCTGTGCCTTAAAATTATCCATGTCCCCTTTGCCGAAGGCTATGCCTGCCACTATAAGTCCGGCCACCAGCAATATTTTGAGTATGGTGAGCCAGTTCTGTATCCTGGATCCGAATTCGATGCCTCTTGAGTGCACCAGTGTAAAGACAAGGACTATAGTTACGGCGAACAGTTTTGATGCTCCGTTTATTCCCAGGAAGGTATTCCCTGATACCCATTGAGACAGTCCGGGAAATGCTCTTATAAAGTATTCACTGAATCCCAGTGCCGCGGCCGCAATGGGGGCTGAGAAGCCCACGATAAATGAGACCCAGCCGCTGAGGAAGCCCAGTGACGGATGAAAAATCTTTGACAGGAACATGTATTCACCGCCTGCTTCAGGGAAATTGGCTCCCAGCTCACCGTAGGACAGGGCACCGCAGAGAGCAATTACACCACCAACCGCCCAGAGTGCAATAAGCAGTACGGGCGAGCCCAGGTCAGCCATAAGGAGTCCGGATGTAGTAAAAATACCCGCCCCTATCATATTGGCTATAACAATATTTGTGGCGGGGAAGAGTCCCAGTGTTCTTTTAAGACCGTTCTCTGTCATATAACACTAATATAGGTATTTAACCCGGAAAGAAATATAGGTATTTATCCTGAAAAGAACTATAAAAGGTTTATTCAGGTTTGTTCAAAAAGGGGTATGTCCGGTTGTGGTGAATTCCCGGGCGCTTAATATTTTACCCTGAATTCATCATATCCTGCGGGGGATGAAGTATCAAATGTAAGGGAATCCACATAACCCGGTCCGGATTCACTCCGGCACCATTCAACAAGAGCATCAAGCTGGTCTTCCGTTCCTTCAGCCTCTATCTTTACGCTGCCATCGGGCATGTTTTTTACATAACCTGTCAGGCCGAGTTTCTTTGCTTCGTTGAGGGTGCTGTACCTGAAACCCACGCCCTGGACCCTGCCCGTGACCTTTATTACATACCGATTTTTTTCATCCTTCTCCACAAAAATGTTTTTTTACAAATCTTACCAACCCTGCCAGGGATCAAATAATTATGGAGCCCAGCACTGTAATTGTACCAAAAATATTTCTTTCTGGCATAAGCCCTTCTACTGATATAATTTGATGCAAGATTAGTGATTCAGGAGTTTTTCAATTATTGCGATCAATTCTTTTGCATTGGGATACATATCAAAAACGTCTTCCTCTGTGATCTCCACAAAATCATAGTTTTGGGAATTATTCATAGCTGTATTCCTTCGGATTGAACATTTTCAAAGAGAGGTGTAGCACTGTGAATGTTATCCCAATCTTCTTTCGTAAGTATAATGGGGCTTATAATCCTGCCGGTATTAAATTCAATACTGTATAATGGATACTTAATACGTTTCTCATCTTCCCTGCTTATTCTTTTTTTGTCAAGCAATATTATTATATCAATATCTGAGCTATCACCATAATCTCCTCTTGCATATGATCCATATAATAGGATAATTGCATCCGGATCTGTTGAATATACAGACCTTTTAATTCTCATTAATATGTCATCTATACTTGACATAACTCAAAGTTATTACAATTAATCGTATTTTAGAATATATCAACCAAAAAACCCCGCTTTATGCGGGGCTTTTTGTTGCTTCGCCAGGGCTCGAACCTGGACTCTTCTGATCCAGAGTCAGACGTGTTGCCAGTTACACCACGGGGCATCCATTCGACTATAACAAAAATCGGCCGAGGTTGCACCCTTCTACCCGAAAAGCGCCTTGGGACCGAACAAAAGAGCCACCGGTCGGACTCGAACCGACGACCCCGTCATTACGAGTGACGTGCTCTACCAGCTGAGCTACGGCCCCAGGGCATGGGCGCGAGAGGACTCGAACCTCTGGCCTCTACGATGTCAACGTAGCGCTCTAACCAACTGAGCTACGCGCCCTCGTCATGCTCACCGACCCTCCGGGCCGGCATGGTCGTACTCACGCGCCCGGGAGGACTCGAACCCCCAACCTCTTGATCCGTAGTCAAGCGCTCTATCCAATTGCG
>CAZGUR010000112.1:0-10209 GCA_964529295.1 uncultured Rikenellaceae bacterium | reverse complement strand
ATTTATGACCTCCGCTTTTATTATAGCCCTTGTAATCAACTGGCTGCTTGACAAAAACAGCTGGTTACACCTTAAAATGCTGCCTTCCAATAAACCTTTACTGGTATTCCTGCTGATTTATGTCTTGTATATTGTTTTTATGCTGAATACCGGAAATACCTACAGGGGGATTATGGTGCTGAAACTTAAGCTGCCCCTGCTTGCCATCCCGCTTGTTGTTGCTACAAGCGGTTCAATAAGCATGCTGGAAAAACGTATTATCCTCAGCTCATTCCTGCTGGGTGTGTTCCTTGCTTCGGTATCAGGCATAGTATACTATTTTATAATTGCTGATGACATGCCGGACAGGCGGGATATCTCCTTGTTTATTTCTCATATAAGGCTATCATTGATGGTATGCTTTTCATTTTTTATATCATCTTATTATACTCTTGTACATGACGAGTTTGACTTCAGGTTTAAATATGTCTATGTCCTGTTTGCCCTATGGTTCCTGTTTTTTTTACTGGTACTGATGTCATATACCGGGATTATCATTTTTTTGCTTGTTTTATTCTACTCATCTTACCGTATCACCAGGCGATCCGGGACCAGGTTTTATGCCAGGATGAACATAGCTGTCACCGCTGTGCTCTTACTGGCATTAACAGCTTACCTGGGATTCAGGGTTAAGGATTATTACACCATCAGGGAAGACAGGCGGCCGGACTATTCTGTCAGGACAGCCGGAAACAGGCCCTATTTTCATGATAGGGGGAAAGACTATCTTGAGAATGGCTTTTATGTATGGAGATATATTTGTGAGAGTGAGTTGAGACCTGCATGGAATAAGAGAAGCACCCTTGATTATGATGCTGTTGACCTGAAGAAACAGGAGATAAAACACACCCTGATAAGGTATATGACCTCCCTGGGCCTGAAAAAAGACTCTCTGGGTGTCAGTAAGTTAAGTGAGAAAGATGTTGACATGATTGAATCAGGCTATGCAAACAGCAGGTATAAGGATGGGGTCAGTATCAATGACAGGGTGTATGAGCTTATATGGCAGCTGGATTATTATTTCAAGGGGGGTAATCCACAGGGTCACAGCGTGACACAGAGGATTGAATTTTTTATTACCGGCCTGCGGGTATTTAAAAGATATCCCTTTTTCGGCGCAGGCACCGGCGACCTGGAAGATGAGTTCAGGAAGCAATATACGACTGATGATTCGGCGCTTGACAGTGAACACAGGTTTATTTCGCATAACCAGTACCTGACTGTTTTGATCACATTCGGGATTATGGGTTTTATTATCTATATGTATGCATTATTCTACCCGGTAATCAGGATGCAGGGCTTTCGTGATTATTTATTTGCTGTGTTCTTTATAATAATTATGCTGTCAATGTTAAACGAAGATACCATGGAAACACATACAGGGATTACATTCTTCTCCCTCTTTTACTCTATATTTATTTTTGATCAGGGGAAGAAATAAGGTTAAAATGAAAACTGCAGTACGCTTAGAGAGGGATTTTTTTACAGCTGATGTGCTTGAGGCAGCCCCATTATTACCGGGTAAATTTTTGTGTGTGGACAGCCAGGCCGGACCAAAAGGCAGGCATATGATAACAGAGGTTGAGGCATACCGGGGGGAGGAAGACCTGGCATGTCATGCAAGGAAAGGAAGGACCTGCCGTACTGAAATAATGTATCATCATGGGGGCCTTGTCTACATGTACCTTATTTATGGTATATACTGGATGCTGAATATTGTCACATCTGTTGAGGGTTTACCACAGGCTGTCCTGATAAGAGGTGTAAGCGGTTTTAACGGTCCGGGTAAACTGACCCGTCATCTTGGTATTGATGGTTCATTTTACGGTGAAGATATATCTGTTTCAGAGAGATTATGGATTGAAGACCGGGGCTGCAGGGTTGATATTGGGCAGGGTCGGCGTATCGGAATAGACTATGCCGGTTCATACTGGAGGGATATTGAGTGGAGGTATTATGTCAGGTAATGTCATTTTCAATATATTTACATCCTGGTATATTAATCAAAGCATTAATAATCATGTAAAGGGCAGAACCGGGCGCAGCGCCCGTGACGGCAGAAAATAAATTTTTTAGCTATGAATTATAATCTGGTTTTTAAAAGATCGAATATTATAACAGGGTGGACGGTTTTCCTTGTCTCATTAGTGGTTTATACCCTGACCCTTGAGCCAACGGTTAGTTTCTGGGATTGTGGTGAGTTTATACTGTCTGCATGGAAGCTGCAGGTAGGCCACCCTCCCGGGGCGCCTTTCTTTCTCTTGTTCGGACGCTTTTTCTCCCTGTTCAGTTTCGGCAATGAGTCAAATGCAGCGCTGATGATTAATTTCATGTCTGCGATGGCAAGTGCATTTACTGTTATGTTTCTGTTCTGGACAATTACTCACCTTGCAAGGAAGGTTATACTCGATAGTGCTGAGCCCTCATTAACCGGCATAGCAACAGTTATTGCCGCCGGGCTTATAGGGGCACTCAGCTTTACTTTCTCGGATACTTTCTGGTTCTCCGCCGTGGAGGGCGAAGTATATGCAACATCCTCACTTTTTACTGCAATGGTTTTCTGGGCCATACTTAAATGGGAGGATGAAAAGGAAGATAGGATGTCAGGACGGTGGCTGGTGCTTATTGCTTATCTTATGGGTTTGTCAACCGGTGTGCACCTGCTTAACCTGCTGGCACTGCCTGCTATTGTGCTGGTATACTATTTCAGGCACAACCCGGTCAGCACAAAAGGCATTATCAGGGCACTATTGATTGCCTTTGCCATGCTTATCCTGCTTGTGTTTGTTCTGCTGCCATACACCGTAAAGGTTGCAGGGTGGTTTGAACTCTTATTTGTAAACGGGCTGGGCCTTCCCTTTAATTCAGGGCTTTATATTTATATTATATTACTAACAGGGTCGCTGATATGGGGTATCAGGTATTCTATTAAAAAAGGCAGGATTCTGCTTAATTATGTCCTGACCATTCTGGCTGTTATATTAATGGGCTATTCATCCTATGCTCTTATACCGATAAGGGCACATGCCAGTCCCCCGATGAATCAGAATGATCCTTCAGATGTTTTCTCAATGATATATTATATAAACAGGGAACAGTACGGGAATACGCCCTTGGTGACCGGTCATTATTATTCTGCCCCGGTTATTGATGTAGAGAAAGAGAGAGGGGGATATATCAAGGAGGATGATAAATACAGTCCCTATATGAAGAATGAATACGTGTTTGATAAGCGTTTTACCACTGTGTTTCCCAGGATGTACAGCCCGGAGGACAGGCATCGTTCAGAATATGAATACTGGGGAAGGGTGAAAGGCAAAAAGATTACACTTAACAGCTCGGGCGGGAGAAAGGAATTTACTGTACCTACCTTTGGTGAGAACCTGAGATTTTTCTTCTCTTACCAGCTGGGATATATGTATGGCAGGTATTTTATGTGGAACTTTGCCGGCAGGCAGAACGATATACAGGGTAACGGCAATGTGATGCATGGAAACTGGATCAGTGGTATTGATTTTATTGACAGTTCAAGGCTGGGCGACCAGAAAGCATTGCCGGATGAATTAAAAAACAACCCGGGCAGGAATACTTATTTCTTTTTGCCTATGATCCTCGGAATACTGGGGATAATATGGCAGTATAAGAGAGACCGTAAAGGCTTCTGGGTTATCACCGTGCTTTTTGTGATGACCGGAATAGCCATTGTGGTCTATCTTAACCAGTACCCGCTGCAGCCCCGCGAGAGGGATTATGCCTATGCCGGCTCATTCTATGCTTTTTCAGTGTGGATAGGCCTTGGACTGTGTTTTCTTACGGATAAACTCAGGAAGATATTTTCAGGCAGAATGGCGCTGACTGTTGCCTTTCCAGCCTGTCTTGTTGCCGTGCCACTGCTTATGGCCTTCCAGAACTGGGATGACCACGATCGCTCCGGGAGGTATACTGCAAGGGATATCGGTAGTAATTATCTTAACAGCTGCGATGAAAATGCTGTACTGCTTACATATGGTGATAATGATTCTTTCCCGGTGTGGTATGCACAGGATGTTGAGGGTATCAGGACAGATGTCAGGGTGGCTAACCTGAGTTACCTGTCAGCCGGCTGGTATATTAATATGATGAGACAGAAAGCTTATGAGTCAGATCCCGTGGAGTTTACTCTTGGACCAGATAAATACCAGCCGGGCCAAAGAGAGCAATTGCCGCTTACCGATCGTGTTAACAGGCCTTTTGATATTATTGAGCTTGTTAAATGGGCAGGGTCGGACGACAGGCAGAGTAAGATGGATTTTTCCGGCAGGGGCGATTATTTTAATTATATCCCATCCAGCCAGTTCCTGATACCAGTCGATTCGGCTATAGTAAGGTCTAACGGAACAGTAAAAGATTACCAGGCTGACAGGATGCTTGATTTTGTTGTGTGGAAGTACAGCGGGAATGAGTTATATAAGAATAATCTTGCCGTGATGGATATGATAGGCACGAATAAGTGGGAGCGGCCTATCTATTTTGCCAGCACTGTTCCGCCATCCAATTATATGGGTCTGGATGATTATTTCCAGATGGAGGGACTGGCATACAGGGTGGCCCCTCTTGATACAACGGGCACCAGGTCGCAGGATATTGGGTTTATTGATACAAGACAGATGTATGATAATGTGATGAATAAGTTTAAATGGGGCAATGCTTCTGATCCTGATGTTTACCTTGATGAGACTAACAGGCGTATGTTCAGTAATTTTCGCAGGATGTTCGGCATACTTGCAGTGGCACTTATTGATGAGGGCGATACGCTGAGAGCAGGGGAAGTGTTACAAAGGAGCCTTGAAGTGATACCAGACTCAAAGCTCGGACATGATTATTATTCACTTAACCTCTTCCGTGGATTTTACAGTATAGGAGAGGAAGAGAAGGCTATTGAAATAGGCACTGATATTATTACCAATGCAAAGGAGAATCTTGATTTTGTGCTTACCCTGACACCCGGACAGAGATATGACCTGGATTATGTAACCGGACTGAATATGCAGGCGCTGATAAGTCTTTTTAACACTTCACTTGGAATGGGGATAGAGGAGCTGTCAGTACAGATGGAGCAGGATATTGACAGGTATTATAACGAGTTATTTATGAGACCTTCATGAAACCACGGTTTTTCAGGTACCCCGGGGCACTCAGATTAATTTACAGTGATGCATTATTCATGCATAAAGGAGGTGATGAGAAAAAGATATATCTTACATTCGATGACGGTCCCACTGAAGATGGCACTGAAGAAATAATAAATGTCCTTTCTGCTTTTGGTGTCAGTGAAGCCGTATTTTTTTGTACGGGTACGGAGATGCTAGATTACCCCGGCAGTGTTGACATGATAAGGGGTCATGGCTTTTCTGTGGCAAATCATGGCTATCATCATATTGACGGGTGGAAAAGCCGGAGAGAAGATTATATCAATAACTGCCTGAAAGGGTCGGAACTGAGTGGATCATCTTTTTTCAGGCCTCCGTATGGCCGGCTCACCCTGCCACAGTATATGGCTCTTAAGAACCGGGTGAAGATAGTATTCTGGGACTTGCTTTTATATGATTTCGATTTGTCTGTTAGCAGGGATTATATAGTGCAGAAGGCGGAACGATTGATCCGTCCGGGTTCTGTTATTGTCCTGCACGACAGGAAGGACAGGTGTTCACTGACTGTGCTTGAAAAGCTTATCGGGCTATGCAGGCAGAAAGGATATAGCTTTGGTGATATAACAGCTGGCACTTAGCGGGTGCGGCTATGGTAGTATCGGTGTTGAACGACAGGCATCTGCCACATCTGCTTGATGCCCGGCAGTCATTGTTGAGGTGATATAAAGTTTTTACTCTGGGGAGCACAGCTTTTTTTTCTTATATTGATATGCTATTTTTGAAATTTTATTGAAAGGCACATAATATGAATATTCTGATTCTTGGTTCTGGCGGAAGGGAGCATGTCCTTGCCTGGAAGATTTCACAGAGTGATAAGGTTAATAAGGTATTTATTGCCCCCGGTAATGCCGGAACGGCAAAGGAAGGTGAGAATGTAAGCCTGGATATAGCTGATTTTGCAGGGGTGGCCGGTTTTGCCCTTAGCAATAATGTGTCAATGCTTATTGTAGGCCCGGAGGTTCCGTTGGTGCAGGGGATACATGACTTTTTCCTTGGGAGCGACAAGTACAGGCATATTGCTGTGGTCGGGCCGGAAAGCAGGGCTGCCATGCTTGAGGGCAGCAAGGATTTTGCCAAAAGGTTTATGCAGGAGAATGATATTCCAACAGCTGCCTACAGGAGCTTCTGTGGGGATGAGTTTAAGGAGGCATGTGAATTCCTGAAAAAAATGAAGAAGCCGTATGTGCTTAAGGCCGACGGACTGGCTGCCGGTAAGGGGGTGATTATACTGGATGATTACGATGAAGCGGTCAGGGAACTGAAAAGTATGTTTTCGGGAAAATTCGGAGATGCAGGCAGCACTGTAGTGATAGAGGAGTTTCTTGATGGCATTGAACTGTCGGCTTTTATACTGACAGACGGTAATGATTATAAGATACTGCCAGAAGCAAAGGATTATAAGAGGATAGGGGAAAAGGATACCGGGCTTAATACCGGGGGTATGGGAGCTGTTTCACCTGTTCCTTTTGCCGATAAGGACTTTATGAGGAAGGTGGAAGACAGGATCATTAAGCCTACCATGGCAGGATTGAGAAGGGAAGGTATAAGCTACCGGGGATTTGTCTTTTTTGGACTTATGAATGTAGGGGGTGATCCATATCTTATTGAATATAATGTGCGTATGGGTGACCCTGAGGCAGAGGTTGTGATACCGAGGATAAAGAGTGACCTGGTGGAGCTGCTGCTTGGTGTGACCGAAGGTGACCTGGGGAACAGGGAATTGCTTATATCCGATGATACGGTTGTTACGGTAATGCTTGTATCGGGAGGTTATCCGGGTGCATATGAAAAGGGGATGGAAATAAATAATATGGAGGAAGCTTCGGGAAGCCTTATCTTCCAGGCAGGTACAAGAGTTGAAGGTGAGAGAGTGCTGACTGCAGGCGGACGTGTTATGGCAATCAGCTCTTATGGTCAGGATATGAAGGAGGCGCTTGACAAATCATATGCCAATGCGGAAATAATCGATTTTAATGAGAAATATTTCAGGAAAGATATTGGATTTGACTTATAGAAAAGTATTCAGGCAAGATATTGGGTTTGACTTATAGGAAAATATGCTGTTGAAGATTTACAGGGGAATAGGTCCGGGAACAATCCTGGTAATTTTAATAAGCCTGGTGCTGGTATGGCTTCAGTCACTGATTAATCCTTCTGTTCCGTCTATGTACCATGATAATAATCCTGCCCCCTTATATTCGCTGCTGCTTAGTCTTTTTGAGGGCCGGCCACTCGGAGGCACGGTCTTTTCAATGATACTGATAATGCTGATAAGTATCTACCTGGTAAATTTTAACACGCGGCTTTTCTTTATTAATGAGAGGACTTTTCTGCCGGCATCGCTGTATGTCCTTTTGAGTGGATATATCACCACCAACCAGGTATTGAATCCTGTTCTGCCGGCCTCATTGCTGCTTTTATTATCCTTTGACAGGCTGGTTGTGTCATACCGGAAGCCGGGAATAGCGTATAACCTTTTTGATGCTTCATTGCTTATTGGTGTTGCGGCCCTGTTATACACCAATATGGTATGGTTCTTCCTGCTTATAATAATTGGCATTACCCTGTTCCGTTCCTTTAACCTGCGGGAGATATTTATTGCCCTGTCAGGATTGCTAACACCATTAATTATTCTTTATGCCGTTTATTATCTTACCGGACGCGATATATTATGGCTCAATCGCTTTTTTATTGACAGCATAATGACTGATGTTGCTGATTACTACTGGTCGCCAGAGTTTATCATTATATCATCAGTCAACCTGCTTGTTTTTATTGTTGCATTGCTTCACCTGTGGAGTGTATTTAACACCAAGAAGGTTAGGTCGAGAAAGATATTTTCACTTTTTACCTGGATGTTTTTACTTACTGCAGGCATCTATTTTATTATACCTGCAAGCTCGGTGGAAATGATGTATATATTTATTATTCCCCTGACATATATTCTGACACACTACCTGGTTATGATGAAAAATAAAAAGATAGCAAACTACATATTTGCTATTATTTTCCTGTCGGTGTTATTTATGCAGCTGAGCTGACCGGTGGATTAATAGTAATGGAAACAGATACAGGCCTTATTATGGTGCGGGGTTAGCCGGTGCTTACAGGCGAATTATTTAACAAGTGAGACAATACCGACTCCCATTCCTTTCTCCCCTTCCTTAAATGAATACCAGAGTGTATAGAGGCCTGTTTTGTTACAGGCAAACTCAACAGATGAATATACTTTACCGTTTTTTTCATTAAGCGATCCTGTAATCATTTTTTGCTTATCATATAAGCGGATGACCAGCTCGCCATCGGAACTCTCAGCGTTGCACTGGGTAAACAGGTATGTTTGTTTCTTCATCAGGTAGATACTCTCTTTATATACAGGAATATTATCAGGGTCTGTGGCTTCCGGCAGTTTAATCACATAATCTTTCAGGTAAGTGGTGTTCCCTCCTATACTGAGCGCACAATCACTAACCATCTCCTGCTGTTCCTGGGCATTCAGAGAGAAAGCCGACAGTAACAAGCTGATAAAAATTAATATTGTCTTATTCATATCCAGGAGTTAAAGTGATACTATTTTGTTTCTTATCTCTTCAGTTTTTCTAATTATCCCATCAAGCACTTCATCACTGAACCTCACATTACTTTCTTCATGTTGTACTACAACAAGCCTGCCATCTTTTTCTACTGTCTCAGGCTCGCCGGGTGTGTATGTAATATCCACATCTGAATATTCACGTTTCAGCTGATTGATACTGTCATACAGATCACGGTATTCATCACTTGACTCATTATACGGTCTCAATAACATCAGCAGGTCATTAATAATAATTTTCTGCTCCGCTATCCTGTTCTTGAGGTCCATATGAGGATAATCCTTCACAACCTGGCATGCCAGGTACTGGCCTTCAATCCATACACCGGTTATCATAAGAGCAGATAAATATCCGCGGTCATTCTCACGCAGGTATTCATCTATCTGATTGTATGAATGAACGGACATAAAAAGCAGTGAGTCGATATTGCTCTTGTTCACTGCCAGCTTTTTCAGGGTCTCAAAATTAAAAAATTGTCCTACCCTCAGCCCGTCTGCAAGTCTGTTGATTGTAGACAGTGTCTCAACGGCGTCACCTGTTTTATCATAGATATTAAGGTAGCCCAGGTCTGCACCGTAGACACCAAGCCTGAGTGCTTTCTGAAAATTTGTACTGAGATTTTCGGCCTGATCAATAGAGGCAAGGTGCTCTGAGATGAAAGGTACCTCCAGTTCGATCAGTAGTGAAGCGATCTCTACGGGCGAACCAATATTCTGCACTATATCATCTATAGCTTCATGACTCAGCTTCTCAGATTCCTTTATGGGTATGGAATCTGATTCAGGGAAGGTGAATTCTGATCCTTTGTTTCCTGTGTTTCTGCATGAGGAAACAATTAATATTAGTAAAAGAATCTGAATAAATACGGGGATTTTCTTCATTTTCGGGCAAATTGACTTTATAATACAAAAATAAAAAAATATAACTATAATAAAAGGTGATGTAAGAAATGATTATTTTTTTGATAAAGAACGAATGACCAGCTCAAAAATGTTAAAATACAATAAAAGATATAAAAAAACTGACATTATCCATACAAATAACATATTAAATGTAAAAGTATTCATTCTTAATCCCATGCAAACCTTTGTAGGTGCAAAAAAGTGGCTTCGGAATGAAGGGAATTCGTTCCCCGTAGGATCGCGGTAAATGGGATCATAATTCTGTACAAGCCTGTCTTTGTATTCCAGTATTTTATTTTTTTCAAATATTCTCCTTACTATTTCTTCCAGCCTGTCGTTATGGTAGTTGTCATATAATGTGTTTAACCTTTCCCTGTTGGCACTGATAAATTTATCTTTTCTTATATCAGCCGAATTACTGATTTTCCGGAAAATATTATCAACTGAATCAATATAAATTGATAGCTTTTCAGCTACAAAATGATT
>CAZGUR010000111.1:0-10247 GCA_964529295.1 uncultured Rikenellaceae bacterium | reverse complement strand
TTTTCCTTTTTTGTGAGACTGTCGTAGCCTCCTTTGGAGATTTTTTCCAGTATCTTGTTTATCTGCTCCTGGTGGTCTGCCTTTATCCTGTTATATTCATAATCGGTCATGGGTTTCTTATATGACACCTTCATCTTTTTGGGTGGCTTAAACCATGTTGCGATGCCGTCAAGTGCCTTGTTTATCCATGCGCCTGTATCTTTACCCTGTTTAAAGCGCGTAGCATAGATATAGCCCAGCACGGCGCCTCCGATATGAGCAATCTTGCCGCCCGTATTAACAGAGAAGTCAAAGACAGATGTAAGCAGGAATATGCCCAGTGCGATATATTTAATTTTCACCCTGCCCAGCAACAGAAGGTATACTGCATGATCAGGCACCAGTGTTGCTGTGGCTACCACAATAGCCATTACCGAGGCAGAGGCTCCCAGGGCTATTGATATATTAATGGTTTCGGAGAAGGCGGGAAATATATTAAAGGAGAGCATATACAGCAATGCCCCTGCCAGTCCGCCCATAATATACACCGACACAAGTTTTTTCTGGTCAAAATAATCACTGAATATCCTTCCAAACCAGTACAGCCATAGCATATTAAAGAGTACATGGAAAAAGCCTTCATGCAGGAACATATATGTTACCACGGTCCAGGGCTTTTGCAGCACGGCTGTGGAGGCAGCAGGCAGTGCAAGGAATTCAAGAACGGAGGTGGATATGGCAGGCATGTTTGACAATACTGCTATTATCTGCAGTACAGCCATAACAAGGAAAACGGCTGCATTGATATATATAAGCTTAAGCAGGTTTGTCCCTTTTCTGAATTGTTCCTTTAATTCACTTATAATACTCATCAGTACAAGGTATTAGTTGTTTTTCGCCATATCCTGATCAGTATATACCCAAATACCATCCCTCCCAGGTGAGCAGCGTGTGCTATATTGCTTCCGGGTTGTGTTACTGCAAGGTACAGCTCAAGGGCGCCGTACCCTATGACCAGCCACTTGGCTTTTATGGGAATGGGCGGGAAGAGGAGCATAAGCTGGGTATTGGGAAACAGTACACCGAAGGCAAGCAATATACCGAATACTGCTCCTGAGGCTCCCACCGTGGGGATGTTAAGGATGCCGTTCAGCTGCCTCATATCAGGGTCGGTGAAATTTCTTCCTGTCCGCCATATCTCTGCGCCCCTGTCCATTACAAGCTCAAGTTGTTCCGGACTGATAGCACTGACAAGCTTTTGATACTGTATCGCCAGCACTGTCTCATGTGCCAGGGCAGCCCCCAGGCCGCTGACAAAATAATATATAAAAAATCTTTTGGGTCCCCATACAGATTCAAGCACCCTGCCGAACATAAAAAGGGCAAACATATTAAAGAAAAGGTGTCCCAGCCCGGCATGCATAAACATATGCGTGATGACCTGGAAAGGCCTGAAATGTTCTGATTTCGGGAAATACAAGCCAAGGGCGGAATTCAGATCCAGGTTAAAAACAGCAGCACCGGTATATGTTGCAAGCAACATAATTATATTTATCAGTATCAGGTTTTTCACTACCGGTGGCATGCCCGAGAATCCTCTTCCAAAAGTATACATATGTTTATTCCTGTTTTTAAAACATGTTTTTATATAACAATAGTCACGCCAAAATAGTTAAGATTTTCATAAATACGACATATTGTCATTTTAACTTTATTTCAGTCTTTTATCCAGTTCGTCCAGTGTAATAATGCTTATTATTGTTTTTCCTGAAGGTGCATAGTTGGGATTTGCGCACTGGAAAAGCTTATCTATCAGCTCCCTTATCTCTTCCGCTTCAAGGGCTTTCCCATAAGGCACTGCTGCAGCCCTGGCCATACATGCAGCAATCTTTTCCTTATTGCTGTCGCCCGGATCTTTCTCTGTTGTCCTGTATTCCTCAATAATGATCTCCAGCATTTCGCGGGGATCTTCATTCATGCTGGCGGCAGGCTGAGAATTGATGGATATGGTATTATTGCCCAGGTAGCGGATATCGAAACCACAGTTTTTTATCTCCTCCTCTATCTCGTTAATAATTGCCAGACCGGCCTGGTCCATCTCAAGAGTTTTTGGAAAAAGACTTTTCTGTGCCACCATGGAATCCGATTGCAGGGCCTTTGCAAATTTATCATACAGTACCCTCTCATGTGCACGTTTCTGGTCTATTATCATAAGCCCTGATTTAACCGAGCATATGATATATTTATTACGTACCTGGAATATTTTTTCCGCACCGCGAAAGATTTCAGCGCCTTCATCTTTTCCCCCTTTTTTTCCTGAGAAAGGGTCCCTGCTGAGGGGATCACCGCTAAGGGCGGGGCCGCTTCCGCTAATGTCATCCGGCCGGCGCCCGGGGTATAGTTTTTCCCAGTTGGAGAGGTTAAAATCCCTTTCTTTCTCGAATGTTCTCTTCAGCTCATTATATTTATCGTCCTCACTGAAGGGGTTATAGTCTGTATCTATGTCTATGCGGGGCATACCGGGATTTTCTTTTCCCGGACCGGGAATGTCAATAATACCTTCATTATCAAAGTCGAGGGAAGGCACTATATTGAATTTTCCAAGACTTTCCCTTACAGAAGCATGCAATACCTGCCATACCATCCTTTCATTCTCGAATTTTATCTCTGTCTTGGTAGGATGAATATTCACATCTATACTGGCCGGGTCGGCTTCCAGGAAGATGAAATAAGAGGGGATGGCTTCAGGGGCCAGTATATTTTCATATGCTTCCATAACGGCCTTATGCATATAGGGATGGCGCATATACCTGTTGTTGATAAAGAAGAACTGTTCGCCGAATGTTTTTCGTGCATGCTCGGGCTTGCCTATAAAGCCGCTTATCTTAGCCAGGCTTGTTTCTGTGTTCAGGTTAACAAGGCTCTGGTTCATGTTTTTGCCGAACACATCTATTATTCTCTGTTTCCGGCTTGCCTGCGGGAGGTTAAACACTTCCTTATCGTTATGATGAAGGCTGAATCTTATATCAGGGGAAGCAAGCACCACCCTCTGAAATTCATTGATGATATGACGCATCTCTGTGCTTGCTGTTTTGAGAAACTTTCTTCTGGCCGGCACATTATAAAAAAGATTTTTGACGGCTATATTTGTTCCGGACGGGCAGCTGACGGGTTCCTGGGACTCCACCTTTGAGCCGTTTATTTTCAGCATTGTACCCAGCTCATCACCATGCAGGCAGGTCTTTATCTCCACCATAGCCACGGCAGCTATTGAGGCCAGTGCTTCACCCCTGAATCCCCTTGTGCTGATGGCAAAAAGATCCTCTGCAGTGGTTATCTTGGAGGTGGCATGACGCTCAAAGCTGAGCCTGCAGTCAGTCTCGGACATACCCTGACCGTCATCAATAAGCTGCACCAGTGAACTGCCGGCGTCTTTTATTATTACTTTGATATGTTTGCTGCCGGCGTCAACTGCATTTTCCATTAGTTCCTTTACAAGGGATGCCGGTCGCTGTATGACCTCGCCGGCAGCTATCTGGTTTGCAACAGAGTCGGGCAGGAGCTTGATTATATCAGGCATTGAAAACCGGTTTACAGGTATAAGAATACGTAAGCAATGAGGAAAAGCACCAGGGCTATGACTACCAGCCTTATCAGGGTATACCTGCGGACCTTTACTTTATTCTTGTGGAAATACCCTGACATCGATCCCCGTGTTATCCTGGGAACATAATTTTTATCAATATCTTCCTTAATACCCAGTTCAGCCTTTATGCGGCGCTCCCTTTCCTCTCTCTCCTCCTTGTCAGCATCATAATACATAGGGGTATAGCTGAATCCCCTGGGTCTGTAATGCTTAAAAAAACTTGGTATTCCTGACATTATTAATTTTTTTGCAAAGTTAATAATAATAGCTTACTATTTCAATTATGCCGTATTCCGCAATGTCTGCAATATACAGCATCATTGTTGTGATTCACGGCCCCGGTGTGCGTGACATAACAGTTTTTGCTGCCGGCGTATCTTAAATGTTTTTGGATCTGGAGTTCAGCGATTAAGTTTATTCTTAACTTTACAAAAATCTTAAGTTTATGAGAAGAATATTGTATACGCTGCTTCTGCTTCCTGTTTTTCTGCTTTCATGCAGTTCAGGCAACGATTCTGAGATCAGTGTTATCAGTCTCAATATCCGCTATGATAATCCTGCCGATGCACCCAATGACTGGACTGCGAGGAAAGATTATGTCGTTTCGTTCCTTAAAGAAGAGTCGCCGGGAATATTCGGTCTGCAGGAAGCTTTCTGGCACCAGTATATCTATATTGACTCGGCTCTTTCAGCCTGGGAGTCTGTTGGCTCAGGCAGGGATGATGGCTTTAGGGCAGGGGAGATGACACCTGTTTTCTATAAAAAGGATTTATTCGCTAAGCTTAACAGCGGAACTTTCTGGTTGTCAGAGACACCTGCTATACCTGGAAGCAAAGGCTGGGGAGCAGTGCTGCCAAGGATAGTAAGCTGGGTACAGCTGGAGGAAAAGCAAACAGGCAAAGAGTTTTATTTTTTCAATACACATTACAGTCATATGTCTGACTCGGCCAGACTGATGAGCTCAAAAATAATCCTGGAAAAGATAGAAGAGATAGCAGGTGCCAGGCCTTTTATTCTCACCGGTGATTTCAATATGCGTCCTGACAGCAAGGCTTATGCTGTGCTAACAGAAAACAGCGAAGAGGATGCGCTGATAATAGATTCATATTCAGTTAGTGAGACCAAACCAGGCGGTCTGGATTATACTTACAATGGTTTTAGTGATAAAATGGGGAGCGGCCGGATAGACTATGTTTTCCTTAGCAGGGATATAAAGGTATTAAGCCATAATACACCGGAACCGCGACAGGATGGCTTGTTCCTTTCTGATCACTGGCCTGTGGTAGTTAAGCTTAAACTGGATTAGTCCGGATCCGGCCTTATTTAATCCTTGTTATTAATGTATGATAATCCAGGTAATAAAGGATTTTCAGGGAAATACTGTTAACAGCAGGACCATGGAGCAGGGCCTCAATATTGTCAGCAAAATTATTGTGTATTTCAGGACTGGACTGGTAAACAGAGTTCTTCCATACGAGCTTTAACTCTGAGCCCGGTGCAAACTGCCATGTATATGACATATCAATATTAAAGTAATTGGTATTTATATCGCTTTGCATGTCAGGAGCATCAGCTCCCAGGGTGCCATCTTCATTAAGGTAATAGTACGCATTATAGTCGGCTTCCGAACAGTAATGCCTTATTCTTGCCTGGAAGTAGGATTTGGCAGAATATATATAATTTAATGAAAGGATATTCTCGATTGTTTCGGCCTTTCTTACACCAAATATTACTGATTCGGTAATTGCTGCAAAGCCAAGGTCATCTCTGAATTTGCTGAGGGAAATGGAATGGTTGATATTTAACTTGTTATTTAACCTGATAGTAGGTGAGACCTTGAAAAGATACCTGTTCATATTGAATTCTGAAAAATATATTTCATAAGCGCCTGTAAATGTTACCGATAACATTTTTCTGTTGTCAGTATCAACTTTTGTGTTTATTTCAATTGAAGGAGGTCTTTTCAGGTATACTCCCTCTGTCCTTGGCTCATAATAATCATTTACCCCTTCAGGGGTTATAGTAGAACCCAGCCTCAGTACCATAAAATTCCTGAAGGTGGTTGTTGATGAAAGATCGATGGAGAAAGAGGTAAAATTTCGTGGACTGTGCAGCATCTCATGGTTTATCTTAATGCTGTTAAGCGAGTTGAGTATCTCTCCCACCGGCTGGTAAAGATTATAGCCCAGTGTAAGGGAGTTGATAAATTCATTATTACGTCGCAGGTAACCCATATCATTGGGATCATAATCGTTGGTAAGAGATTGATGAGAGTAATATAATCTGAACTTACCGCCTGTTTTTCCTCCACTCAAATAGGCGGAGTGACCGAAAATATTATCTGTGCCGGAGAAATATTTCTGGCTGACTGCCACCAGGGCATTGACACTGTATGTTCTGTCATTGGAAAGATAACGAATATCGGTGGCCGTGACGTTGGCGGTATAATTATTACCTGTTGAAGGGCCGCTTCTCACGACATTGGTGTTGGCGAGGCTGGCATAAGATCCTCCTCCAAGGTTCTGATCAATAACCAGCATATTATAATTTGTCAGTGGACTGGTTACCACTTCCCGTGTATTGTTTGTTTCGGGATCTGTTATTTCTTCTGTCGATTCAGCTGTGATACCGTTAAAGAAACCTATTCCAAGACCTCTGTCTGTGCGTCCCGATACTTTTGTGGCATTTATCAGCCTTGTATCATTTGATCCCACGCGTCTTGAATAAAATATGCCGCCTTTGTTGAACACATCTGTCCCTTCCGTAAAAAACTGCCTGCGCTCATTATGTTTTACCTCATATGGCGACAGGTTGAGAATCCTGTCATCAGATTGTACCTGCCCGAAGTCAGGTATTAGTGTTGCATCCAGGGTAAAAGCTTCGCTCAGACCCACCTTCAGGTCGGCTCCACCATTAAAAGCATTCTGCCATTCTTGTTGGCTGCCTGTTTTCTCAATGTAAGCCGAAACATAAGGAGTTACCGAGATCCTGACGGGTGGTCTGATGTCGCTTATACCCTCAATTTCACCCATGTAGTTTATCGTTGTACCATGACTCTTATCTGCATAATTCCATGATGACCATTCACCGTATCTCTGGATATAACGCCATAGGTTCAATCCCCATGCCTCCTTTCCTTCCTGTGGAAACCTGATAGCAGAAAAGGGAATTTTAATTTCTGCTATCCAGCCGCTGTCAACAAGCCGTGTGGAGGAGTACCATACTGCATCCCAGTTAAGGTCGCGACCACCCGCACCTGAAGAGCGCCGTATATCAGACTGTATGCCCGAGGCAGTTAGCTTAAAGCTATAGCCGTTAATATCATCATTATAAGGACCAAGGTCTATATTGAAATAGTCGGCTATAATGGACCTGTCAGCATCACGCGGCCCCAGCTCTGTACGGATACTGTCAGGGGAGCGGTCATACATCATAGCTCCCACATATATTCCCTCATCATCATAGACAAGCCTTACTATTGTTTTCTGCACTGAAGGTTCTCCACTATATGGTTCATATTGTCTGAAACCGGTAAATATGTCTGTATTCCTCCAGCATTCATCATCAAGAATACCGTCAATATTCGGAGAGTTCGTAACCCTGATAGCCTTTCCCTGCTTTTTTAAAGGGGCAGCCTGTGGATAAAGATTTATGATGATGATAAAAAAAGCACTGATAAAAAGGGAAATAAACTTCACCGTGGCCGCTGGTTTTAAATTTAAATGCTCAAAGGTAGTTTAAAACCAAAAACACAGGATCCATTAAGGAATGTTATTGGGCATGGCTTTGTTAAAACGAAAGCAATGATTGCACCGGGGTGAATGTTATCAAGAATATTCCCAAATAAAAATTATTTTGTAACTTGTAATTGGAAATAAATTTTAAGCTCAGAGAACCTGAAATATTTTTATTCTTAACTTATGAAAAGGGCATTATTTGTTATAGCATTGCTTATGCTGTGTGCCATTCTTTTTTCGCAGGACCTTGCAAACAGAGTTATAGCTTCCGGAGGTGCTTATTCATCAGCCGGTAGTTACAGTTTGTCCTATACTGTTGGCGAGACATTTGTAAAAAAGTTTGAATCAGCTAATACCACCTTTACAACAGGCTTTCAGCAATACTGGGAGTTTTCAGTAGGTATAGATGATCTCAGGGTTGAGACAGGCCTTATTGTATATCCCAATCCTTCATCTGATAAGGTTTACCTGCAGCTGGGAGCTGTGGATGGTATACCTGTCAGTATTCAGGTATTAACCCTGACCGGTGAAAGGCTGTTTGCCAGGCAAATTGAACGGCCTTTGCAAAACAGTATTGAGGAAATTGATATGTCATATTATAGTCCGGGTATATACCTTTTGCGTATAGCCAATGCCAACGGTTATGTTAAGACAATAAAACTTGTCAGGCAATAATAAAGGCAGATATACTCTGTGCTTACCATTTTTATGTGTTTATAAAATCAATTAAACTAGCTGATATGAAAAGAATGACCTTTCTCCTATCCTTATTTACGGCCTTATTGTTTATAATGCCGGAGGCCACCAGCCAGGCTCCCATGAGCTTCAGCTTCCAGGCCGTGGCACGCAGCAGCTCGGGTGAGCTGATCGCTGACAGCAACCTTGATGTGAGGTTATCATTATATTCTGTAACAGATGCATCACTTATCTGGCAGGAGACCCATTCGGTAAATACCAGTGATCTGGGTTTGTTTATTGCTGAGGTGGGATCAGGAACAAGGACCGGCGGATCGGCTCTGGAGTTCGGTGATATTGACTGGAGTGCAGACCGGTATTACCTTAAGGTTGAACTGGATGAAGGTTCAGGCTGGGAAGATATGGGAAGCAGTGATCTTTTGTCAGTACCCTATGCCCTCAATGCGGCATCTGTCAGCAATATTAAGTCATTAAAGGTAAATGAGAAGGAAGATAATCCACCTGACTCTGCATTATTTGAGGTAAAGAACAATACGGGTAATACTGTTTTTGCGGTATATAATGAAGGAGTAAGAGTTTTTGTTGATGATAACCAGGGCAAATCAAAAGGGCCAAAAGGAGGATTTGCCATAGGGGGTTTTGATAACGCCAAGGGTGAGACATTTGAGTTTTTCAGGGTAACACCTGACAGTGTTAGGATATACCTTGATGAAGGAACCACCAAGGGTAATAAAGGAGGTTTTGCAATTGGGGGCTTTGACCGTGCCAAGGGATTAACGGAAGATATAATGCATATGTCGGAGGATAACTACTTTATCGGATATGAGAGTGGATCAAATATAACTACAGGACTTTACAACTCATTTTTCGGATACCAGGCAGGTTTAATGAATACAGAAGGAAATAATAATGTTTTTATGGGTAACCAGACAGGTTATTCCAATACAACAGGTAACTGGAATATCTACCTGGGGAATTACGTTGGATGGCATAATTCTGTGGGATACAGTAATGTTATTCTGGGCGATGGGGCGGGGGAATTCAACACCGAAGGATCAATGAATGTTATACTTGGTGACTGGGCTGGCAGGAATAATACTACCGGTGAGAATAATGTGTATTTAGGGGCCCGGTCAGGTTATAACAGCGGGGAGACACAATATAATGTTATGATAGGAGCTTATTCCGGATATAGCAATACTGATGGATGGTATAATGTCTTTGTCGGAGAGAATTCAGGTTATTCAAACATATCCGGCGTATCAAACGTATTTCTGGGAAAGGAGGCCGGATACTATAACTCGGATGGTTCATATAATGTTTTCCTCGGAACCTGGTCCGGTCATGAGAACACATCAGGGACAGGGAATGTGTACCTCGGTCAGCAGGCTGGCGAGAAGAATTCAACAGGAAGCTATAATGTTTCCCTGGGTGATCTTTCTGGGAGAAACAGCATTGAAGGAGACAGCTGTGTGTTCATTGGATATCTTGCGGGTTATAACGAGTCACAATCAAACAGGTTTTATCTTGATAATGACCAGGATGAAACTTTTAGTGCTTTTATGTATGGTGAATTTGATAATGATTTACTTAGTTTTTATGCCAACACCTATATATGGGGAACTATTCACACAACAGATGTTTACGCAAATAACTATTATTATAATAAAGGAATCTCTGAGTCACTGAATAATATACTGGATGATGTATTAACCCTAAATCCTTTCGAATATAGTATCGATGATTCAAAAAGCCTTTTGCCGGAAGGGCCGGCCAGGAATCAGATTGGGATAGCTGCTGAAGAAATTGAATCTGTTTTCCCATGGCTGGTAAGAAAAAACGTTAAAGGAGAAAAAGGAATTAACTACTCAAGATTTTCAGTCGTTCTTCTCCAGGCCATAAAGGAGCAGCAACAGATAATAGATGATCAGGAGGAAAGGCTGATGGAGCTGGAGGCTAAGGTAGAGATGTTAATGAATAAGTAGAGAGGTGGGTCGCACCGGTGCAGGTCAGAAGTGCCCCCTTTATGTTGAATAGCCAGATCTGTGTAATTCGTGCTAAACGGTCTTCCGGTAGCGCCATATTGCAAGAGATATTGTAGCTGTGCCAATGAGTATAATGCCCCTGAAATCAGCAAAGACATCGGTAAAAGTTGATCCCTTGAGCATGACCATCCGTATAACCCTCAT
>CAZGUR010000110.1:0-10277 GCA_964529295.1 uncultured Rikenellaceae bacterium | reverse complement strand
TGACTCGGTAAAATTACCTGCCAGGTAAGAGAGCCAGCCCAGTCGCAAATTTAGCTCATAGGAGCTTTCGCTGTAAACCTGCTTCAGGGTGTTGACAGCCTTGATATTATCACCTGTCGCTTCCTGTATATATGACTGCTGAAAAGCATCTTTCAGCTCAACGAACGATTGCGCCTGCAGCAGTGTAAGCGGTATGATAAGCATTGCCATGACTGCGCCTGCATTCTTTTTCCATTTTAAAATTTCCATGATAGTCCTCCTGATATTAAAATATTATTATAATACTGATCCCCTGTTACTGGTATCAGTGATCCCTCCGGTATATATGTTGTATAATTCCTGTCGTATCCGGCGCCGAGAAATATAAAACTCCCCCTGCTGTTAAGACTGATGCTTATATCCAGGCGGGCAGACAGATCAGAGCTGTTAACATCATTATATACATAGAGCCCGTTTGCTGTATGGAAATTATACATATCGCCTGTAAGCACCGTAAAATCCACCCATACTGCATCAGCGACAGAGAAGCCAGCTATGATCTCACTTATATGCTGCAGCTCACCGTCCCGCCAGGCATCATTATCCACAATATAATGGCCATAGCCCATATAGAGCTTTGAGTTACCCAGTGGTGACACTTTCAATCCGCCCCTGGCCTGCAGCTGCCTTTCATTGTTGAGTCCCGAATAGTGGGCAGCCATATCAAGGTCAAAAACACCAAGGGTTCTGGCAAGACTGGCACCTGCTATTATGCTGTTATCGTTAACGGTATACTTATAGGCCTGGCTTCTCGCCCCGAAATAGCTGATGCCCACCAGGGGATAGCCTGTATTGACCAGGTGAAAGGCAGGGGCCAATCTCCATCCCTTACTGCTGCTCAGCACAAGCGATATATAGTACTGCAGCTGGTTAATATTCTGATTATCCAGGCTCAGGTTGTTGATGCCGTCATTATAATACAGGAAATTCTGCTTCCTCATATAGTTTGCCGAATGCAGCAGCATGGCTGAGGCACCGGTATAATGCGAAGCCCTAAGGCCTGTCTTAATAAAATACCTGGTGACAAGGGTATTGCCGGGAAGACCGTAGCCATAAACATCTTCAATATTATCGATAATACCATCTGATGAGGCGTTATTATAAAGGGCGGCAAGCGACATTCTATTCATCCTGTCGGTATCCACGCCTGTCTTCTCTTTCAGGGACGGTGTAAAGGAGGCTGTCACAGCCATGGCATTTGACTCTTTACCTGACAGCAGGTAGCAGTAGTAGATATACTCGAGTGCCACAGGATCTCCCGGGTTAAACTCCAGGGCTCTGCGAAAATCACTAATGGCAGCAAGGTAATTCTCCCTCTCGTAGAGGCTTATCGCCTTTCTCATCCTCATATAGTAATAGTCGTGGCCATGACGTATAGCCTCAGACGAATATTTCGACAGCTCTTTCCAGTCACCTTCCAGGTAACGACTGTAAGTTATACTGTCATAATACCTGAAGCCCCTGTCGCCCTGCGGATACGCAGACAGTGTGACAAATATGAGTATTGATAATATTACTATTCTTCTTTGCATTGCGCCTTTATGTTTATCCCTTTACCCCTGATCTCTATCTTATCAATCCCTTTTTCCCTTATCTCTATTATGGCCTGTACCTCCCTCAGCACTTTTCCGAATGCCGAATTCCTCATTGCAGCCCCCAGCTCAATAACCGAGGGCGATATCTCACTGTCTATATTTCTATACTCCAGGATGTACCGCGACTTAAGGAAGGTGAAGAAAGGAGCTACGAAATCCTGGAAGAACAAATACCTTTTTCTCAGGAACAGGTTCAGGGGATAGTCATCTTTTACTTTCAGTCCGGGATAAAACCCCTGCTGCACCTTATAAAGAGACATAAAGACCCAGAACAGGAGGTCATCCTTCGAGCCCTCATAATGGCGGAACATAAGCATATAGCCATCATTCTCAAAGTAAGCCTTCGAGCCGCTGTTGCGGCAGCTGATAAAGGCATTGTTATACTCATCGGTGGCCACCTCCCATTCCTCCTCAAACTGTTTGCCCTTATACTCACCTTCAAAAGACATTATCTTACCCGGTATAAAGTCAAGGGCATCATGAAGCAGATCATTGACCTCTATATCAGACACTTTCTCCCCTTCTTCCGGTATACTGAAACTGTTAAGCCTGTAATCACCCTCTTTATGCGTGATATAATGACCTAGTGGATATTCAAGTGTTTTAGAGCCCGGAAAGGGTGTTGACTGCATCTGGAGGTGAAGGTGCGGGTACCGTGAGCGTCCGGAATTACCGCACCGGCCTATGGGATCACCGGACCTTACCCTGTCTCCTTCCTTAACGCTTACAGATCCCGGCACAAGGTGGCTCAGTGAAGAATAGAGGAAATCCTTATGCTTAATGACTACCGTATTACCCCAGTTTTCCTTAATATTGGGTGAGCCGACAATATTATCAGGCACATCATCCACCACGTATTCCACTGTACCATCGGCCACGGCCAGCACCGGCTTGTTATAGCAGTAATAGTCGGCCGGCTCATCACCGCTGTTTTTATACTGGGACCCTTCCTTATCCTTTATCACAAAGTCAAGGGCATGTCTCCAGTCACCCTTATGCGTATATTCTCCGTTATATGACTGTGACACGTCCCATGTGCCATAAAAGGGCAGCTTAACTGTTGTATCGCCATGCCTGAACCTCACCATATCACTATGGAAGGAGTACAGGTTCTTTTCAGGTGTATTCTGCTGAATAAACACCTCGCTCAGTTTGGGTGAAGGTTTAACCCTGAACTTAAGCACATAGAGGAAGAGCAGCACCACCATATTGAAAGGCAGGGCATACACCGGCAGGCTGAAGACAGTGAAGACGGCCGACAGGCTTATTGTGAGTATAGCCACCAGCGGAACCATCATTATCACCCAGAAATAGGATCTGCCTGATGGTATAATAAAGAAACCGCCTATTGCTATTGATGTAAGTATATAGTTGAAACCTATATAACTGTAGTTAAGATCAGAGATGCTTGCCCCTGTCAGCTCATAAAACAGGTAGGCGGTCATAAAACCCAGCAGTGACAGTGTGAATGATATCCTGGAGTGATAGAGCAGGCCTATGGAGATCAGTATGCCTGCAAGCATATTATACTGGAACAGTATGGCACCCAGACTTAAAAAATATATCCTGAGGGGCCTGAATATCTCCAGATTATTCCACCAGTCATACAGGATAACCATGCTATTGCCGCCCACTGTATAAAGCTGGTTAAGGGTGAATATTCCGCGCTCGCTGATACCCAGACTGGTAAACTCCCTGGCTGCCAGGGTCACCACCCAGGCGCCTATTATAAAAGGCACACTGAGATATGGCAGGCCGTATTTACCTATCACCCCCTGCAGGGACACTGCGATAAAGAGGGTGAATATGGCTGAAAGGCCTATGATAAGCAGCAGTATAAGGTCGGGCTTGTAGTATATACCCAGTCCCAGTCCCATCAGCAGGCTGTTAAAACCGTACAGTCCGCGGGCCACGGTCCTTTTATCAAAGCCCATCAGAAAACCTGCCAGGTTTGTCACAATAACGGCAAACAGGCCGAACACTCCGGCATAAAAATCAACGAAGCTTACCAGAATCAGTATAATGGCAAATCCCCTGTTATCCGAAAAGAATACCTGGGAGTAACTATTAAGTATAGTCTGGCCGAAAAGCTTCAGGTTCCTGGTCATTTTATTTAAGGTGATCCGGAACATTTTCATTTGACAGAATAGTATCCAGGGTCTCTGCCTCTTTTATCACATGCATCTCCCCTTCTGTGTCTATCATAACAACGCGGGGTCTCAGTGTGATAAACTGCATCCACTGTGTCATATTATAGGCACCCACCCTTTTTATAACGAAATTATCCCCTTTCTTCAGCAGCGGAAAGGATATGGCCTCGCGCAGGACATCTATATTCATACACAGCGGCCCATAGATGGTTGTCTCCTCGAGGTAATCAGATGTTGGCTGCGCCGGGTAGAATTCATGGTCGTACCAGAAAGAGGTGAACAGCAGGTTAACGCCTACATTTATAATGGTCGACCGCCGGCCGTCAGATAACCTCTTGTTTGCTATCACGCTGCCCAGCAGGTAGCCCGCATCATCAACCAGCGCTCTTCCTGTCTCAAGTATCAGCAGGGGCAGCCTGGCGGGATTGATCTCAGAGTTAAGGAGGGCCTGGCTTATTGCTTCGGCATAATCATCAAATGAGGGCACCGTGTCTTTACCCGGCAGGTAGGCACCCTTAAGGGTGTTCCTGGAGGCAAAGCCACCGCCCAGGTCAATATATTTCAGTGACTTTTCATATTTCCTTTCAAACCTGAAGGCTATGTCCGCCAGCTTAGCAGCAGCTATACCGTAGGCATGGGCTGTCATCATGTATGTTCCAATATGAGCATGGAGTCCGGATAATTCCAGCTTGCCGTTCATCATTATCCTGTTAATGGCATCCCAGGCTTCACCGTTCTCATAATTAAATCCGAAGCGGTCCCAGCGGGGAAATATCCCGGTATCCATATTTATCCTGATGGCCACCCTCGGTTTCTCCTTCACCTTATCAGCTATCTCCATCAGGGAATACATTTCGTCAAAATGGTCTATATGTATAAGAGACTTGTTTTTAACGGCTTTTATAAGGTTGTCATCTGTTTTATCGGGACCGTTAAAGATGATCTTTGAGCCATCAACACCGTTCTGCAATGCCTTATCATATTCAAATCCGGATACCACCTCTGCCCACGATCCTTCTTTATGATAGACGCGGCAAACGGCATCGAGGTAATTTGTTTTGTATGACCAGGCAAACTGAACCTTCGGGTACCTGCTGGTAAAAGCATTCAGTGCCTCCTTGTAGGTATCCTTTATTGTCTTTTCCGAGATCACGAAGACGGGCGAGCCATGCTTGTCCATTATGTTCGCAACGGCAACATCATCAATATGCGTTACCGGCTCTGAATGAACGGGCATACCAAACTTGCTTGGCATTCCCGCATGCAGCTTCTTAATATAAGGCCTTTCAAACTTCTTTTTCATCATTGTCTTTTTATAGTTTGCCATTCATTGAGAATTTCTCAAATTCTTTCATATCTGTTACCAGGTCCCAGGAGTAGCGTATAAACATCTTTCCCACCTCGTAGCTGCTGAAGGGCTTCACCTCCATTCCCAGGGCCAGCTTAACCAGTGCTTCAGGCATATTCTGTCCAGCCCCCACTGCCAGGTACACCCATGCAGGTATCCTGGGGTTTATCTCTATCAGGTAAAATTCATTATTCTCTGAACGTATAAGTTCCAGCTCCATGCCTCCCCTCCAGCGTGTTGAAGCTATCAGCCGGCGCGTAAGCTCAAGCATCCGCTTATCGTCCAGGGTCACACCCGCCCATGCCTTTCCCTTGTCGGTAATATATTGCTTCCGCATAGGTACGGCACCTATGGTGTTGCCGTTGCCATCGCCCAAAGCCACCACGTTAACCTCTGTTCCGGCAATAAATTCCTGTATTATGACGGGCAATCCCCATTTGGCGCTTAGCCTGGCGAAATAGCTTATCACCTGGTCACGGTTATGAGCTATATAGGCATCATAGAACTTACCTTTAACAACCACAGGGTAATCAAACTCATCGCCTGTATCCTCAAGGTCGTGTATAGTGGCAACAGCCTTGCTGTGAGGTGTCTTAATATCATATTTACTCCCAAACCCGGGCAGGTTTGCTTTCTCCCTTTCCTGGAATTGCTTCAGCTCCGGCAGGAAGGTTGAGATACCGGCCTCCTTAAGGCTATGCTCCGCCCTCATAAAAGCAATAAGCTCGGCATCAAAATTAGGGATCAAAACATCGATATTCTCAATCCTGTTTATCTCCAGCACCCTTTTCAGCAGCACATCCGAGCCGCCCGAAGGGTAAGGCACACGGTAAACCCTGTCTGTAATATCATGCATATAGACAGCAGGCTCAAGGTTTTCATAGGCCAGGCCTATTATCTCGGTTTCAAACTCCTTCGATTCTTTTATCCCTCTTATTACGGGGACACCGGGACCGGGATTATCAGTGTTGTTGAGTCCCGTTATAGCTACCTTTATCTTTCTCTTACTCATCACCTTCGAGTAGATTATATTGCTTAAGCATGCCCAGGAAATCATAATAATACTGCTCAAAGCCTGCCTTATCTATATCATATTCACCGGTGATAAGCTCACATATCTCCTTATCTGTTTTGTCCTCATTCATCAGTCTTATTATTTCAGCCGCCTGTTCGTTCAGGGTGAACGATTCGCCTGAGCCCGGATCAAAAACGAATCCTGATTCGCTTATGGCAATATTCTTTTTCAGCTTCATATGTTTATGATTTTAATTATCACACATCCTTTTTATGGAATTTAATTGCATACACCGCAGCTGCCAGAAGGTAGAACATACAGACCAGGAGCACTGACATCCCAAAAAGGTTATTGCTTATATCGGTTACCCATCCCATCAGCAGGGGGATAACTGCTCCACCCGATATGGCCATCATCATGAGTCCCGATATCTCATTCTTCCTCCCGGGATATTCATCCACGGCTATTGAAAACACCAGCGGGAATATATTAGCCACCGTCAGGCCAATAATAAATGTGAGTATCCATGCCGCTGCTTCACCACGTAACAGCAATATTGCGATTAAGGAAAAGATGCCCATTATTGTTGTCCACAGGTAAAACCTGCGGGAAGCAATCCTGGTAAGCAGTAAAGCACCAAGAAAGGTGCCCAGCATACGTCCCAGGAAATAAACGCTCCTGCCCGACTCAGCCGCTGTCTGTTCAAGGCCGAAACTATTGATAAGAAACTGCCCCGAGTTTGAATTATATCCTACATCTATACCTACCACAACAAATATTGCCAGTACCATCAACAAGACGAATTTATTGCCCAAAAGGTTGAAAGCTGATTTAAAGGATGCCTTTATCTCTGTCTCCCCCGACTCATCTATCTTAACCGATCCCAGCCATATAACGGTTATTATGGAAACAATGCCATAAACCAGGAACAGTATTTTCCAGTCGCCCAGCCTCGAGGCAAACACAGCAGCCAGCGGTGCTCCCAGCATCGAACCAATGGCCTTAATGAACTGGGAGAAACTCAGGAAGCTGGAGCTACGGTTACCGGGCACCACATCAACCAGCAGGGGATTGGCCGATACCTGCACTATTGTATTGCCTATACCCAGCAGTGCAAATCCGGTCAGCACCATTCCAAAAGAATAAAGGAAGAAGGGCACCAGCAGCCCAAGCGCTGTTACCAGCATGCCTATATTAAGCATAAGCCTCTTGCCCAGTCGCGACTGTAACACACCCACGGGCACTGAAAGCAGGAAGAACCACAGAAAAGCGGCTGAGGGTATGAGCTGGGCCATGGCGGGACTAAGATCCATGTCAAGGCTTACCCTGTCAACACCTATTCCCACAAGATCCACGAAGCTCATTACAAAAAAAGACATCAGAACGGGCAGTACCCTGTACAGGTTAATTTTTGAACTCATCGTATTGAGGTTTTATCATATTGAAGTTTTATCGTATTGAGGTTTTATTGTATTGAGGTTCTATCGTATTGAAATTTTATCGCAATTAAGGTTTTACCGTATTGAAGTTTTATCGTATCGAGCTTTATTGTATTGAGGTTTTTCGCTTACATATATTGAAGAGAACCTTTTACCCCTGACCAGAAAGAGTCATCCAGTAGGTAAGCACTGCCCAGCAATGCTGCATCTTCCCTGAGCTCTGAAATCAGTGGCAGGGTGTCACAGTTATTCTTTTTCAGTCCAGTTTCAAAGGCAGCGCCATAAAGAGTGTATGCACGTGAAATGTTACCGCCCAGCACCAGCACCTCCGCGCCGAATTTTATCAGGTATGGCGAAAGAAAGGATGCAAGGGATGAGCCGAATTCATCAAAGATATCCTTTACCCGTTCATCAGAGGCGGCCAGTTCAGCTATATCCTTAACACCATCCATCTCCTTACCGGTAATCTCTTTGCACCTTTTAATAAACCACCGTGTGCTGAAATAATCATCGGCTATACCATCCCTGTAGCCGATATGGTATACACAGCCCAGCTCCGGCACACTGTCGCCCCTGACCACTGGCACCTTATCTGCAATAAAGGCAGATCCCAGTCCGGTTCCCAGGGTCACCGCCATTGACCTGTTACTTTCTGCAGCCCTCCCTGCCCATGCTTCACCAACAGCAAAGGAAGAGGCATCATTCATAAACCTGACGGGCATTCCGGCAGGCAGGTTCAGGACAGCGGATATTGCCTCACCCACATCAGTGCCATAGAGGTTCTCGTATTTTGGAACACCTTTTATAAGACATACACCATTTACGTAATCAAAGGGTCCGGGCATTGCAAAGCCGATACCCCTCAGGTTCTTATGCCCTGTTTTTTCCAGTGTTAAAGAAAGAGCTTCCGCCCAGCTGTCAATTATTTCAGTGGCCGAGCCCTTATTGTTAACAGGCTTCTCTGTAAGGCTATGTCTTATGATCTTTTTTCTATCAAGATCGACAGCGGCACATGTGATATGGCTGCCGCCAATATCAACACCAACTGAGAATTCCTTTTGCATGGATAATTATTTACAGGATAATAAGATGTGAAAATATTCAAATTAATGTTTATCACCAAACGCTTTTTTTCCGTACCTCGAAACGGATGGCTGTACCGGAGCAGATGATGAAACCCTGGCGGATGGCAGAGAAACCTGCCACAATTACCTCTGTGCTATGACAAAAATTCTTAATACATTTGTGGCATGTTATATGTATATATGTGGATATCTATATAAAAACAAAAGGATACCTATATAAAACAAATTATAAGAAGGGATGAACATAAAAGAAATCCATTCACTGCAGGAATTAAAACACATAGCGGAGAAAGAGGAAAGATCATTTCTCCTGCTGTACAGGAGCGACAGTGAAAAAAGCACCTGTGCCCTTGGGGCTCTTGAAGAGATTGACAGTGACGCCGCCGGAAAGAGTGGCTTTATGAAGGCCGATGTCAGCAGTGTAAGGGATATTCATCCTGAATACGGTATTGAAACGGTACCCGCATTACTGGAATTTTCATCAGGAGCACTGAAGAATGTTTATAAGGGATGTAACAGCCGTGATTTCTACATATCTGTACTGAGCGGAAGGGAAACCGGTAATGTTGCAGGAGGCGATAAAAGACAACAAAACATAACAGTTTACTCCACTCCCACCTGCACATGGTGCAACACTCTTAAGACATATCTGAAGGAAAGAAAGGTGCAGTTCAGGGACATTGATGTATCTGCCGATCAGAAAGCAGCCGAACAGATGGTAAACAAAAGCGGTCAGCAAGGTGTTCCCCAAACAGATATTGACGGCCATATTATTATTGGCTTTGATAAAATTAAAATTGACAGCTTACTTAAAAACGTAAATTAATTTAAAATCATTTGATATGAAAAAGCTCAGCTATGCCATAGTGGCAATTTTTATTACCGCAAGCCTCAGTGCCTGCTCAACAAGCACTGCAGCAGAAAAGGAAAAGAAGGATGATACCACCGCTGAAAGTGGTAAAAAAGAAGTACAGGAGGTTGCAATTCATCTTACAAAGGAGGAGTTCCTTGCCAAAGTGTATAATTATGAGGCCAACTCCGAGGAATGGGTTTATGAAGGCGACAAACCGGCAATAGTGGACTTTTACGCAAACTGGTGCCAGCCCTGCAAGATTGCCAGTCCCATCCTGGAGGACCTGGCCAAGGAGTATGAAGGAAAAATATATGTCTATAAGATAAACACCGAGGAAGAGAGAGAGCTGGCTGCAGCTTTCGGGATCAGGAGCATACCTACCTTTATGCTTATTCCCATGGGCGAAAGACCACAGGTTTTCAGCGGTATAGGACAGACAGAAGAAGCTACAAAAGAGATCTTTGTACAGGCAATAGATGAAGTATTATTAAAAACAAAAAAAGTAGATTAAAAGATGAAAGAGTTACAGCCAATTAATCAACAGGTACTCCTTGAGATAGAAAGCTCAAAGGAAGAAACGACAGAATCAGGTATTATAATTCCTGATACTGCAAAGGAAAAGCCTCAGTACGCAAGGGTGGCATCCCTCAGCGGTATTGAGAAACCCGAGATCAGCGTTGGTGATCTGGTTTTTTACAAGAATTTCTCAGGTACTGAAATAGAATTTGAAGGAAAGGATTTCCTGATGATACC
>CAZGUR010000109.1:0-10286 GCA_964529295.1 uncultured Rikenellaceae bacterium | reverse complement strand
ATTTGCCTGTAAAAATAAGGAATTGTAATGCCGGTATGAAAAAGTTTTTATTATTTTAGGCCGTCACTTATTCCCGGTATAAAGAAATGAAGAAATTCTGGATTATTTTCCTGCCCGGTATACTTGTTGGCTCCCTGTTAATTCTGGGAGGGAATAAAGCTATCAAACTGAGCTCAACTAATGATTTTTGTGGCGCCTGCCATATACATCCCCAGGCTACTGCCTCATGGAAGCAATCTGTTCATTATATAAGTGTTTCTGGTACCCGCACGGATTGTGTAGAGTGCCACCTGCCTCCAAAAGGACAGGGGCACCTTCCGGCCAAAATAAGCACCGGTGTGCGTGACCTCTGGGGAAAGCTATTTAAGGATCCGGACTCCTTTGACTGGGATGAGAGATCGCGCCTGGAGCATGCAAGGGGATATGTGCCTGAAAGTGCCTGCCTGGGATGCCATGAAACGCTTTTTACACCCGAGTTGTCGAGGGAAGGTGAAGAGGCTCACCTTTATTATGATCGGACTGAAAAGACCGGAGATCTTCATTGCATTAATTGCCACCTTAATGCAGGTCATTATATGGAGGGCTATAAGCATGGGGGCAACGAATCATTCGGAAAGATTGCTGAAAAACCGGAGCAGGTATATGATAAGCCTGCCAGCGTGACATCGTTTAATTCTTTTACCGAGTATATACCGGGATCATCAACATCGTTTGAAATGATAGCCATACCGGGTGGTGAGTTTATTATGGGGAGTCCGGGAGGTGAGCCTTACGACGATGAAGATGAGGGTCCCCAGTTAAGAGTGGAGATCAGTCCGTTTTTTATGAGGGAGGCAGAGCTTACCTGGGATGAATATCTTACCTTTTATGCGCAGACAACGGGTGAAGGCCGTACCGGTGATACCGGGGGGTCGGGAGAGGCTCAGAACAGTGATGCCATAAGCGGGGCAACACCTCCTTACGGACAGCCTGACCAGAACTGGGGACTGGGTGACCGGCCGGTGATATCAATTACCCATCATGCTGCAGAGACCTATTGCAGATGGCTTAGTGAGGTTACGGGAAAGAATTACCGCCTGCCTACTGAAGCTGAATGGGAATATGCCTGCAGGGCCGGCACTCAGACAGCTTATTTCTTTGAGACTGATCCCAGTGATTTGCAGCGCAGAGGTATTTTTGGCTGGTTCGGTAAGAAAGATACGGCAAAAATTAATACATTTGTTATATACAGGGATAACAGCAGCGGAAAAACACAGGAACCATCGGTGGTGAAGCCGAATCCTTTCGGGCTGAAGAATATGTCGGGTAATGTGGCTGAGTTCTGTTCAGACTGGTATTCCCCTGATGCTTATGGATTATATCCCGCATCAGGGATTAAAGATCCGAAAGGCCCGGATTCAGGAGAGGAAAGGGTTATAAGGGGAGGATCTTACAGGTCGGCGGCAGGTGATGTGAGATCGGCGGCACGTGACCATACAAAGACAGATGAGTGGCAGAGGACGGATCCGCAGATACCTAAAAGCAAGTGGTGGTATTCAGATTGTTTTCATGTTGGTTTCAGGGTTGTATGTGATTATGATGAAAATACCGGCCGTACAATTAACGGACAATAATAAAATTCAAACTTATGAAAAAATCTATTTCCCGTCGTAATTTTCTTGGCAAAGCTGCTACTGCAGGTGCAGCAGGTGCCGTTATACCTTCAATAATAAGCTCCTGTGCTTCTGACAGGAAGATGAAAGATGTTATTATACCTGAATTTTCTGACCGGGCACCCGGTGGTCAGGAACTGAAAGCCGGACTTATCGGCTGCGGTGGCCGGGGTACCGGTGCAGCTCTGGATTTTTTGTCTGCAGGTCCGGACCTTAGCATAGCCTCTCTCGGGGATGTGTTTGAAGACAGGCTTAATGCATGTAAAAGCAGGATTGAAGAAAGTAGCGGTAGTGAGATACCACGGGAGAACTGCTTTACCGGTTTTGATGCATTTGAAAAGGTCATTGACTCCGGGGTGGATATAATAATCCTTGCCACACCACCATTCTTCAGGCCTGAACATTTTGCCGCTGCAGTGAATGCACGCAAACATGTCTTTATGGAGAAGCCTGTAGCTGTTGATCCGGTTGGGGCGAGATCAATAATGGCCGCTGCCAGAAAAGCTGAGAGCATGGGACTCAGCGTGACCACAGGCACACAGCGCAGGCACCAGCGCGACTATGCCAATACCTATGCCCGGATTGAGGCCGGTGCCATCGGTGAGATAGTCAGTGCCAACTGCTACTGGAACCAGGGTAAGCTATGGCACAGGGATCCTGATCCTGACTGGACAGAAATGGAATATATGATCCGTAACTGGGTTAACTGGACCTGGCTATCGGGTGATCATATAGTCGAACAGCATGTTCATAATATCGATGTTATAAACTGGTTTACAGGAAAGCATCCGGTGGAAGCTGTTGGCTTCGGTTCTCGCCACAGAAGGGTTACCGGTGATCAGTATGATAATTTCAGTGTTGATTTCGTGATGGATAACGGTGTTCATGTGCATAGTATGTGCCGCCAGATTAATGGTTGCGAGAATAATGTATCAGAGAGTATACAGGGAACGGCAGGGTCCTCTAATTGCAGGAATTCCATTATTGACCTGGAAGGGGAGGAGATCTGGACTTATCAGTACCCGGCCGATAAGGAAGGGCAGGAGACAGGTAATGTCAGTGTCAGTCCCTATGTACAGGAACATATAGATCTTGTTACAGCCATTCGTACAGGCGAGCCTTTCAACGAGGCTGAAACCACTGCTATATCAACCATGACGGGAATAATGGGACGTATATCTGCCTATACAGGGAAACTGGTTACGTGGGATGAGATGATGAATTCAGAGCTTAAACTGGGACCCAAAGTCTTTGAATTCGGAACTGTTGATATTACAAAGGATGTGCCGCTTCCTGGAGAGCCATATAGACCCAATGCTTAGCTTCAGGAACTAAAATAATATTTAATGAGGATCCCTATTTTGTTTTACCATGACGGTGAAGCAGTGTTTTTTTGCGTGGTGGCGGTGCTGGCTGATGGAAAACCTCCCGGTTTACCATCCTTATCGATTCTATTGTGTAAAGTGCGCGTGGGTTATTATTATTGATTATCTCCAGTGCCGGTTTTACCATGCTCCTCTTTATAATGATGTAAACAACCCCCACTTCTCCTTCCAGTCCCTGCGCTTTTATGAATGTAACACCAAATCCCTTGTCCTTAAGCTCATCAACCAGATCGCCGGCTTCGGATCTTGTTATTACCCTTATCATCTCATGACCTATAGCCAGGCGTTCCTCAATTAGCATGCCGATATAATTACCTGCGGCAAACCCACCGGCATAAGATATATAGGCAACCCAGTTATCAAGGTCCTGGAAGATCTTGCTTATGGCTAAAAGCCAGATAAGGATCTCAAAGAAACCAATCAGTGGTGCTATCTTCTTCATTCCCCTGGAAACGAATATTATACGTATGGTGCCAAGGGAAACATCGGCAATCCTGGCTACAAATATTAACAGGGGCAAAACGAGATAAGAGAAGAAAGTGTTATCAAGAAAGTCCATTTTTGAAATATATTTATATTAATTTTTGAATAAACTCCGGATAAAAAAATCGCCGGCAAATCATGTATATTATACCGTAACCTGAAATTAAGAGTGATGACAAACCGGAAGCAAAGATAATATAAAGAAGGCGTGTTATAACATCAGAGATATACAAATCCGCGTGCGGAAACTAAAATGTGTTTATCAGCATCTTGCTTTTTTTTACGTTCATATATTCATAACTTTGGTAAGACTGAATATTCTAACTATTAAAATTCAAATAACTGAAAACCATGGCTGATTTTATTTATGAAAAACCTTTCCAGATAAGCGAAGACAAAACCCGGTACCGTTTGATCACTTCCGACTATGTAAAAGTGGTAGAGGCTGATGGACGAACTATACTGAGGGTTGATCCTGAGGCACTTGAAATGCTTGCCAGAGAAGCTGTAAATGATGTGTCCTTCTTTATGAGAAGCAGTCACCTGGAGAAGCTGAAAAAGATACTGGATGATCCAGAGTCTACTGATAATGATAAGTTTGTGGCTTATATCATGTTGAAAAACCAGGTGATAGCTGCAGCCGGTGAGCTGCCTTCATGCCAGGACACGGGAACGGCCATTATTAAAGGGACGAAAGGGGAGGATGTCTATACCGGCACCGACGATGCCCGGCACCTTTCAAAAGGTGTTTTTGATGTTTATAAGAATAAAAATCTGAGGTATTCGCAGATTGTTCCTTTTTCAATGTTCGAAGAGAAGAATTCCGGTAGCAACCTGCCGGCACAGGTAGATATATATTCAAAACCCGGCAGGGAATATGAGTTTCTGTTTATTGCCAAGGGAGGAGGATCAGCAAACAAGACTTTCCTTTACCAGCAGACCAAGTCATTGCTGAATGAGGAGAATTTTACAAATTTTGTCAAAGAGAAGATCAAGGACCTGGGAACAGCTGCCTGTCCACCCTACCACCTTGCCATAGTTGTGGGTGGCACCTCGGCAGAGGCCAACCTGAAGGCAGTCAAAGAGGCTTCCGCAGGGTACCTTGATAATCTGCCAACTGAAGGGAATGCGAGTGGCAGGGCTTTCCGGGATATTGAATGGGAGAAGAAGATAGAAAAGATATGCCAGGAATATGGTGTTGGGGCGCAGTTTGGCGGTAAATATTTCATACATGATGTAAGGGTTATCCGTATGCCAAGGCATGCAGCATCCTGCCCTGTCGGGATGGGTGTCAGCTGCAGCGCCGACAGGAACATAAAAGCCAGGATCACCGACAAGGGAATTTTTCTTGAACAGATGGAGAAGGATCCGGGTCGCTTTATGCCTTCAAAAGCGCCGGACCTTGACAAGGCCGTGGATATAGATCTTGACAGGCCGATGGAAGAGGTGCTTGCTGAACTCAGCAAGTATCCCATCAAGACAAGGGTGAACCTTACGGGCACCCTTGTGGTTGCCAGGGATATGGCCCATGCCAGGATAAAAACAATGCTTGATGAGGGAAAACCCATGCCTGATTACTTTAAGGATCACCCTGTGTACTATGCCGGCCCGGCAAAGACACCCGAAGGGATGGCGTCAGGCAGCTTTGGGCCAACAACAGCCGGAAGGATGGACCCCTATGTTGATCTTTTCCAGAGTCACAGGGGATCAATGATAATGCTGGCCAAAGGAAACCGTACAAGGCAGGTTATTGATGCATGCAAAAAGCATGGTGGATTTTACCTGGGTACAGTAGGCGGCCCGGCAGCTGTACTGGCCAATGATAATATTAAGTCTGTTGAAGTGGTTGATTTTGAGGAGCTGGGAATGGAAGCGGTAAGGAAGATAAGGGTTGAGAACCTGGCCGCCTTTATCCTGACTGATGATAAGGGTAATGATTTCTTTGATGAGTATAATAAGTAGGCTGCATTGAATAAAGCGCAGAGAAAAGAAACGGCAAAAAAATTAAAGGAGCAGAATCACGAGGGGAAGACGGTAATCATTACAGGTGCTAACAGCGGTATTGGCTATCAGATGGCCAGGTGGATGGCATCGGGAGGTGCCAGGGTTATTATGGCCTGCCGGAATGAAAAAAAAGCTGCTGTTGCTGCTGAAAAGATACACAGTAATAAGGCAGATGCCGGATTGCATATTATGCATCTTGATCTTGCCAGTCTTGAGTCTGTAAGAAAATTCGCCGGGGAGTTCAGGAAGACATATGATAAGCTTGACCTGCTGGTCAATAACGCTGGAGTGATGGCTACGCCTCACAGGAAAACATCCGATGGTTTTGAATGGCAGTTCGGGATAAATCATCTGGGTCATTTTGCCCTTACCGGTTATTTACTGGAACTTTTAAATAAAACCGGGGGCTCAAGGGTTGTGACTGTGACCAGTATTGCTCATTTTAAAGGTCAGCTTCATTTTGATGACCTGAGTGGAGAATCATGGTACAGCCGTATGAAGGCTTACAGGCAGTCAAAACTTGCTAACCTGTTATTTGCTTATGAGTTACAGAAAAGGTTGAAGCGCTCAGGCTCAGGAACGATTTCTGTTGCTGCCCACCCTGGACTCAGCTCAACAAATATTGTATGGCTGCCATTTCCCCTGACACTGCTGAAAGAGCTTGTTTTAATGTCTGCAGCAAAAGGATCATTGCCGGTGCTGATGGCCGCTACAGGAGAGAGCATAAAGGGGGGAGAGTATATCGGGCCTGCCGGTATTAAACAGTCCTATGGTTATCCGGCTGTTCTCAGATCGTCTGCAGAATCATATAATGAGGATCTCCGGGAGAAGTTATGGGAGGTTTCAGAACAGATGACAGGAATCAGTTACCTTCAGGATTCTGAAGGTTAAATCTTATTTAGATGTTCTTCAATGAAAAAATGGTGTGGATAAAGGATCCACACCATTTAATCAGTCTATTCCTGATTTGAATAAGGAATCGTTCCGGAATATATTATTATTTGGTAACTACATCATAGCTTGAAGCAGGCTCTGACCATTTTGAAGCAGGCATATAGTCATAGATCATACCATTGGCTCCATAAGTAAGTGATTTGGCATTATATCCTATCAGGCGGAGATAAGCTGCCATATAGGCGCTTGTCTGGCCGGTATAGCAATAAACAACTATGGTTTTGTCTGCTGGCAGTGTCTTAAGGTCAGTACTAAGTGTAAGCGATTCTTTGGGAGTATACTGCATTGCTCCGGGTATATGGCCGGGGTCGTTATAATGACTGGCTGGCCAGTAATTTACAATATAAAAATTATCAAGGTTTGCAAACACATCAGAGGCGGAGATAGCTGCAGGTGAAAAACCTTCAGCAAGGATGGCATCAACGCGGGCATCAAGTATCTGCTCTCCTGTCTCGAAGCCTGTTGCCAGTTCGGGCAGATCACCCTCTTCTCCTTTTTCATAAGGAGTGGTTTCAAACTGTGAATAATAGGCGTTGCCTACATTATTGTTCCATGAGCCTGCACAGTCGAGGTGCCATGCTGCCATACCAAATTTAAGTGAAAAGGCATTATCAAAGCCTTTCAGTCTCAGCAGTGATGTAGCCCATGCTGCTGACTGACCTGAATAACAAACAACGGCGATTTTGTCGTATCCTGACAGGTTTGCCGACTCAACATGGTTAAGGATATCTCCGGCAGCTACATTAACCGCGTTTTCAATATGTCCTGCACTATAATCAGCTGCAGCCCTGATATCGATAATATAGGCTGAGCCGGTAACGTTTGCAGATTGCAGGTCTGCAGCCGTTATTATTGACGGCATAAAGCTAACGGGACTGACCGTGGACTCCAGGTGTTCAATCAGAACCTGTGATTCAATAACCGGATCTTCTTTTGTACATGAAGAAACGATCATCAAAGCGAATATTACGCTAAAAAATAGTAATCTTGTCTTTCTCATAATAATTTAATTATTAAATATTTAAGTGTAAAAACTAATTGTTTGTTCTCTTGTGTGTTAAAGAATCGCTTATTTTATTTCTTCCATATTGATGGTAATTTATTATCAACAGTGATTCCTTGAGTGGCTTCAACTTCCCATGACAGCAGGTCATCCATAAAAAGGTATAGGTCTTTATTTATCATTTCACCACCTTCATTGCGTATATGGCAGTTAATATAACATGCACCTTCCCCTGTTTCAGTACGGCTGGTCCATTTCTGTATATTATGAGGTGTTGTATAGTTGTAGGTGGGGAAAGCCTCAAAGTTGTCATATTCATCAATGCCATATACTTCCCAGTTATCCGGGGCTCCAAGGGTACGTCTGACAAGGGTCATTTTAAAATCGGGTCTGGTTTCAGGAATGGGGTTCATCGCTATCTTGAAATCCTGGTATGATTCAATCCTTGCACCGTCGCCATGCACATGGCATTCACCACAGTTATTATAATCCTGTGAATGGCAGACATGACAGTTGAAATCGTCATAGTGCATATTATGGTACTTATTTTCTGCTTCGTCGTGACAGTCTTCGCATTCAGGCAGCTCACTGTATTCATACCTGTGATCCACCGGCAGTCCATTGCCATGAAGCTCCGCTCCGCTGTGGCAATCCACACATTCAAAGCCGGCCTTTGTAAGATGCACATCAGGCTTGGTGCCCGGGGCAACGCCCAGGTATGCATGTCCTCCGCGTGATGTATGACAGCTAACGCAAGTATTTAGCATATCGGGATTCTTCTGGAAATTATGCCCGTCAGATAAACCACCTCCTGCAATCGGCGGTCTGACAACATGACAATTGCCGCAGGTACCGTGACATGTGGCGCAATTAGCATTATACCCTTCTATCTGGTGCTGAGGCAACTGGCTAAAGTCTTCAGGCCCGCCCAGACCGCTTCTCATTGCAACTTTTCTTTTCTGACCTGTACCATGGTGCAGGCTGGTTGAAAAACCCTCAACAATTTCAGCATGGCAACTGCCGCATTTGTCCTCATACTCCTGTGAAGGATGACTCAGGAAATCACCTGAATGGGCAAGCTCCTTGTCAGATGTCTTATCCGTTCCATTGTGACAATCAGTGCAATTAAGTGCATCATGGGTTGATGACTTGAATGCTTCATAGCCGTCACCTGACATATATACCCTGTCATAAGGCTCATAATGAGGAGCTGTACCGCCACAGCCTCCTGCCGGGGCTGCTGTATCCGGGGAATATACCTCCTGCAGGTAAGCATAGTCGGTATGACATCCTTCGCAGCTGCCGTAAGGCAATGTATCCTTATCCTTATTATTGATCTTTGCACAACCAATGATAAGGATTGCTGTAAGCATGGGGATAAATAAAGGTTTTAACTTGCTGAATATAATTGTTTTCATATATGATTTATTGTGAATTAATTAACAATTGCAGCAACACTGTTTGCAACGCTGTAAAAATTGTTGTTTTCGGCCTAATTACCAATACGCGAGCCTATGTCATTAGAAGTATATTTGACTGCTCTGCGATAGTAAAAAAACTGATTTATATCAGTTTTTTGAACAGTTTTTCCTATATTTGTGCTAAATAAAATAACAAAGGATGGATGATATTTTAAGGTACACGGCATGTACCATAAGTTCGCATCATTGCAGGTGTTTTGATAAACTGACAGAGGAGGAAAATGAGCTGCTGGAAAAAAATTCGGTAACCATAAATTATAGAAAAGGTGAGGTCATATGTAAGCAGGGTAGTTTTGTTTCGCAGGTAATGTATGTGGAAAAGGGCCTTGCAAAAGTTTTCCTGGATAATGGAACAAATTCCCTTGTACTTAAAATAATACCTGATGGTAATCTGCTTGGTCTGGCTTCTGTTTCCATGGAATATAATACATACCAGTATTCAGCCATGACATATATAGATACTGTAGTAAAGCAGATAGATATTAATCTCTTCAGGGAGTTGCTGAACAGGAACCCTGCTTTTGCCAAGGAGGTGATTGATATATTGAGTGCAAACAGTGTTCAGATCTACGGCCGTTTCTTTTGCCTGACACATAAGCAGGCTTTCGGCAGGCTTGCTGATATTCTGCTCTGCCTTTCCGAGAGGATATTCAAGAGTAAAGAGTTTGATCTGCCTTTATCAAGGAAGGATCTGGCTGAATTATCAGGGATGAGCTCGGAAACAGTGATCAGGATCCTGAAAAAATTCAGTGAGGAAGGTCTTATCAGTATGAATGGAAAGGAATTTATAGTCCATAACTACGAGCGGCTTCAGCAGATCAGTGATAAGGGATAACAGGCATTTAAGATATACACGGGCTTAATCATGATCTTCCGGTTCTATATGTATGGTTGGCTCAATATTCAGTTTGTCTCTTATTTCATTTTCAACCCTGGTAACCAGGGCATGCCCTTCCCTTATTGAGATATGACCTTCAATGATTACATGGAAGGTGATCTCCTGGTGATTGACATAATTATGCATATGGAAATGATGGGGATTAAGTTTCCTGTCTGATGCAGAATCAATGATCGTATTTATTTCACTGATCAACTCGTCACTGGGTTTTTCACCCAGGAGCTTGTTTATTGATTCTTTGATTATTTCGTATGCAGCATATACCAGCATCAGGGAGATTATAATACCCAGAGCACTGTCAATCCACCAGAAATAGTCTTTGAGCATTATGCCTGCCAGTACGATTACAGATGACAATGCATCTGTACGGTGATGCCATCCGTCAGCTTTAACCGAAACGTTTTTACTCTTGCGTGACAGATAAAA
>CAZGUR010000108.1:4719-10320 GCA_964529295.1 uncultured Rikenellaceae bacterium | reverse complement strand
CTTATACTCCACCCTGGCATCAGGACTCACCTTTGTACCCAGATCGGTAAGCGTCTGCCCGTTAACCTTTATCTCCCCCCCGGAGATAAGATTGTCGGCATCCCGGCGACTGCAGACACCGCTGTTGGAGATGTACTTATTGAGCCTTATCATTTCGCTGTCCCCGGCACCGTCTTTTTTCTCTCTTTTTTGCCTGTCCCCGGCACCGTCTTTTTTCTCTCTCTTTTGCCTGCTCACGGCACCGTCCTTTTTCTCTCTTTTTTGCCTGTCCCCGGCACCGTCCTTTTTCTCTCTTTTTTGCCTGTCCTTCATTGTTTTATAATTTCGGACTGCAAAGTTACGATTATTTGTGCATTAATCCATTATTACTTATTCCCGGCTTTTTGTTATCCGGCAGAAGGATTATAAGAAGTCTGAAAGTAAGATCGTAATGATTATTTTTGCAATTTTGTCACAATAAATCCGGACGGAACTAAACAATTAATTATGACATTAATAAAATCCATATCAGGTATAAGGGGAATAATAGGGGGCAGACCGGGTGAGGGACTCAGCCCGGTAGATATTATTAAGTTCACAGCTGCCTACAGTGAATGGATACTACGCAGTAAAGCGGATAAAAGATGCAGGCTTATCCTGGGCAGGGATGCCAGGCCAACGGGTGAAGTGATAAGCAGGCTGGTTTCAGGCACCATTGCCTCAATGGGTGTTGATGTAATTGATCTTGGCCTTGCCACCACCCCTACAGTGGAGATAGCGGTTACAGGTGAGAAAGCTGATGGGGGTATAATAATTACAGCAAGCCATAACCCCGTGCAATGGAATGCTCTTAAATTGCTTAATGATAAGGGCGAATTTATATCTGCCGCTGATGGTGAGCAGATACTCGAGATAGCGGAAAATATGGATTACAGCTTTGCCGGATACGAGCAGACAGGCTCAATAAGTCAAAATAAAGGCTACCATGCCAAACATATTGAGTTGGTTCTTGCCATGCCCGGTATCAATGTTGAAAAAATAAAAAGCCGTGGCTTTACCGTGGCTGTGGACTGTGTTAACTCAGTGGGCGGACTGGTATTGCCTGAGCTGCTGGAAAAGCTGGGGGTGAGTAAGGTGGTGGAGCTTTATACCCGGCCAACGGGTATTTTTCCACATAACCCAGAGCCGCTGCCTGAGAATCTAAGGGACCTTTCCGCTGCCGTGCTGAGTAATAATGCCGATGTTGGTTTTGTGGTGGATCCTGATGTTGACAGGCTGGCAGTTATTTCCGAGGATGGAACAAGCTTTAACGAGGAATACACTATTGTGGCCTGCGCCGATTATATACTGTCGAAAAAAGGAGGTGACACCGTAAGTAATATGTCATCAAGCAGGGCCCTGAGGGATATAACTGAAAATCATGGTGGCAGATGGCATGCTTCGGCAGTGGGTGAAGTGAATGTGGTGGCAAAGATGAAAGAGGTAAATGCCGTACTAGGAGGCGAAGGCAATGGTGGTGTTATTTATCCTCCCCTTCATTACGGACGTGATGCCCTTGCCGGGATAGCCATATTCCTTTCACTGATGGCAGAGAGTGGTAAGAGCTGCTCGGAGCTCAGGAAAGCATATCCATCTTATGTTATTTCCAAAAACAGGGTTGAACTGTCTGAGGACAGTGATGCTGATTTAATAATCAAGGAGATAGACAGGGAGTTATCCGGTGAGGTGGTAAGTCGTGAAGATGGTCTGCTGCTTGAAAATAAAACAGGATGGGTGCAGGTGAGAAAGTCAAATACAGAGCCCATATTAAGGATTTACTCCGAAGGCAGAACAAAAGAAGATGCCGATAACCTGGCCGCACGTATTATAAAAATTGTTAAAAAGCAGGTCTGAGCAATACTAATTTGATTTTTACGGAATAAAAGCCTCTTAAGCTTTGTCAATAAATATGGTGGAACAAAATAATGATTTCACTGTTAATTATTGTTAAATAGGCTTTTAATATTATTACAGTAAGTAATACAGGTCTTTTTTTTAATAATTTCGGACAGTTTTTTGATTGGTTTAAATTTTAAAAAATAATGAAGAAGACATTAATTATCTCAGGAATAGTAGTGGCAGTTGCAATAATCGGACTGATAATTTTTAACCGTCTTACGAAGAAGGATGAAACAGGTCAGCTTTTTGCCGAAGCCACAAAGGGTAAATTTGAAATCCTTGTATCAACAACAGGTGAATTGCAGGCTGAAAATTCAACAGATATAGAAGGGCCCGAGGGACTGGGAGGCAGGAATATGAGATTCAGGAATATAACAATACAAGACCTTATCCCGGAAGGAACGGTTGTGCAGAAAGGCGATTATGTGGCTACACTCGACAGGTCTGAAGCTGATAACAGCCTGAAGGATGAGCTGGATGAGCTGGAGCAGATGGAGAATGATTATGAGATGAAAAAGCTTGACACTACAATAACCCTGGGCGATCTGAGGGATGACCTGCTTAACCTTAAATTCAATATGGAAGAGGCGGAGATAACACTCGAGCAGTCAAAATATGAGCCTCCAACAACCATACGCCAGAACAGGATCAACCTTGACAAAGCGGAGAGGGCATATGAGCAGGCAGTAAAGAATTATGAGTTGAAAGAGCAACAGGCAAGGGCTGATATGAGAGAAGCAAGCCTGGAGCTGAGAAAACAGAGACAGACAGTTCAGGATATGCAGGATGTGCTGGCAGAGTTTACTGTAACTGCACCTGCACCGGGAATGGTTATCTATAAGAGAGAATGGGGAGGGGAGAAACGTAAAGTAGGATCAAGTATCAGTCCGTGGGACCCCATTGTGGCTACACTGCCGGATTTCTCGTCCATGATATCCAAAACCTATATTAACGAGATAGATATTAGTAAGGTAGATGAGGGACAGGAAGTGAGGATAGGTGTTGATGCCTTCCCGGGAAAAAATTATACCGGCAAGGTTATTAGTGTTGCCAATATAGGCGAACAACTGCCAAACACTGATGCCAAGGTGTTTGAGGTAATAATTAAACTCGATGAGGTGGAGTCGATACTCCGTCCGTCCATGACCACAGGCAACCAGATAGTAACCGACTCATATGATGATGTTGTATCCATACCCCTTGAGTGTGTGCATGCTACCGAAGACAGCATACCTTATGTTTACAGGAAGAACAGGGTCAGGCAGATCGTAGTACTGGGACCCTCCAATGAAAACCGGGTGATTATTGAAGAAGGGGTTGAAGAAGGCGATTTGCTTTTTCTGAGTATGCCCGAAGAGGCTGAGGAATTTAAGACAGAGGGCGAGGAACTGAAAGAGGTAATCAGGGAAAAGAAAAGACTGAGGATGGAAGAAGAAAGGAAGAAGGAGAAAGAGATTATTGAGCAGCAGAACAACAGGCAGGGTAGGCGGCAGATGAGCCCCGAGATGAGGGAGCGTTTTCAGAATATGAGTGAAGAGGAGAGGGAGAAGATGAGGAGCTCGGTTCAGGGCCGGGGAGGACAGGAAGGAAGTCCGGAAACAGTTGTCAGGCAGGAACAGACCGATATGCAATGATAATTCCGGGTGCCTGTTTAAACTTTTAAGTTTATTGATATGATAAAAAGATATTTCCATAACGTTATTATTGCCTTTGAAGCAATACTGGCTAATAAACTCAAATCAGTGCTTACTGCCCTCGGAATAATTTTCGGTGTGGCCGCTGTTATCAGTATGCTGGCTATTGGAAAAGGGGCCCAGCAGGAGATACTGGAGCAGATCAAGATGGTTGGGGTGAACAATATACTTATTAACCCTATAATCGAAACCCAGGAGTCTTCCGGTGAAGAGGGTGAAAAACAACAGAAAAAATTCTCACCCGGACTCACACTGAGGGATATGGAGGCCATAAAGGCTGTCCTGCCCTCAATGAAAAGGATAAGCCCCGAGATATCATATAACTCAACGGTGGTTCTTAACGGCATGAATTATTCTGCCAAACTGGTTGGTGTAAAGAATGATTATTTTGATCTGTATAACCTGCCACTGAACCACGGCAATTATTTTAATGATTTCCAGGAGGAGCACGGTGTACAGGTCTGCCTTATTGGTGCCAATATCAGGGCTAAGTTTTTCAGCCAGGTCGATCCCATTGGGCAGTACATCAAATTTGATGGCGTATGGCTTAAGGTGATAGGGGTGCTGGAAAGGACGAATGTAGACCTTACAGGCTTTGAAGAGGCAGGGGTGAATGTGTATAATGATAATATCTATATCCCTGTTAAAACGATGCTGATGAGGTACCAGAACAGGGAGCTGCTTAATAAAAAGCTTGTTACACAGGCATCCACCAGGGTTATTATGGGACACGGAAGAATCACAGTGTCCGGGGGGGGGTCGGATCCCGGACAGTCATCTTCAACCAATTATCACCAGCTTGACAGGATAGTGGTACAGGTGGATGAGACTGAGAATATCCAACCTTCGACCGAAGTGCTCAGCCGTATGATACTCAGGAGGCACCAGGGCGTGAAGGATTTTGAGATAACGGTACCTGAACTGCTCCTCAAGCAGCAGCAGAGAACGAAGGACATTTTTAATATAGTGCTTGGCGCAATAGCCAGCATCTCACTGGTGGTGGGAGGTATAGGCATAATGAATATTATGTTTGCATCGGTGATGGAGCGGATAAAGGAGATAGGTACACGCATGGCCATAGGGGCAAAAAAGATGGATATAGTGGTACAGTTCCTTTCTGAAGCGGTGCTTATCAGTGTGACGGGCGGACTCATAGGTATATTCCTGGGAGTTATCCTGTCAAGGCTGATAAATGAAATTGCCGGTATACTTACAATAGTATCTCCCTTCTCTGTCATAATAGCCTTTGGTGTATCCGCAGCGGTTGGTGTTATTTTCGGGTACTCACCTGCTAAAAGGGCTTCAGAGAGAGACCCCATTGAATCACTCAGGTACGAATAAAAAAATCAATCAGTAAATGAACCGACCTGAACCAAGCTTGCAAATTAAAAATTTCAAACAGATGAAACGCGTTATTTTTTCACTGGCAGTTATATTTTTTATAAGCTCAGCCGGTATAATACATTCACAGGACTTCAAAAGGCTGACACTGGATGAGGTACTTGTGCTGGCAGAGGAACAGTCACTGCAGGCCATACTGGCCAAACATATGTTCAGGGCCAACTACTGGCAGTTTCGCACATTCAAGGCGGAATACCTTCCTTCACTTACCTTTACCGGTACCCTGCCCGAATATAACAGGATATATGAGAAGGAATATGACTACAGTACAGGTAGTGAATATTATGTTGAGAAGAATACAAACAGTGTCTCAGGCCGGCTCTCTCTTTCCCAGAATATAGGCCTGACAGGTGGCAGCGTGTCCCTTGAATCCGACTTCAGGCGTTTTGATGTTATCAGTACGGATGGCTCAACACAGCAATACATATCAACTCCTGTAAGCATAAACTATAACCAGCCCCTTTTCAGGTTTAATGAATTCAAATGGCAGAAGGAAATTGAACCCCTCAAGTATGAAGAGGCTAAAAAGGATTACCTTGCTGCTGTTGAGGAGGTTCATATATCTGCTGTTCGCAGGTTTTTCCAGCTG